>NZ_CP130630.1:1685416-2022500 GCF_030551255.1 Streptomyces sp. NL15-2K
CCATGCCTGGGCGGTCCAGCACGCCACCGCCGTCGACCAAGTGGCGCGCATGTATGCCTTCGATCTCATGGACCCGGAGGCCGCGCCGGCGGCCATGGCCTACCGCGACACCGTCATGGCGGAGAACACTCTGTGGTGGCACCGCCACATCGGCCACCGGCTGGTGCTCGGCGGGCACAACAGCCACCTGTACACCAGCAGTTCCACCCCCGTCCTTCCCGTCACCCAGGGCTCGGTGCTCCGGCAGCGACTGGGCGGCGGCTACCTGGCGGTGGGACTCTCCTTCGACCGGGGCGCCGTGCACGCCACCGAACAGGGCTTGCAGAACCCGGTCGACGAAGACGTCAAGCGGTTCGAGGTGGAGCCCGCCGCTCCCGGCTCGGTCGAGCACACCCTGGACCGGGTGAGCCACCGGAATTGGTACCTCGACCTGCGCACCGCACCACCCGCCGCCCGCACCTGGCTGGACGCTCCCCGGCCCAAACGCGAGATCGGCACGCACTGGCCCCGGGACCCGGACCGGGTCAATCTGCTGAGGTCGGTGGACGCGGTGGTGTACCTGCACGAGATCCGGCCGAGCCGCCTGCTTCCGCGCGACTGATCTCCCGTGGCAAGGCCCTGGGAGCGCTATGCCGCTGGACGCGGATGGGGGCTCTGTGGGCAATAGTGTGGGAAATACTGCGGTGCATGGGTCAGTCAGCTGCTATCGGTGAAAGTCGTACAGGTACAGCCCCTGTTGCCCGCCTACCGCCAGCCGCGTTCCGTCCGGGTGCCACGCACAGCAGTTCATTGTGCCGTCGTTGCGAACGATGGCCACGGTCTGGCCGTCGTGCAGATCCCATACCCGGGCCGTGCCATCGGCGGACGCCGACGCCAAGAAGCGGCTATCCGGCGCGAAGCTGACTCCCGTGACCGGTGCTGTGTGACCGGTCAGCTCGGCCGTACACGTTGCCAATCCCGCCCGCAGGGACGAGAACGGGGAGTTGGTACGGCTGGACCTGTCGTTCGTGCCGAAGATGTGGCTGAAGACCGTCTACTCCCGTGAACAGCCGGGCATGCTGGTCCGCCGCCATTTCGAGGCAATGGTGTTCGCCTGCCTCGTGGAGGAGCTGCGCTGCGGCGACGTCGCCGTGATCGGCGCCGAGGACTACGGTGACTGGACCCGCATGCTCCTGCCCTGGGAGCAGTGCGAACCCAAACTCGCCGGCTTCTGCGATCAGGCAGGCTTCCCCGCCACCGCGAGTGAGTTCACCGTTCGGCTGCGCGAGCGGCTCACCACGATCGCCGAAACCGTGGACGCCGGCTATCCGGACAACAAGGACCTCACCATCGACCCGGTCACCGGCGTCCCCTCCCTCGCCGTACGCAGAGCAGGTGAGCGCACCGCCTCTGCGGAGAAGCTGGAAGAAGCTCTCTCCGAACGGCTTCCCGCCCGCAGCGTGCTGGAACATCTGGCGCGGGCGGCGCACTGGACCCACTGGTGGAAACGGCCCGGCCCGCGCTCGGGCAGCGAGCCGAAGCTGAAGGAGCCACTGCCGCGCTACGTGACCACCGCGTTCGTCTACGGTTCCGGACTCGGCCCCGCCCAGGCGGTGCGCCACATGCGGGGCAGCGTGGCCGCGCACGAACTCGGCGCGATCGCGAAACGCCACTTCACCATCCCGGTCCTCAACCGGTCCGGGGCCGACGTCGTCAACGCCCACGCCGGCCTGGACCTGACGGCGGCGTGGGGGGATGGGTCGGTGGCAGCGGTGGACGGCACCATGATGGACACCGTCATCGACAACCTCCTCGCCGAGCCTCGATCCTCTACGGCGGCTACGGCGGGATCGCCCACCACCTCGTCTCCGACACCTACGTCGCGCTCTTCTCCCGGTTCATCCCCTGCGGAGTCTGGGAAGCCGTCTACCTCATCGACTCGCTCCTCACGAACGAGTCGGAGGTCAAGCCGGACACCGTACACGCCGACACCCAGGGGCATTTAGTTACATGGACACCTTGCCTCTCGTTGAGGGGCAAGGGCGGCCGTCCGAGCCGTCGCACGCGACGGTGGCGGAGGCGTCCATGCGGGTACGAGAAGGCCAGGAAAACGGGTCCCACCGCGTCGAGTTGCTCGATGAGAACGGCGAACCGGTCGAGGTGGTCTCCGGTTTCCTGCGGTTCCTCGCGGCCCGGGACTGCTCGCCGAACACGCTGGTGTCCTACGCATACGATCTCCGACACCTGTGGCTCTTCTTTGTCAGCAGCGGTCTGAGCTGGGAACGGTTCGGTCCGCCGGACTCGATCGCGCTGTTGGAGTACCTGCGCTCGGTGCCGTCCCGACGCCCCCGGCGTCGGATGACCCTCTCGGTGGTGACCCTGGATGCGGACGGGCCGGCGACCAAGCTCGCGGCGAGCACGGTGAACCGGATTTTGGCGGCGGTCTCCTCGTTCTACGAGTACGCGATCCTGTCCGGGCTGCTGGACAGGGCAAATCCGCTGGAGAAGCGGCCGGACCCGGCGCTCGCGCGAGTCTCTGAGAGGCACCGCCCGTTCATGGGCCGGGCCAGCCGACAGCGCCCCGTCCGCCGGGCCGTGCGCGTCAAGACCGTGCAGCGGGTGCCGCGACCACTCTCCGACGACCAGGTCCAGGCCCTGCTGGCACAGCTCCGCGGCCTGCGCGACAAGGCGATCGTCCTGCTGATGCTCCACGGCGGCCTGCGGCCCGGCGAGGTTCTCGGCCTGCACCTGGATGACCTGGCCTACGGCCGGCGGCGGGTGGTGGTCCGTCACCGTGATGACCATCCCAAGGGCGCCCGGTCGAAGTCCCGCTACGAACGGGTCGTCGACCTGCACGAGGCAGAGACCCTCGCGGCGGTCAGCGCCTACGTGATGGGCGAGCGCCCTGCCGAGGCCGACAGCCGGCTGGTGTTCCTGATCGGCGGCCGCGGCACCCGGCGCCTGGAGGCGCTGAGCTACGACGGGCTGGTGCGGATGTTCTCCCGGGCCTGCACCCGGGCCGAGATCCGCGAGCCGTGGGTGACCCCGCACGCTCTCCGGCACACCCACGCGACCAGCATGTGGGAGGGCGGCATGCGGGAACTGACGCTCCAGAAGCGGCTTGGCCATGCTTCTCCGGAGTCGACACGCATCTACACCCGGGTCTCCGATCCTGCCGTCGTCGCCGACTATCACCAGGCGCTCGACCAACTGGGCCGCGGCGGAGCCGACAAGTGAGGGCCGGACCGGTCTCCACCGCGGCGGCACTCGCGGTGGCACCGCCACGGTGCTGGCGGCCTGCCCGGCACTGTCCCGAGGCCGAGTACCTCGCGTTCCTCAACGGGCAGGACATCCATCCGGGCTACCGCGGCTCCAAGCTGCGACGCTACCGGGCGTTCATGGACGCATGGCCGAGCATGACCGACTGGTTCGCCGCACCGTTGGTGGAACGGGTCGGCCGTCTGCCCGGCGAACCGCACACGGCACCCTCCTTCCCGATCTCCTTCTACGCCCGCCCCTACCTGCTGTTCCTCGCTCTGCGTGGGTACATCGCCTTAGACTACCCGTGGATGCTCGGCGCCGGGCAGCTCCGGGTGGTGGACCCGGCCGCCGAGATGGGGATCGACCTGGGCACGACCACCCTGATCGAGGAAGCCATCGCGCTCGGCTATGCCCCAGGTTCGGCCAGGCAGGCGATGAACTGGACGGCCAGCCGGATCGCCCTGCACGCCGGCCTCTCGCGGGCGGAGCACATCACCGAGGAGCACATCGCCGGAGCGCTTGAAGCTGTCCGGTTGTTCAGCGAACGCGAGGATCTGCACCGCTTCTACCCGTCGGTGCAGAACTACCGGGACAACGCCTCCAAGCAGTGGGTGACCCACCTGCACCAGTTGCAGGTCGTGCTGTTCCACCGGGGCCAAGTGGCCACTCAGCCACGCAAGTTGATGCCGTCCTGGAAACCGCCCATGGAGCTGCCGCCGCGGATGCTCGCCGTTGCGCAGAAGTGGCTGGCGGCCCGCAAGCTGACCGACGCCCCGTCGACGGTGGACAAGCTGGAGCTCGCGGTGCGCGTGTTCGGCAACTGGCTCGGCGAGAACCACCCCGGGATCACCACGTTCGCCGACGTCACACGGGATCACTGCCTCGGATGGATCGGCCACATCGCCGAGGCGCCGACGGAGAGGACCGGCAAGCCGCTCGGCGTGATGTCCCGGATCCAGCGGATTTCCGGCCTCTCCCAGTTCTTCCGGGACACCGCGATCTGGCAGTACCCAGACGTACCCGGCTACACCCTCATCGGCGCGGGGGACGCACCCAAGTTCCCTCAGAAGGTGCCCCGGTTCATCCCCGACCACGAACTCGACAAGCTGATGCCGGTCATCGACGCGATCGCCTGCCCGTTCCAACGCGCCGCCCTGCTGGTGGCCCGCTGGTCCGGGGCCCGCCGCACCGAGATCCAGCGCCTCCCGGTCGACTGCCTGGACCGCTACCCCGACGGCACCCCACGACTGCGGCTCTCCGGTCGCAAAACCTACCGAGAGCGGGTCGTCCCGCTGCACGAGGACGCCGCCGAGGCCCTGCAAAAGGTCATCGACCTGCGCAGACACGCACCCGAGCGACCCTTCACCGACGAGCGCACCGGTGAGGAGATCCGCTACCTGTTCATGAGCCACGGCAAGCTGCTGTCGACCTACTACCTGTTCGAGACCTCGATCCAGGACGCCTGCAAGGCCGTCGGCCTCGTCCGCCCAGGTGGCCGCGACGGCACCGGCCGCGGCACCGTCTCGGCCCACCGATTCCGTCACACCGTCGGCACCCAGCTCGCCGAACGCGGTGCGAAGCTGCACACCATCATGAAGGTGCTTGGGCACACCTCCGTGAGCATGGCCCTCGTCTACGCGCAGGTCAGCGACCAGGAAGTACTGCGCGACTACCGCGCCGTCCTCGGACCCGGGGCGACGATCGCCGGCCCGGCCGCCGAGGAACTCAGAAACGGCGCGCTGCCGGACGCATCGGTCGACTGGCTGAAGACGAACTTCTTCAAGACCGAACTCGAACTCGGCCGGTGCCTGCGCCTGCCCGCCGAGGGACCCTGCGAGTGCGACCTCTACCTGACCTGCGCCAAGTTCGTCACCACACCCGAGTACGCACCACGGCTACGGACGCGCCGCCGGGTCGAGCAGACCCTCGCCCTGGACGCCGCCCAGCGCGGCTGGGACCGCGAGGCCGAACGGCACCGCTGCACCAGCCAGCGCATCGAGAAACTACTGGCCGACCTCAACGAGCCTTTCGAGGACTCCAACGACACACCGGAAGATGATCAACTTGAACTGTCCACATAAAGTCCTTCCCGGTTTTTGGGCTCGCCCACCTGCTGGGCATCGACCTGCTGCCGCGGATACGGAACTTCCAGGACCTCACCTTCCACCGCCCCGATTCCCGGACGCGCTACCGGCATACCGACGCGCTGTTCTCCGCCGACCCGCGTACCTGCATCGACTGGCAGCTCATCGAGAGCGGCTGGAAGGACCTCATGCAGGTCGGCGTGTCGGTACGGGAAGGCACCGTGTCCTCCGTCACCCTCCTGCGGCGCCTGAACAACCACTCCCGCAAGAACCAGATCTACCGGGTCTTCCGCGAGGTCGGCCGCGCCGTCCGGACGATCGTTCTGCTCCGCTACCTGTCAGATCCACAGCTGCGGGAGCAGATCACCAGAGCGACGAACAAGGCCGAGGCATACAACGGGTACACGAAGTGGCTGCACTTCGGCGGGGACGGCTACCTGCGCTCCCGCGACCCCGAACTCCAGGAGAAGGCCGTCAAGTTCCTCGACCTGATGGCCAACAGCATCATCCGCCGCGCTCAGCCCGCACCGCAGGGACAACGTGCTCCGCTTCGGCGACTACGACACCGCCACCCTCCACATCCCGCCCGACCCGTACGACAGCGCGCTTTGCCTTCCTGCGGATGGTCTCTAACGGCGCTCGAAGAACGCACAGGTCACACGAGCGCGACGCTCAGGCGGATCGGCGGTGTGGTCTTGTACGTGACAGCCCGCAGTCACCTCCACAGCCAGCCGCGCATGGACGGGGGGGCCGCGCACTTCTAGCCGAAAGTCGTGCGCTCCTGGACGGAAGGCGGATGCCCGCCTGTCGGCGGTCTCTCTAGTGTCGACCGGACCGATGACGACCCGGACCGCTGAACCACCACGCAGAGGATTCTCATGCCCGCACTGTCCCCCCCTGCCGCACTGCCGCGGTTTCGGCACCGCTGGGCGGCCGTGGCCGGCCTGCTGGTGCTGTCCCCGATCAGCGCGGAGTACCTCATCGGTTACGGCGAAAGCACTGGTCGGCCGCTGGAGCTGCTGGCGGGCCTGCTCATCCTCGCGCCGCTCTACGGAACCGTCGCGCTGCTCATCCGCGAGATCACTCGGCGCACCGGTCGCGGCTGGCCGACGATCCTGCTGTTGAGCGCGGCCTTTGGGGTGATCCAGGCCGGCTTGATCGACCAGAGCCTGTTCGACAATGAGGTCGACGCCGATGATCCCGACTGGGCGACCCAGGCGCTGGTCACCCTCATCCCGGGCCTGGGGGTCGATGCGGCGAGCTTGCTCAACTATGTCGGGGGACATGTGATCTGGAGTTTCGCCGCTCCGATAGCGGTGGTCGAATCCTGTGCCCCGCGCATCGCGAACCGGCGGTGGCTGGGCCCGGTCGGCGTCGGCGTCATGGTGCTGCTGTGGGCGCTGAGCGCCGCACTGATCTTCAACGACACGGCAGCGGACTCCACCGCCAGCCCGGCGCAGCTGACCGGCGCCGCAGTGGTCGCCATCGCCCTGATCGCCGCCGCGTTCACCGTCCGGCCCGCGAAGGCCCCGTCGGCCGCGAAGGTGCCGTCGTGGTGGCTGGTCGGCGGTGTCACAGGGGTCGCATGGTGCGCCAATCAGCTGCTGCCGGCGACCTGGGTGGGGGTGACGGTGAACGTCGTCGCGATGGTCGTACTCGGTTGGCTGTTGCTGCGCTGGTCGCGCCGGCAGGGCTGGGGCCGCCGGCACGTACTGGCCGCCGCGGGCAGTGCCCTCGTCGTCCGTGCCGGGTTGTCCTTCCTGGTCGAACCGCTCGGCGACGTGGATGGCTCGGTGAAGTACGCGGTCAACGCCGCGATGCTCGGTGGTGTCGCCGCCCTTCTCGTCATGGCTGCCCACCGTCTGCGTCGACAGGAGCCGAGCGCATGCTGACAGTCCGCGGCATCTCCTACCTGGTCGGCGAGGCGAGCACCGATGACGTGCGGCGGGACCTGGAGGTCATCGCCCGGGATCTGCGCTGCACCACAGTGATGCTCATCGGCGCCGATGGGGGGCGGTTGATCGATGCCGCCCGCATCGCTCTCGAGACCGGTCTTGGCATCTACATCCGGCCCAACGTTCCCGAGCTGCCTGAGCCGAAGCTGCTGGAGCACCTGGACGCCGTCGCCGAGGTGGCCGAAGAACTTCGCCGGGAACACCCGGACCGGGTGACGCTGCTGGTCGGCAGCGAGTTCTCCCACACCGTGCCCGGAATCGTCCCCGGACCTCGGTCGTTCCTGCGCTTGAAGCTGATCGTGCGTTTCCACCGCGTGCTGCGGCGCAGGATCGACCGGCGGCTCCACAGGCTGCTCACCCTCGCCGTGACCACCGCGCGGCGCCGTTTCGGCGGGCCGGTCACCTACTCCGCGGCCGGGTGGGAACACGTCGACTGGTCGCTGTTCGACCTGGTCGGCGTCAGCCTCTACCGCTCCCGACGCAACCACACCACCTACACAGACCGCCTGCGCGGCCTGGTTCGCGACCACGACAAGCCCGTCGTCATCACCGAGTTCGGGTGCGGTGCCTTCACTGGAGCCGAGCAGCGGGGAGCCGGTTCCTTCTGGATCGTCAACTGGTTCGCCGCACCCCCGCGCATCCGCGGCGACCACCCCCGCGACGAGGCCGTCCAGGCCCGCTACCTCGGTGAACTCATCGAACAGTACGACGCGGAGGGCGTGCACGGATGCTTCGTGTTCACCTTCGCCATGCCCGACTTCCCGCATCACGACGATCCTCGTCTCGACCTCGACAAGGCCGGCTTCGGGCTCGTGGCGGTGACCGGCGACGGCGCGTGCAGACCCAAGGAGGCGTTCCACGAGGTCGCGCGGTGCTACGGCGACACAGCCGTAGAGGAATGACCGAGTGAGCAGAGCGGCCAGGCAACCAACACCGAACCCCGGCCGGGAAGATCCTGGAAGCAATTACCCATAGTGATAGACCACGCGTATGTGATCCCCTTTCTCCCTGCAAAACAGCTCACGGGCGGTTGGAGGAGATGTTCCTTAACCAGCAACACGCCGCGCTGGTGTCGGTTCAATAGCTGTCGTGGCAGAGGAAACGCCCCGGGCCGGGGCACGCAGTGCACAGCTTCATCGGATCGCCTTGGGCCGGGCCAGACCAGCGGTCACGCGGGCCCGCGCGCCGGCGCCGCACAGCGCGGCGAAGGAGACCTCGCCGCTCAGCTGCTCGGGGTTGTCGCCGGCGGTGATCAGCAGGGCCGCGGCACTGTCCGGCCGGCCCGTGTTGCCCTGCTCGACTTCAGCGACCGTTGCCGATTTCGTCGGCTGTGGATGGTTCAAGTGTCACGTGGCGCGAGGTCGGGGGCGGATCATGGTTGTCTGCGGGGGTGTATGTGACCAGGCCAAGGCCGCGGTAGGCGTCAAGGCTGAGTGACTCGTAGCGCATTGTCGCGAAAGTGCCGTCGTGGAGCAGGAGGGTCTTCTCGCCTTCGCCGAGGTGGCCCACTTCGTTCAGTTTCCAGATGGTGCGGAACTCCGGAGATGCCTCTGTGAGTTCGCGGATGAGCGTCGAGGCGCGAGCCGAGCGGTCGCCCCAGCGGACCAGCTCCGTCCGGAACGTGGCGACGGTGCGTTTCGCCTCGCCTTCCCAGTCCTTGATACGCCGCCGGGAGTCGGAGTGCAGGAACAGGATGCGCAGCACGTTGCGTTCTGCTGGAGCAAGTGCGGCGTAGTCGGTGAGCACCCGGGCGGCGGGAGTGTTCCAGACCAGGACGTCCCAGGAAGGTGACTTGATGTACGCCGGCCACGGGCCCAGCTGGTCGACGAGCCGTTGCAGGTGAACCTGCGCCGGCGCGCTGAGGTCCTCGTAGAGGACGCCGCTGCTTCCGTAGGCGAGGAGGAAGGCGTGTTCTCTTTCCTCCGGCTGCAGTTGCAGTGCGTCGCAGATCGCGTCCAGCACCTGCGTCGACGGGTGGCCGCCCCGGCCTTGTTCCAGGCGTGTGTACCACTCGACGCTGATCTTCGCTCGAGCGGCGACCTCCGACCGACGTGTCCCGGGGGTGCGCCGTCGCGAGGACGGTGCACCCCCGGGGGGTTCGGCGGGCGGTAGCTGTTCCCGACGGGCGCGCAGGAATGCGCCCAGCTCGCTCCTGCGAAAGTCATCCATGACCTTTCCCATGATGGCAGGCCGACGTCACTGGACGTCACCGTGCCATGTGCGCCTCGAGCCAGTCGAGGATCAGCTGGGGGCGTCGCTGGAATTCCAGGTAGCCGTCCCAGCGCCGGGTGGTGCCCTCCACCCAATGCAGTGTCTTGTCCTCGGTGTGCAACCCCGAGAACATCGTCTCGATGTCGTGTGGCTCGGTCAGTGAGTCGTCGTGGACGGCGTACAAGTAGGTGGGAATGGTCACGTGCTTCGCCCATGTGGCGTCGGGGCGCGCTGCAAACGGGACTGAGGTGCCGAGCGTCACGCGGTGGTCCAGATCGGGTAGGTGTTCCCTGCCCACGCCGACGATGTCCAGGAGACGGCCCATGATGATCACGTCGGAGACCGGTTGGCAGGCGACGAGGCAACGCACCCCGTCGAAGGCGCCGGGATCGGAGCGCATGGCCGCGAACGTCGAGTTCGCTCCGAGGCAGCGGCTGAACAGCGCCGTGCGCATCGTCGCGGTGTCCGGTCGGCTGCGGGCGTAGCGCAGGGAACCGAGGACGTCGCGCGCCTCGAACAGACCGCTGGTGACGGCTCCGCCGTTCGCCGATCCGCTGAGTCCGAAGTTGCGCAGGTCGTAGGTGAGCACGTTGTAGCCGGCGTCGTGGAGGATCGCGTAGTCGGGGATGAAGTCGACGTCCATCTTGTTCCCGCTGGGGCCCCACATCGACTGCCACGGTTCCAGGTGCGTTGGCTGCCCGGCGCGGCTGAACCCCATGGGGTGGTTCAGGATGATCAGGTCGTCGCTCTCTGCCGGGATGAACCATCCTTCGAGAGGCACGCCGTCGGCGGAAGGAAAGGAGACGTCCTCGTAGTCGAGACCGCGGTCCGCCGGGGTCCACAACACCGGCGAACGAAGCGGATCGACGAACGACCGCGCGATGCTGTCGAGGATCTCCTCGGCCGCCGACCCCGATACCGGCTCGTGGCGTTCGGGAGTGGGGGTTTCCGTCATCGGGCGGCCCCCGTGGGGGTCAGATCCATCAGGGCTTTCCCCGTGGCGAAGTCGATCGGCCAGGAGACGTGGTCGTGAATCATGAGCCATTGGCCGTCGATCAGCCGGAAGCAGTTGGTCGTGCGCACCCAGGAGTCCATCGGCCGGCCGTACATCGTGCCCGTCATGCGAACGGCACAGCGGGCGATCGCGAGCTCGCCCTGCGCGTAGACCAGCAGATCTGCGACATCGAGGCTCAGGGGGCCGTCGAAAGCGGCGTAGAACTCCTCCCAGTTGCGGCGCCACATCTCACCCCCGCCGAATTCGAACGGTGGCATGAGGTCGAAGGCGGTGAAGCCTTCGGGCGCATAGAACGACATGATCGCATCGACGTCCTTCGAGACGAACGCGTCCCGCCAAGCGAAGACCTGTGCGCGCACCTGGTCTTCGAGGGATTGCGTCATCGTGTCTACGTCAGACATATCCATTCCTCTCCGGCTCGTGTCCCGAGCCCGCATGACCATGCTCGGCAGTGGCACGCGCCGGAGCCAGCCCGGAATCATGGGGGTATGGAAAATGCCACCCTGTGCGTCCGCAACGGCACCGCGGTTTGGCATTGCGATAGGGGAAAAGGGAGCGGCTCCGGCGGCGGGGAACCGTCGCCGAAGCCGTTGACTCCGCCACTGGAGCGGTGGATTCGGCAGAGCACTCACGACGAAGCTTCACGGCGCGCCTTGCACACACCGACGGGGATCTCCTGCGCCTGCGCAGACCAGGCGTCGTCCTCCGACGTACCAAGCCCATGCCCGGGCTCAGGTGAGCCCTGCCGCCGCCAGGCACGAGGGGACCTGAGCGCCGCCGCCGTCCCCAGGTCAGGAGCGCCCATACGGTTCGCTCCCGATCACATCCACCCCCCTGGGGCGCCGAGTTGAACTGTCTCTCTCCTACGTTCGTTGTGGTGCGCAGGGCCGCCGTGAACCGCGCCGTTCTGGGGACTCCAGATGCCAACACGCCCCAGCCCAGCGAAGCGAGCTGGTGGCCCCGGCTGGAGCGAACTGTCGGCCTGCTGGCCACCATGGCCACACTGGTCGTGGCCGCCTCCACCTTGATATCGATCAAGCAAGTCAGCAGCGACCAAGCCCTCACCGTCGAAGGGCAGATCACCGATCGGTACAACGCCGCCGTCGCCAACCTTGGCAACGACTCGCAGGATGTCCGTCTGGGCGGCATCTACGCCCTGCAACGCATCATGCAGGACTCTCCACGGGACTACGCCACCATCATCAACGTGCTTTCCGCCTATGTCCGTGCTCACGCTGTAGAACCAAAGAAGGACGGCCCGGGGCTGAAACAGCCGGCGACCGACGTAGAAGCCGCGCTCAGCGTCTTCGGGAACAGAAGACCTGGCTGGGGCAGTGATGGGCTTGTTATCGACCTGACCGGCACGTACCTACGCGGCGCAGATTTGAGCGGCACGAACCTGACCAACGCACGTATGACCGGCGCGGACCTCGCCGGAGCGGACCTCGGTCCGGCCTGGAGACCCATGCACGGAAGGACGGATGATCCGCCTGTGAAGAACACAGATCTGTCCGCTGCGTTCCTCAGCGACGTCAACCTGGACAACGCCAATCTACTCAGTGCGAATCTGGAAGACGCGATCCTGGAGAACGCTCGCCCAAGAGCTCGTAACACGATCAAGAAGGTGCCTTCTTGAGGCGTCGCCAGCAGATCAGGCTGCAGGCCAGGGAGACGAAGGCGTCGTGGAGTTCGGTGCGGCGTTCCCATCGGACGGCGAGGCGTTTGAAGTGGTGGAGCAGGGCGAAGGTCTGCTCCACGACGTAACGGAGCTTGCCCATGCCCTGGATATTCGGGGCGCCCTTGCGGGAGATGACAGGCAGGATCCGGCGCTTGCGGAGTTCGGCGCGGTTCGGGTTGGAGTCGTAACCCTTGTCACCGAGCAGGGCTTCGGGACGCTTGCGAGGACGGCCGGGGCGGCCCGCCACCGGTGGGATGCCATCGAACCAGGGCGAGGGTCTGGGTGACGTCGTTGACATTGGCCGCGGTCGTAATGACCTTGAGCGGGGTGCCCCGTCCGTCGCAGATCAGGTGGTGTTTGCTGCCCGTCTTGCGCCGGTCGACCGGCGACGGACCGGTGTCGGCACCCCCTTTTTCGCGCGGATGTGAGAACCATCCACGCAGACCCGTGACCAGTCGAGTTCGCCGGCCGCGTTCAGCTCGGAGAGCAGGATTCGGTGCAGTTGGTCGAAGACTCCGGCCTGCTGCCATCGCTCCAGGCGACGCCAGCAGGTCTGTCCGGAGCCGTACCCCAGCTCCAGCGGCAGCAGTTGCCAGGCAATGTCGTTGTAGAGCACGTACAGGATGCCCCTGAGGCAGAGCCGGTCTGCCACCGGCCGTGGCCCCGGCGAACGCTCTGGCCAGGGTGGCAGCAGCGGTGCGATCAGCGCCCACAAGTCGTCGTCCACGATCCACGGCCGAGTACTCACGCCTCACGAACGGCCGAATCGCCTGACCGGTCACGCCCGACCAGGGCATCTTAACAAGATCGTGTTACGAGCTCTATGCACGCGGTGTTCGGCGCTGCTCCATGGCCTGCTCAACCTGCTGGCGTGCTCACCTCCGCAGCGGTGACGGTGGTGCGCGCCTGGTCTGAGCCGCTGCATGCAGTGCTCGCGCGTGGACACCCCGCCGTCTGCAAGTCTGCGGTCAGCCTGCACGACCTCGATCCGTACGGTCTGCGGCTTCCCACCCGCGACAGTGACCCGCCGATGCATGACGCGATCCTCGCCGCCCTGCCCGTGGCCCCGCTGCGGCCTCCTGCCGGGGACATGCTCAACGTGCTGTTCGAGGTGGGGATACCGAGGTCTGGACGCTGGTGCCGGCCGAGCAGCTCGACGGGTCCCGCTCCGAGCGGCTGCTCCAGATGCCGCTCGACCTGCCGGTGACCGTCGACGGCCACGTCGTCACCTCACTGGCCACCCCGGAGCCGTACGTGGCGTCGTGCGTGACCGCCTTCGCGGATTGAACTTCCGCCTCAGGCGAGTATGTCTTCCGGGAAGGACACCCCATCCCTCCCGAACCAGCGGCAACCAGCGGGGACGCTGCCGAGCTCCCAACATTCCATCGTTGGTACCAGCTGTTACCATCAGAGGATGGCGAAGACACAGAAGGGCTGGCGCGTCGACGACGAGATCGCGGAACTGGCCACGGCCCGGGCCAAGGACCGCGGCATGAGCGTCGGCGACTACATCGCTGCTCTCGTGCGGGAAGATGTCGACGGGCTGCGGCAGCAAGGCCTGGACGCTGCGAGGCGCTTCCTCGACGAGCACAAGGCGGTCTTTGACGAGGCTGAAGACGGCGACCATCGCTCCACGGGGGCACACGCCGCGTAATGGACCTGTACATCGACGTCCCCTGGATCCTGCAGGTCGCGGAGATCGCGGGCTCCGAAGACCCGTCCCCGGACGACTATGGCGTGCCGGTGGCCGCGATCGCCTGCCACAAGGCGGAACTCCTGGATCAACCCGTCTACGACGGTCCCTTCGCCCGAGCAGCCGCCTTGGTACACATCCTCGGTCGCTGCCGCTGGCTGGAGCGCTCCAACATGGCCGTGGCCGCAGCGACGGGCGTGATGTACCTGGAAGCCTCCGGGATCCCGGTCAAACCCACACGCGAGGACGCACTCAGCCTGCGCGACATGCTACGCGACCCCGCATGCACGGCCGCGAGGATCGCCTCCCTGCTACGCACGTGGCCCGTCGCCGGCTGACAGTCCAGGGCCAACGCCGCGGTCTTGCCGGCACCGAGCCCTTAGTCGGCGTCCTTGTCCGTCTCTGGGTCCCGGAACCCGGGTACCGCGGTCTCGTAGGCTTCGGGAACCGTCCAGGCTCGAGCCACGCGAAGAGGCTCTTCTGCATGTGAGAGCGACTGGCCGCGGGCGAAAGGGGAACTGTCGCGGTCGTCACCGTGCGTCCGGATCGCTGTGGAGGTAACACAGAGCGCAACCCTTTCCACTGCCCGAACGTCAACGGCCGCGATCTGTTACACGTCGTGCTCTACGCAGGCCTCTCCCAGCCGATCCCAGCCGTGCACGGAAAACGGCTCGCCCTTGAGGTAGTGCGCGATACCCAGCCCGTTGTACGGGACGGTGTTGTCCGGGAGTTGGTCACTCGGATGCCAGGACAAGCCCGCGCACTTGTGGGGCTCCATGTTCCGTGGCTCGCCGTCCCAGCGCCGGGCGGCGAAGAACCAGCCGACCCGGGGCTCCCCTTCTGGGTTGCGGAAGTGCATGACGTGCACGATCCGCAGGGCTTCCCGCACGACGATGACGCCGGTCTCCTCCCGCCCTTCCCGGATCACGGCATCGAACACTTCCTCGCCCTCGTCCAGTTTCCCGGAGGGCAGGTTCAGCATCCCGTCGGCGTAGCCGGTGCCCTGCCGTTCGGCGAGGCACACGGCTCCGTCGCGCTCCAGAATGAGCATCACGTCGTTCACGGGTTGCTGGGGCACTGTGCCTGTCCTCCGACCGGTGGGGCGCCTTACCGGTAGGGGACTCTAGCCGGAATCAGATGGCGATCAGCCCCAGCCCATGGTGCCAACGCGCTCCACAGTCCACTGGACACGCTCGGAGACGGTCAGGCCCGTGGGCATCTCGAGCATCGGCACACCCATTGCGCGGCACGCCTCGTAAATAGCGGTGTCAGATTCGTCCTGAATGTCGAGGACCTTCTCCCGCATGCGGTCGCCGCCGGCCTTCTGGTCGTAACGGTCCCGGCAATACACGATCGCGTCGTAGGCCAAGGGCATCCAGGCCCGAGACATCGCTTCGGCTGCGGCGAGGACGGCCGCGGTACCCGGCTCGGTCGCGTCGAGGACCAGACCGGCGAGGGCAAGGACGTTCGCGGGGGTCTTGTCGGTGATGAGGACCTGGTGGTGCCGGGCGGCGCGAAGGGGCACGGTGAAGTGCTGGGCGAACAGGTCCAGTTCCGCGACCAGGTCGAAGTTCCCTTCACCGTGAAGGACGATGTCCTCCATGAACGGGCTTGTTCGGGCGGGCTCACCAGTGCAGGTGACGCCGATGCTCTGTTCCCGCAGGTACGCGGTCAGCGCGTGGACGAACGTCGTCTTGCCTGCCGCTTGGGTGCCTTCGACGGCGATAACGCGGCACTCTCGGATGGGCACGTGTCCTCCAGGAGGGCGGTGAAGGTGGGGTTGTCCAGCCAGGACCAGGCGCCTTTCGCGCCCTCATCGATGGCGCGGTTGACGTTCAGGCCCTCGGTCGGCCACCCGGCGAGGCCGGCCGTTCGGGCGGCGACGTAGGCGGTGGAAACGGAGTGCCGGAGGTTGAGACGCTCACGCGCTCCCGCCCCTCCTCCTCGCCGTCCTCGATCCACCGACGGTGCCAGACGGGCATGGATGCCTTGCGGAGCTCCGGCTGGGTGACGTCGAGACCGAGCTCGGTACACACGTCGACGAGGCGGCGCGATGCCCCGGTGAGGAGATGCCCGGCGTCATACCGGGTGTCGACGTAGTGGCCGACGTTCAGGTCGGCGTCGCGGCGCTGCCTCCACTGCGCGCGGGCTGCCTGCAGGGCAGGGATCGCGTCCGTGGGTGCGTTGGCCTGTAGTACGGCCAGGTCGGCGCAGAACTGGTGACCGGTGATGATCCGGGCCGTGTCCGCTGCCGCGGCCACGGTCGCCGCCGCCTGCCGGATGAGCTCGTCCATCTCGTCGGGTCCCTCGACGTACACACTGGTCCACTCGAACGGCATCTCCCCCAGGTCCGGGGCGCCGTCGGCGGGCAGGTCGAGCCACACGACGCTGTAGCAGAATGGGCGTTGCCCACCTCGTGGCCGGCCAAGAGCAGGCCGTCGGCCAGGCGGCGGGCGAAGCCACGGCCGTCCTCGATTGCCCAGGTGACGGGGGTGCCGTCGGCGATCGTGCGGATCCACTTGAGCAGGACGCCGATCAGGTTCGCGTCGTTCTTGACGGTCAACGGCCTGGTCAGCCGCCTGCCGTCAGCATCGACGGCCACTGCGACGTGGACGTGCTTGTGCGGGTCGATCCCCACTGTCACCATCGAGTTGTCCTCATTGTCTGCTGTCGCGGATGACGGGACAGATGCGAGGGCCCTGGCCAGGGGACAGACCTATTGCGAGTTGACGGCTCAGCAGGCTTCTATCAAGTCACTCCCGGCCAGGGCTCTCGCCCTGTGGACCGCCGTGGACATCTCAACGGAAAGCCTTTCGGCACGTGTTCTCCGAGTCACCCGACGGTCCCGCCGAACGTCTCCCGTCGAAGAGGCCCGGCCCGCCAAGGCTGCACCAATAGGTGTTCTCGTTCGTTCCTCGCTGCCAGGGGCTGTGCGGATCGGCGAAGTAGATCTCCAGAGCTGTGTCGACACGGAGCTGGGCGTGTTGCGCGCGCCGGGGCACGCCGCCTGCCGGCTCTGCTACCGGTGCACCGGCGGGCAGGACCGGGTCCTGAGTACAGGTACTCAGGACCCGGCGTGGTGCGGATGTCAGCCGTGGATCAGAGGCGAACCGAGGAGTTCCTGGGTGATGGCGCCCTTGCCGTCATCCTCGATGTCGTAGACGACCGTCGCGTCCGTTGACCACCACAGCTCACCGTCGTAGACCGCGGCCGGCGCGACGCAGGTGTTCGCGGGCTCCAGCAGGAACCACGAGTAGTTGTCGTTGACGAGCTTGGTCCAGTCGCACGTCTTCGACGTGACGACGTGGTCCTCGGTGGTCTTGGTCAGGCGCTCCTCGATCCGCGTGGTGATCTCGAAGCTGGTGAACCGCTTGGAGTTGTCGACGACCTGGTCGTCCATGATCTGCCAGCTCATGACCGACTTGCCGGTCATGCTGCCGGATAAGGTCGCGGTGTTCTGGACGTAGTACGTGGTCTGCGGCTTGTCGCCGGGGAAGACCACGTCGAACTGGGAGTCGGCGGTGCCGGCCGAGGCCGGCGCCGCGGCCAGGGCGACGAGTGCGAGGGCGGCGGCGCCGGCCGCGACGGTGGTGGGCAGAAGCTTCCTCATGATGGTGTCCCTTCCGGGTCGAGGGCGAGTGGGGCCCCGCCTGTGCGGGGCCCCTGAGGACGGCAGCGCGGGTTACAGGCCCATGCCGGTGAAGGTGCGCTCCAGGGAGTCGGCGTAGAAGCGGGCGCCGCCGATCTTCGGGTGGAACGACTGGGCCGACAGGGCGTAGTTGCTGATGATCGGGTAGTCCAAGGCCGGTCGACTCTGACCGACGGCGTCGGGTTGTTCGCCGGGCTTGGTCCCCGGGTCACGGGCGGCCGGTGCCGACCAGCCCTTGGCTTCCTGCTGCGGGCCGGCCGCAGGTAATGCCTGCGTCGTGGCGACACCGGAGGACAGAGCCAGGGTGAGGGCTGCCGTCACCGGTATCCGCGCAGGCCTCAGCATGGCGTTGCGTCTCAAGTGGAGTCTCTTTCTTGGGAGTTGTGCTTTCCATCTGCAATGGAATGCACGGCGCCGTCAGCGAAGGAGAGAGTGGCGGTCCCGCGGGCCGAGAGGTTGCGTGGTCACCGGCCGCACTGGTCTGGGGTGCGGCCGCGCCGGGCACGTGCGTGCGACGGGCGACAAGGTGACACGCTAGGCGTCGTGGGACATAGCGCAGCATTCCCCCGTGAAAAGCGCGCGTTGAGAACCGACGTTCGGTTCAGTGGTCACTTGAAACGTATCAGTCAGTCACGGCGCGTGTCATCCACAACCTTCACAGTGAACACACATGTGACACGGGGCACACATATTCGCACTGACTAAAAGTCCATCGCTGAGTATGGTTCCAGCGACCACTCAACCACCACTGTGCAACTGCACATATTCTGGTGGGATTTCAAGTATTCCAGGGGGGAACCACCCATGTCCCGTGCGCTCTTACACAGCCGCACCGCACTCAGGGCCGCTGTCGCCGCCACCGCTCTCGCCGTCACGGCGGGCATGGCCACCACGGCAAGTGCTGTCCAGGGGGACCAGCCGGGCCCGAGCAAGTCGCTGAAGACCGTGAGTGTCCAGGGTGCTGAGGGCCTGTCGGTCGACACCGCGGCGAGCAAGGACACCAAGGCCGTCATCGAGAACAACAAGACACTGGCTGCCGCTGCCGCGAACGTGTGCGGCTCGGGCTACACGATCTCCACGGGCGCCTGGCGGCTGCCGACCCACACTTCCGTGTACGGCACGCTCTACACGTGGACCAACGGCACCACCACGGGCTCCCGCATCTACGACAAACCGATCTGCGCCGTCTTCTTCAACGACAGCGGCCTCACCCGCTACATGGGCGTGCGGTTGAGCTCCAACTACACCGCCGACCCCGACAAGGAAGACTTCGGCGCCTACTCCCAGTACGCGGGACCCGTACACCAGAAGCGGGGCTACTGCGGCACGGCGTACGCCTACATGGAGAACAGCAACGGCAAGGTCATGGTCGACGCTCTGCGCACGGTGGGGTCCTGCAACTGATGTCCATAGTGTTCCACCGAGCCCCCGCACCGGCCGCGGTGCGGGGTCTCCCCCTGCTTGCGGCTGTCGGGATCCTGCTGACCGGCTGTGCCAGCGGGGCAGAGAAAACCGCAAGCCGACCGACCGGATCGGCACAGGCCGCCGCGCCGAGCGCGTCCACGGCTGCGGAAGACCACCGTGCACCTGAATCGCCGTCCGACGCCGGCACGCCGCCTGAACAGTCCTCCACACCTTCCCCGCGGGAGCCGCAGGCCGTCCAGGAGGGCAACAACTGGGTTCTGTCCGATCAGGGGGTAGAGGTGCGGGTCACGCCTCAGGATGAACTCGGTGCCTATGTGGCGATCTCTGTCACCAACGACAAGGACACCTCTTCGAACATCTCGGCCACAGTGCGCGTGCGCGGAGACAACGGATTCGACGAGCGGTACACCTTCGCTTTCCCCGATGTCCCGTCAGGAACGGAACACGGCAACAGCCAGATGCTCGCGGACATCGGCGGGACACCTGCACCGGAGGACCTCGACATAGACATCGTCGCGGTCACCCGGAGCTGACACCCTCACAGAAAAGCGTCAATCGCCGCTCTGGTGGTGGTCACCGTCACCACGCCGAGCTGCACCCCGTTTCGTGGAGTCAGGCCAGGGACACGGCCGGGGTATCGAGGTCAACAGGCTGGGCGATGTGATTGGCCCGGCAGATATTCGGAGCGTTCGTCTCCGGTGAGGTCTCGGTGTAAATGAGGACAACCACCGCGAAGCCCTTGAGGCTTGTTGAGAGCCGGGTGCGGTGACAAGTCGCATGCCCGGTCCGGGAAGCGGCTCCGGGGAAACGGACCGGTCGAAAAACCGGCACCGCGCCCCGGGCCGACTTCACCATCCCGCACCGTGTCGCTGATGCGCGTGAGGGGTGATCCTGCCCGTCACGATCCCCGGAAAAGCTGTCACGCCCCCTTCAACACGTCCGCGTGTGTCCGATTTACAGGCTCGCACGCTGCCCTTCCACGGCCGTCTGCAGCCCCTTGCCCCAAAAAGATCCCTCACAGAATCCCGGCCGCTGCGTCCTTTGGACACGGGCCGGGTCATTCGTCGTCGAGGTATGTGCACCGCTGAAAGGAAGAACGGTTGAGAACGCACGGAAACAACAGATACAGATACCGCAGATACCGACGGCTGAGGGCTCCGCTGTCCGTACTGGCAGCCGGCGGAATGTTAACGGGACTGCTGCAGGCGACCGCCTGGGCGGACGACCCCGCTTCCCCGGCCGCGTCGTCGTCTGCCAAGCCCACGCCCGACTCGGTCCCGGCCGGTGACCGTGCCGAGGTACTGGGCGAGGAATACAAGAAGTCGGCGGACGTCGCCTGGACCACGACCGGTGACGCGCAAGGCTTCCACCTGCTGACCGCGACGGAGAAGAGCGGTTACGCGTGGAAGACCCTCGCCTCGCTGGCCGAGCCCGGGTTCGACGCCGACCAGTGGATCGGTAACGCGTGCGTCACCGGCTCCGGGAAGCGCGCCGTCGTCGTCTACGCGCCGCGCACCTTCACCAACGACCCCCGGCTGATGGCCCGGGGCGGGTTCACCGCTGTGGTGGACCTGGTGACCGGCGCGGTGTCGAAGCTGAACGTCAACGCGTCGCTGTCCTACTTCAACCCGGGCTGCGGCACGGGCGAGGAGGCGGTGCTGACGCAGTCGCCGGGTGAGGACAAGAAGCAGACCCGGCTGATCCACGTCGATGCCGCGACGGGCAAGCTGAGCACGCCCGTCACCGTCACCGGTCAGGTCACCTCCTCGGTCCCGGCCGGCGGCGGGAAGGTCGCGGGTGCCGTCGGACGGACGCTCGTCGAGATCGACGCCAAGGGCGAGAAGAAGAAACTTGCGACGACGGGCACCGTGCCCTACCGCATCAGCAAGGACAGCGACGGCGGTTACGTCTTCCTCGAGCGCGTGCAGCGCGACAGCCTCAACCAGGGCGAGACCGCTCTGGTGCGCCGCTGGGCGGACAAGAAAATAACCGGGCTGGGCTCGGGACCTCTGGCCGACACCGGCCTGACCCGGCGGGCCGGCCAGGTGTACCTGACCGGCAGTGTGAAGGCGGCGAAAAGCCTGCCGAGGACGGTCACGCGACTGGCCGGTGCGGACAAGGACGCCACGCTGTCCACCAAGGGCGAGGCGATCGTCCAGCACACGGTGTGGGCGGACGGCAAGGGCTCGCCTGAACGCGGGCACGTTCTCCCTCGACTTCGGCGATGGAGAGGCCGGGCTGGCCCACGACGGCCAGTCGATCATCGGCACTTGGCCCGCGAAGGTTGACCTGCATCAGCTCGGCGCCGGCTTCGGCGGTCACTTCTACTTTGGCCACACCCGGCAGAACGACGCCAAGGGCCAGCGGCTGAAGATGACGGCCACCTGGAAGCTGAACCAGACGGTCGACGGTGCGGCCAGGGTATGGGTGCACTTGCCCGATCACGGGGCGCAGACCAAGTACGCGGAGTACAAGGTGGCCACGAAGTACGGCACCAAGACCCGCGTGGTCTCCCAGCCCGGCAGCGGCAACCGCTGGGTGTCCATCGGCGCCTTCATGTTCGACGCCGCACCGGTCGTGAACCTGTCCACCATCACCAGGGATGGCACCGGCGACCAGGACGTCGCTTTCGACGCGATCGCCGTACAGCCGATCAGCGGCCGATACGTCAAGGACACCGTCGAGGCGATCGCGTTCTTCGACGAGGACCAGAACGTCGACACCGATCCGGCGAGCACAATGTTCTTCGACACGCCGTTCAAGGACAGGCAGTCCCTCTACGACTGGGGGATCAAGACCTCCAAGGCCGTGCTCGACCTGCCCACTTGCATCGACAGCCCATCCACAGGGTGTGTGAAGCCCGAGACCAAGGCCGCCATGGGCACCTGGAACACCTGGATCAGAGAATCGGGCACTCACCCGACCGAGCATCCGGACGGCAAGAGCATCCCCGCCTGGATGCACTACTCCAACCGGTACCAGGACCGTCCCGGCGGCACCAAGCCGTCGTACTTCGACACCAACGACAGCACCTATAAGATCAAGAGCAAGGCCACGGTCAGCTATATCGCCGCCGACGACGGCACGGTGATCGAGGGCAGCGAGGACGTCGACTACGACTCCCGGACCGCGGACACACACCTGCCGGACTTCGTGATGGACACCTTCAAGGCCATCCAGAGGGACTACGGCATTGCGCCGCCCGATCTGAACTACTCGGCCGTGGACCTCAACGAACATGACGGACGCACGGTCACCACGGACACCAATACGTCGGGGATCATCCCGGGCCGCGCGTATGCGCCTGTTGGACACAAGCCTGGGATCACCAACACCAGCGGGTACGCCGCCTCCGGCGCCGACGGCAAGTGCGTCGCCGCCACTTACACAGCTGGCGGCTCCATCGGTTACCGGCCGATGCTGGGGGTCTCCAAGGTGGACTCCGAGGTCGCGGCGTGGCGGGGCCGAGCTTCAACGTCGGGCACGGTGGTACCCCAGGCCGTGCGTTCTCTGATGGGCGAGATCTACAACGCCTTCTTCAAGACCGGCGTCACGGGATCGATCTTCACCCAGTCGCCACCCATCTGGCAGGAGCTCAACTTCATCTCCTGCTCCGACGGCAAGATCCGCAAGCGGTACAGCGAGAACTCCAGCAGCGCGATCCTGCGCTCCAGCTTCATGCCGAACCAGTACCTTTACCGCAATGGCGAGTCGATGAAGCTGGACGGAGGGATGGTCATGTCATCCGAGCCGGTCATCACCGGTGACTTCCAGTCCTTCAGCCGAGTCGCGGCCGTCAACGGCAACGACACACCCTACGGATACTGCGACCAGCTCTCCGGGCATGGTGGCAATCCCTGGGGCATCGACCTCTCCGATGGGCCGGGTGTGAACCGCGCGGGCAAGACCTGCTTCGACCTTTCGAGCGGGGACTCCGCCTACAACGTGGGGTGATGCGAAACTGACCTGGGAGGGGGTGCTCCACGCTCCCTCCCAGGTGTCCTGCCAAGGAGCGCAACGTCATGGTCTTGATATCGATCGTTTTCCTCGTCGTGTGGGTGGTGTTCTCGCTCCTCGGTTTCTGGAAGCTCAGCGACCCGAAGCGCCAGGTGGTGTTCTCAGGCACCTTGCTCGTCATCGCTGCAGGGATCACCCTCGGCGTACTGCGCAACGTTCCGCTCGGGGCGGCCGTCTTCGGTATCGGCGTCATCGCGGCACTGGTGCGCATCTCACGCGCATGGCGCCATCTGCCCATCAACCGTCCGCACTGACGGGGCAACGCCCCTACCCCTGCACGGCACCCGTGCCTCTTTGGCCAGGAACCTCATCTGCGGGGGCAAGAGAATGTCGCTGGACAATTGACCCGCCAACAACCTGCACCCGGAGGAAAGTTCGCCGAGGTCGCCCGACCCCTCGGTATCAGCGACCTGTCCGAGCTCACTGTAGCTCGCAGGCGCCGCCGAGCTGAGGCCGAGTTGGCCATCCACCGCCGGGCCGCCGTCGGAGTCTTCCACATGCACTTCACGCCCACCTACTCGTCCTGGCTCAACCAGGGCGAGCGATGGTTCGGCCTCCTGACCGACAAGAAGATACGACGCGGAGTCCACAAGAACCTCCAGGCCCTGGAACGGGACATCCGCGCCTGGATCGCACAGTGGAACGACGACCCGAAGCCCTTCGTCTGGACGAAGGACGCCGACGAAATCCCGCAGCGTCTCGCCGCATATCTTGATCGAATTCCCGGCGCAGGACACTGGACTAGGACGTGTTTGAGATGTCGATCAACGCAGCCCAGGAGCGGGAGCCGCCGAGAGTGACGCCATAGAGGCCTGGAAGGGCGGCCTACACGGGCGGCACTGGTTTCGAGGAACACCTGGTCTGAGTGGGAGGACGAGATTCTCTGGCAGACAGGGGTTCCGGTCTGGGGAAGCGGACGACGATGCTTCGGACGGGGTGGACCGCAATATGGCCGGGAATATGATTTCGCCGGTGTAGCGGTAGATCTGGTTGTAGTGGGTTCTGCATCGCGTTCCGTCTAGATAATTTCCATCTTTAAGAACTCGTAACACGATCTTGTTGAGGTGTGCTGGTCGGGCGTGACCTGTACGACGATTGCGCCGTTCGTGAGATGTGGGGAATCGGCCGTGGATCGTGGATGACGAACTGTGGGCCCTGATCGAGCCGTTGCTGCCACCCTGGCCGCAGAAGGCTCCCGGCCCGAAGCCGGTGGATGACCGGCTGTGCCTGCAGGGCATCTTGTACGTGCTCTACAACGACGTCAGCTGGCAACTGCTACCGCGGAGCTGGGGTTCGGCTCCGGGCAGACCTGCTGGCGCCGACTCGGTCGGTGGCAGCAGGCTGGCGTCTTCGAGAAGCTGCACCGCATGCTGCTCGCCGAGCTGCATGCGGCCGATGAACTGGACTGGTCGCGGGCCTGCGTGGATGCCTCCCACATCCGCGGGAAAAAGGGGGCGAGGCCACCGGCCCGTCGCCGGTCGACCGGGGGAAGACGGGTAGTAAGCACCATTTGATCTGCGGCGGCAGGGGAACGCCGTTCAAGGTCATCACCACCGCGGCCAACGTCAACGACGTCACGCAGACCCTGGTCCTGGTCGACGGCATCCCGCCCGTGGCCGGCAAACCCGGCCGCCCGCGCAGGCGTCCCGACGCCCTGCTCGGCGACAAGGGATACGACAGCAATCCCAACCGGCGTGAGCTGCGCAGGCGCCGGATCCTGCCGGTGATCTCCCGCAAGGGCGCCCCGAACATCAAGGACCTGGGCAAGCTCCGCTACGTCGTCGAGCAGACCTTCTCGCTCCTGCACTACTTCAAGCGGCTGGCCGTCCGCTGGGAAAGACGCCTCGACCTGCACGACGCCCTCGTCTCCCTGACCTGTGGCCTCATCTGCTGGAGACGCCTCAAGAAGGCCCGCCCGTGATCCTGTTACGAGCTCTAAGCGATCTCTCCGATGCCCGCTGGGCGTTGATGGAACCGACCTTGACGGCCTGGCGGGCCGAGCGGCAGAAGACCTCGCTCAACCTTGGCGGAAAGGTCACTGACCTGCGAGAAGTCATGAACGCGATCCTCTTCCTCAACCGGACCGGCGTCCCCTGGCGCTACCTGCCCCACGACTTCCCGCCGCACACCACCGTGTTCGGCTACTTCAGCGCCTGGACCGCGGACGGCACCATCGAGAAACTCGGCCTCCACCTGCACCGGATGGTCCGTGAGCAGGTAGGACGAACGGCCAACCTACCGCCTGCGTCATCGACGCCCAGAGCGTCAAGACCGCTATCAGCGTGCCCACCGACACTCAGGGCACCGACGCCGGCAAGAAGATCGTCGGCCGCAAACGCAGCATCGTCGTCGACACTCTCGGCCTGTTACTGCTGGTCATGGTGACCGCCGCCAGCGTCTCGGACAACGAGGCCGGCATGCAGCTCCTCACCCGCGTCGCCGCCGACCACCCCACCATCAGCAAGGCATGGGTCGACACCGGCTACAAGAAGAAGGCGATCGAGCACGGCGCCGCCCTAGGCGTCGACGTCGACGTCGTCCCACGAAACGAGCAGGTCAAAGGCTTCTCCGTCATCCCACGGCGGTGGGTCGTGGAGCGGAGCTTTGGATGGATCATGATGCATCGCCGCCTCGCCCGCGGCTATGAGACCAAACCGGCGCACTCCGAGAGCATGATCCGCCTCGCGATGATCTCCAATCTCACGAAACGAGCAACGGGCGAAACGCCCATAACTTGGCACAACCCATGAACTATCAGGTCTGCAACCGGAACGTCTTCTCAGGAGTAGGGGTTGTGTCGCTTGGGACCGCGCACGCAGGTGTTCTCCCAGCCCCAGTCGTCATTGCAGACGATCACCCGCGCCCAGACGATCATTCCGCCCGCGATGTGGTCGTAGGAGCCGCCTTCCGCGTGGCCGGTGCCGCCCCAGCAGCCCTCGCCCCAGGCGGTTGTGTCGTCGATGTCCACAACCCCGTTGTAGTGACCCACTTCCAGCCGCGTATAGACGTTGTTGCCGTCGCACGATTGGTCGTTGGCGTAGGTCCAGATGGAGTCGATCGTGCTGTCTCCGGTGAATTCGAACCACGCGCCGCCCCACCCGAAGTCCGCAAAGGCCTCCGAGTTCACGTCGTCCGAGGACGCCTGCTGCGCGCGCACCGCCGCGGCGCTGGTGTCGGTCTGCGGCTGGGCCTGTGCTGCCTGGGCCGTGGACAGCAGCAACGTGGCTGCCAAAGTCGTCAGGAGCCAGGATTTACGCATCCGCTCTTCTCCTCCCGTGTGGTGCGCCGCATCCCATTGCGGCGCATGGTTGTCCGGTCTTGAGGGGTGAGCGGCCGCGGCGCACGCATGCTTTCCCCTGGGAAGCACGACAGCGCGACGGAATTCCGCTGCTCGGCGGCATGGATTCTCGCCGCCGGTTGCCGGTGAATCCGGTCTCGGCAACCCCCGATGATTCGTACGTCATGTGACGTTAGGGGGCCTCACATGCCTCGGCCACCGTGCACGGTGCTCACCTTTGCGCGTCTTGTGTGCACGGAGCTCAGTCGGGACGTTTGCACTGATGTGCAGCGCGTGCACCACGTCGTGGATGCCGCTGCCCGTGGTCAGCAGGTCGACGCCCAGTGCGGTCTCGGCCGTCCGCAGATGCGCCCGGACTGTGTTGCGGCTGATGGCCAGGTGGCTGGCGGCCTGCGATGCATCGGCGTTGGCGTCGATCCACGCCTGCAGGGTGCGGCGATGCCGGATGCCGAGGGGGCGCAGAACGGTCCGGGCCCACGCCACGGCGGCTTCACTGCACAGCAACTCGCCCAGGCAGGGCGGAGGTTGGTGGACACCCGGGGAGGAGTCCGCAGGGGAACCGCTGATGGCGAGGGCCAGGTGGACCGCGGCGCGCGAACGGACGTCCGTGAGATCCAGGCCCAGGGCCTTCTCCGCGTGTCCGATGTGTGCGGCCACGGTGTTGCGGCTGAGGCCGAGAAGGCGGGCCACGCCGGATCGGGGCAGGGTCAAAGCCAGTCGGGTGACATCGGCACTGACCTTCGGGACGGCCTCCAATGGTCGTAGGAGCGCATCGGACCAGTCATGGGCAGCCGGGCGCGGAAGGATACCGGCGAGGGGAGTGCGGCCGTGGTAGTGAGCCACGCGGTCTGGGGCGGAACGGGCGGCGGCCAGCGCGTGCAGCGCCTCGCTGTAGGCCGCGGCCGTCGCATCGAGGGGGTGCGCGCCGCTGATACCGAGTGCGCAGCGTGGATCATTACGGACGAGGCGGCGCAGGGTGTCGCTCAGTCCGTGCGGGGAGCCGGCAGATCCATGCGGGAGTTCTCCGTCGGCGATCAGGCAGATCAGGTGCTCCTTGATGACAGGACAGTGCACCATGAGCCCCGAACCGTGATAGCCGGACGGATCTTGATGCAAGCGGCTGATCCGGTCGCGGTCTCGAGGTGGGCAGCGCAGCAGGTGGATGCGGAGCCGGTCGGCCTCGAGCAAAGGCGGAACCGCACCGGCCGTCATCCTGCGCGCGAGCAGCGGTCCACCCGCCATCAGCGCGTGCAGCACCGCGAACCGCACCTGACGCGCCTTGTGCTGATAGCTGTGCAGGACGCGGTCGCCGTTCTCGGCGCGGAGCAGCAATGTGAGCACGCCGGCGGTGTGAGCGGTCAACGCGACGGTATCCGGGGAAGGTTCTGCGCGGTCGGCCACCACGAGTACCGGGCGCGGCTCCTGCGGCCCGAGAGCCTCGCACCGCACATGCAGCTGCTCGGCCTCCGTCGCGGCCGAGGCCAGTGATCCGTCGGACAGCCGCGTGAACAGTGGCGCGAGCGCGGGCAGGACCTGCTGCGGGAAGGCCGTAGTCGCTGCTTCCATCCTGTCTCCGCCGGCGGAGACCAGCGCAGCCTCTGCACCGGTCTGCCGATGCAGCAACTCCAGGAACCTCCGAGCGTTGCACGTGTCTGCCCCCGACATCTGATGCCGTACCTCGCGCAGCAGACCGTCCAGTTCCGCGCCCTGTCCGCGCCCCGTCCTATCTGTCATGCCCCTGGTGTACCCCGCAGCAGCAGCCACACTTCAGGGATGGTCAGTTCCTCTATCTGGCAACGGGGTTGGACCTGCATTCCAGGCGGCTTGCGGGCTGGTCGATCGCCGACCACATGCGCACCGGGCTGGTCACCGACGCCCTCAGATCCGCAGCCCGTACTCGCGGCGGAACCCTTGACGGGGCGATATTCCACAGCGACAACGGCGCCCGGGGCGGATTCAACCGGTCGTCGCAACACCTCGAGAATCCGGAGGTGCGCGATGGGACGAGGTAAGCAGCAGAAGGTGCCGGAGGCGCCCGCGGATGCGCGACGCCAGTGGACCGCCACGTGGATCGCGGACTTCTACAACACGAAACGCCGTCACAGCGCGGCCGGCGGGAAGCCCCCCGTCGAGTTCGAACGGATCATCCAGGAAGCGCGAGCCCGGACCGATCAGAAAGGCCGGGCCGCATAACCAACGTCTCTACGAAACCCGGGGATTGACAACTACGACTTCCAGCTGGTCTGCAACGACGGCAGCAGTCAGTTCGCCGCGGACGCCACCTTCCGCCAGGTCGCCGGCCTCGCCGACTCGACCTGGTCGTCGTTCCAGTCCTACAACTACCTCGACCGCTACATCCGCCACTACGCCTACCAGCTGCGCCTCGACCCGATCACCACCGCGACGGGACGCGGCGACGCCACCTTCCGCGTGACGAGCTGACACGCGGGCTACGACGACGGGGGCGCCCGGTGCTGGTCAGACGCTGACGCTGTCGGGGATCTTGGGGATCCCCGGCGGGGCAGCGTGATCAACGCCGCCCTGGGCTCTCGCCCGCCCAGCCGGCCACCGTCTGTGTGCCGCGGTTTCTGCTCGGTCCGTCGGACCGGCAGCCGGTCGGGGACGTGTGGCCCCTTCTCAGCTCTGCAAGGGCGCCGGGTGTGAGGTTTACGGCGACCTGACGGAGCATGCCACCGGAGTCCGGTGAGGAGTGCCTCGCCTGACTCCGGTGCCTACCGGCCTCTTCCGGTGCCTAGCGGTTCGTTCCGAAGTAGCGGTCGCCGAAGTCGCCTATACCGGGGAGCATGTACGCGTCCTCGCTCAGCCCCTCCTCGATGGCGGACGTCACGATCCGGACCCCGGGGTAGCGCTCGCACACGGCGGTGATGCCCTCCGCCACGGTAATGAAGTTGACGAAGACGATGTGCTCCTCCGGTACGCCGAGCTCGCGCAGGACCTCGATGGCGGCGAGCGCGGTGCCGCCGGTCGCCAGCATCGGGTCGAGCAGGAGGACGTGGCGGTCGGCGATGTCGTCGGGGAGTTTCGTGTAGTAGAGGTGCGGTTGTTTGGTCGTCGGGTCCCGCTGGATGAGGATCTTCCCGATCCTGACCCCGGGGACCACCGCGCGCAGTTCGGCCTCCATGCTCTCGCCGGCGCGGATGATCGGCACTCCGACCAGTCCGCGCGCGAAGCGTAATCCCCGGTACGTGCTGCCCACGGGCGTGGTGACCTCGTACGGCTCGAAGGGCAGGAGGGCCAGGGCCGCCTCGATCAGCAGCCGGATGATGCGGCCGGCGTAGAAGACGAAGTCCTCGCGGTCGGCGTCGCGGTCGCGGACGACCGTGTGCAGGGCGCGCAGTTGGTCGGTCTGCGGGAGCAGGTGGACGTTGCGGTCCAGGTACGTCTGAAGCGTGGGCGTGGGCGCGGTTGTCGTCTTGGGTACGGTCGCAGTCGCGATGGTCATGTCCGGCTCCTCGTACGAAGGTGGGGGCTGGTCGGGGGGCTGGTCAGTCGACGGGCGGCTGTTCGAAGGTCGCGGGCAGTTCGGGTGTCGCGGTGAACTGGCCTGCGGCGACGCGGTAGATGGACCTGCCGCCCGTGCGGTGCCACATCGCGCGCATCACGTAGACGAGCTTCGGGTTGTGCTCTTCCTCCTCCTCCACGGCTCGTGCGACCAGCCAGTCCCACTCGCGGGCCCAGCGCGGGTCGGTGACGTCGTCCACGGCCATGTCGGTGTCGAAGAGGCTGTCGAGCGCCGTCAGCTTTCCGGGCCGGGCGAAGTGGCCGCGGGAGAACAGGACACCGAGGATGCCGGTCCAGTAGCACTTCACCGCCTCGGAGCGCTGCTCGGCGGGGAGGGCGTCCGCGATGTGCCGCATCGCGTGCAGCGCGGTCATGAGGTGCAACAGGAGGAAATCACCCGGTTCCGCCAGGTAGAGGAGGGTGACCAGGTAGGCGAGCTGGTCCCAACTGGCGTCGGTGTCCTGGTCGGTGACCCAGGCGGGGGTCTCGTAGATCCGGGGGTGGCCTTCGCCGAGCGTCCGGGCGATCCGGGACTGCAGTCCGGACCTGAGCAGCTCGGGGTGGATGTCGGCGGTCGTGTCGTCGACCACGTTCTGCACCCAGGCTCCGAGCTGCTGTCGGTTGTCCTCCCAGTAGCGGGCGATACGCAGCAGGGAGTCCTTGGGCCGCTCCGCGCCGTACGCGTCGTGGACGGCGGCGCGCTCGGGGTGGCAGTCGACGTGGGCGAAGGCGAGGTAGGCGATGCCCTCGATGGCCATCCAGCGGTTGCCGGAGTCCAGCGCCCAGCCCAGGTGGATGGTCGCGTGCTGGAGGGCGCCGACCCAGCCGGAGAGCAGACGCGGCAGGTAACGCCGCAGCATCTCCGGCATTCCCAGTTCCCGTTCGCGCCGGTCGAAGAACTCGCAGTGGGCGGCGAAGTCCTGGCGTTTTCCGATGAGTTGGAGCCAGTTGTCGTCCTCGATGGTCTGCTGGGGCGCCCGGGCCGGCTCCACGGGGCAGCCGTACGGGGTGAGCTTGACGTAGTTGTCGTGGTAGGCCTTGATCCGCTCCGGGGCCACGCCGAGGCCGGCCAGGGCGACGACGGCATGCTTCACGTGGTTGGTGAGGTGACCGTTGAACTCGATGTGGTAGGTACGGTCGTTCAGCATGTCCTCGACCAACGTGTTCCCGGCCGGGCCGCTGTCGGGCAGTGTGGCGAGGATCCGGTCGACGACGTCGGGGAACGTCTCGGCGACGAACGTCGGGCGGGCCGCCTCCAGTTCCGCCCGCGAGTGCACTCCGTAGGTGACCGCGACCGAGGCGATGCCCGCCGCCTCGGCCATCCGCAGGTCGTGGGTTGTGTCGCCGACCATCACGGCGTGCTCGGGGCGGGCGTCCAGCCGTTCGAGGATCAGGAGTCCCGGCTCCGGGTGCGGTTTGGGGTGGGTGACGTCGTCGGCGCCGATCAGGACGGTGATCAGGTCGCGCAGGCCGGCCGCGGTCAGCAGCGCGTCGGCACTGGCGTGGAACTTGCTCGTGGCCACCGTCAGCACGACTCCTCCGCGGCGCAGTTCGTCGAGCCCCTCGGCGACGCCGGGGAAGACCAGCGACCGGGCGCGGGGCAGGATGACCGTGCGGAACGCCTCCTGGTAGCGGGCGACGCCCTCGGTGACCTGGGGATCGTCCTGTGGCACGCCCAGCAGCTTGCCGAACGCCTGCTCAAGGGGCAGGCCGATGGTCGCCCGGACGTCCGCCGGGTCCCGGGGGGCCGCGCCCATTGCCTCGAAGGCGACGGCGAACGCTTCCACGATCGCCCGCGGCGAGTCGACGAGCGTGCCGTCCAGGTCGAACATCGCCACACGGGTCACAGCAGCCGCCTCCTGGGCCAGAACATGGGCCTGAACGTGGGTCTGGGTCTGGGAGTGAGTCTTGGGCTGGTTCGGGGTGCGGGGCGGTTTCACCGGTCGTTCTCCTCGCGTCGCAGGCGGGCGTGGGCCGCGGCGAGCCGGCCGCCGACCTCCGCCGTGTGGATGAGTACGGCCATGTTGGCCAGCGCGGACCGTCCCTCGGTGGCCCGGTCCACGGCACGCATCACGTACTTCGTGACGGCGCCGCCCCGCACCCCGTCCGCCGAGGCGCCGTGCAGGGCCTCGGCGATGGCGGCCTCGATGTCCTGCCCGTCGATCGCGTCCTGGGGCCGGGTGGGGCTGGTGATGAGGACACCGCCAGGGTTGCCCAGCGCCCAATGGGTCTCGACGGCGCGGGCGATCAGGGCCTCGTCGTCCAGCCGCTGCGGGGCGCGCAGGCCGCTGGACCGACAGTAGAAGGCGGGGAAGTCGTCGTAGCCGTAGGAGATGACGGGGACGCAGTGGGTCTCCAGGAACTCCATGGTCAGGCCGAGATCGAGGATCTTCTTCGCGCCGGCGCAGACGACGGCCACCTTCGAGCGGGTGAACTGGATCAGGTCGGAGGAGACGTCCATGGTGGTCTCGGCGCCGCGGTGGACGCCGCCGATGCCCGCCGACGAGAAGAACGGGATACCGGCGAGTTCCGCCGCGACCAGCGAGGACGCGACGGTGGTGGCGCCCGCGGTGCCCGAGGCGAGGACGGCGGCCAGGTCCCTGCTGCTCACCTTGGGGATGCCCGGCGTGGCGGCGAAGCGCTCGATGTCCGCGTCGGTCATCCCGACCAGGATGCGGCCGTCGTCGATGCCGATGGTGGCAGGCACCGCGCCGCCTGACCGTACCGCTTCCTCCACCTTGCGGGCGGTGGCAGCGTTGTCGGGGTAGGGGAGGCCATGCGTGATGACGTTCGACTCCAGCGCCACCACCGGGTCGCCGTCGGCGAGCGCCGAGGCCACCTCGTCGGTGAACACCAGGGGCACCGGACGGTGTCCGCGTGCGGGGAGCGTCATGGGAAGGTCCTTACTGGAGTGGAGGATGGGGCGGGGTCCGGGCCGGCCGGGGTCGGTCAGTAGTTGGGCGTCTTGCGCAGGAGGCTCTGCCGGTCGACGATCTCGGGCACGTAGACCCGCTCGTTCCACAAGTCCTGGGTGACGGGTTCCAGGGCGATGGAGACGACATCCTCCTTGCAGCCGAAGGCGTTGCGCACGGCCGCCGTGACCGCGGTGACCAGTTCCCGTTCCTGCTCCTCGCTGATGGGCACCGGGAAGTGCTTGATGTTGATGTGGGGCACTCCGACCTCCTGGAGAAAGGCGTGGGCCGCCCGGTCCGCACGCGTGGCCGTGGCCGTGGTGGTGGCGATGGGGGCGGTGGCGTCGATCCGGTGGTTGACGAGCGCGGCGAGTTCGGTGGCGTACGGCTCGCGCAGCAGTTCGTAGTGGCCCGCCCGCAGTTGGTGGACGGCGGGCGGCCGGGCGGAGAAACCGCCCTGGCGCTCGCTGCGCTCGATGAACGAGTAGTTGTCGTCGACGGCCTTGACGAGCGTCATCGGGGTGTCGAGGCGCCGTCCGGTCAGCTCGTCGAACTCGTAGGTGAAGGAGTAGGTCTGCCGGACGACGCCGGTGACGGCCCGTACGAGCTCCTCCCTGAGACCGGGGAAACGTGCGGTGACGAAGACGACGAAGCCGTCCTCGTCCCTGACCGTCCGCAGGGCCTCGTCCAGTGCCGGGCCGCTGACCGTGCCGGCGAAGACGGAGAAGAGAATGGCGAGGAAGGCACGGTCGCCGAAGTCCGCCCGGCCGCCGGAGGCCTCGGCGTCCTGGGGGCGCAGCCGGGGCTGACCGGGGGCGACGAGGAACAGGTGCTCCACCCGCTCGCCGGCCTGTTCCAGCTGGTGCGCCGCCTCGAAGGCGACCCGGGCGCCGAACGAGTAGCCGCACAGGAGGTAGGGGCCGTGCGGCTGGATCTCCCGGATCGCCTCGATGTCCGCGGTCGCCATCTCCCGGACCGTGGCGTACGGGACCTCGCCCCTGTTGATGCCGTACGCCTGCACCCCGTGGACGGGCCGGCCGGTGCCCAGGGCGGTGGCCAGCGGGCGCAGGTTCATGGGGTAGCCGCCGAGGCCGGGCCAGCAGTGCAATGGGGTGCCGGTGCCCTCGGGCTGGAGCGGCACCAGCCGGGTCAGCGGCGCGGACGTGTCGGCGTCGAGGCGGGCGGCGAGCCGCTCGACGGTCGGGTCCTCGAACAGCACCTGGAGCGGGATCGTCCCGCCGAAGTCCGCGTTCAGCCGGCTGATGAGGGCCACGGCGAGCAGGGAGTTGCCGCCCAGTTCGAAGAAGTCGTCCACGACGGAGACCTGTTCGCGCTTGAGCACCGCCTGCCAGATATCGCGGACCCGGCGCTCCGAGCGGGTGCGGGGGGCGACGAACGCCCGTCCGGACAGGGCCAGTTCGGTCTGCTGCGACGCTTCGAGCGCCTGGTTGTCGATCTTCCCGTTGGCGGTGAGCGGCAGCCGGTCCAGGACGACGATCCGGTTGGGCACCATGTAGCGGGGCAGCAGTCCTGCCAGGTCCTCCTTGATCAGCTCGGCCGGTCCCTGCATGTGAACCGAGTCCTCCTTCATGTCCTCGCCGTGCAGCTGCTCGTCGCTGACGCGCCCGCCGACGAAGAAGTACGACGGTCCCGTGGGCAGCCCGCAGTCGGTGAGGATCCTGCTCAGCCGCTTGGCCGAGGGCAGGTCGTTGCCGGACCGGGAGCTGTAGCCCGAGGACATGAAGCCGAGGCCCAGGCCGTTCATCTGCAGGCGCTGGAGTTCGCGGCCCAGGTCGAGGTACTGCCGCCAGGAGTCGGGGCCGGCGGCGACGATACTGACGCCGAAGCCGGCCCGTTCGTAGACCCGCTGGTTGATGGCGATGACGTGCTTCTTGAGGACCACGTCGTCGGAGATGCGTACGAGGCCGCCGTCGGCGTACCGGTACAGGCCGGCCGGGAGGCCGTCGACCCGGCCGGAGTGGGCCTGGACGTAGACACCGAAGGCGTCCGTGGCGTCCATGGCGTCCACGGTGGTGGCTCCGGGCAGCAGCTCGAACGTGCCCAGGTAGTGGTCCTCGTCCGCGCAGTCGAGGCGGTCCTTGACGGTGGGGCGGTACTCCGTGGCCGCGATACGGAGGCCGTGGGCCGGCAGCACCTCCTCGAACAGGCCGACCATGTGCCCGGCCTCGATCTCCAGGACCTCGCGGATGTTGTTGCGGTAGACCGGTTCGATCGCCCTGTGCTTGCCGAGGAAGTGGATCCTCGCGTGGGGCGTGCCGGTGCCGGTGCCAGTGCCGGGGGCGGCCGGGTGGGCCGGGCCGATGAGCACCAGGTGGTGGTGGAGCGGGTGGTAGTAGTACAGGCCCGCGGGGATCTCGCCCACACCGCTGAGTTCGAGGTACATCTGCGTGGCGTAGAGGGAGCCGGGTGAGGCGTAGGCGTACTTGGGCAGCAGCCGCTGGTCACTGATGTGCTGGCCGAACTCCCGCAGGAGTACGCCGAGTTCGGCCCGGCTCAGGTCGGCGGGGGCACGCGCGGGGAGGCACGGCCGGGGACGCGGCGCCAGCAGTCGCAGGATGTCGTCCCGGCCGACCGCCCCGCCCTCGTAGAAACGGTAGGTCTTGCGGGCGAAGGCGCGGGCGCGCTGCTCGGGGGTGGCCTCGGCGCCGGCGAGTGCGACCACCGTACGGCCGTCGAGTTCGGCGTCGTCACGGCAGCCGGAGTGCGACAGCTGGGCCCTGACCTGGAGTCTGCTGCGCTTGGACTGGTGGTGGGAGCCATGGTTGCCCTGGTCCATCAGGGCGGCTTCCTTGGGGTTGAGTTCGACGAACGCCACCAGGTTCTGGAACCCGGTCGCCTCGTCGTCGCGGAGCAGGACGGCCGCGCCGCGGACCCAGTCGTGGGTCTCGACCGTCTGGCGGATCTCATCGAGTTCGACCCGGTAGCCGCGCAGCTTGACCTGGTTGTCGGCGCGGCCGACGAACTGGACGGTGCTGTCGGCGTTGAAGTGGGCCAGGTCGCCGGTGCGGTAGAGGCGGGCTTCGGGGGCGGCGGAGAAGGGATCGGCCACGAACCGGTCGGCGGTGAGGTCGGGGCGGCCGAGATAGCCGCGGGCCACCTGGATCCCGCCGATGTGCAGTTCGCCGACCTCGCCGATCGCGACCGGCTTCCCGTGCGGGTCCAGGATGTGGAAGGTGGTGGCGCTCACCGGTGTGCCGATCGGCATGGTGCGGGGTCCGTCGTCCACCGCCGTACGGTCCACGACGAAGGCCGAGGCGTTGATCGTGCACTCGGTCGGGCCGTAGAGGTTGACCAGGCGGGCCGTCGGCATGGTGTCGAGGCACTGGGCGGCGAGGCTCCGGGAGAGTGCCTCACCGCCGCTGAATATGTGGCGCAGGGACCGGCAGGCGGAGAGGTTCTCGGTGTCGAGGAGCGCCTGGAGGAGGGTGGGGACGCACTGGAGCGTGGTCACGCCGTGCCGCTGGATCGTGGCGATGATCGCCTCGGGGTCGCGGTAGACGCCGGAGGCTCCCATCACGACGGTGCTTCCGCAGGCGGGGGCGAGAATCTCCCACTGCGCCGCGTCGAAGCTCATGGGGGTCTTCTGGAGAATGATCTCGCTGTCGTCGATTTCGCGGTCGTCGTGCAGCCAGCGCATCTGACTGACGACGCTCCGGTGCTCGACCATCACACCCTTCGGCTTTCCGGTGCTGCCGGAGGTGTAGATGACGTAGGCGAGGTCCTCGGGCTGGGGAAAGGACAGCGAATCAAGGGTTTTCGTTGTCCCGTCCCCGTCCCCGACTCCGTCCCTGTCCCCTTCCGCTTTCCTGACCTCGTCGAGGGTGATAGCCCGCACTCCGGCCGGTGAAAGGTCCTGGAGTGCAGGCCGAAGTAATTCCTGGGTGAGGACTATTTCCACTCCGGCGTCCGCCATCATGTACGCGATTCGCTCGGCGGGGTATTCCGGGGAAAGCGGCACATAGGAGCCGCCGGCCCACAAGATTCCCCAGATGTTCGTCATCAGGTCGAGCGACGGCTCCATGAATACACCGACGCGGCTGTCCCGGGTCACACCGGCCCGCCTCAGGAACGCGCCCAGCTCGTGAGCTCGGTCGACGAGTTGAGCGAAGGTCAGACTCTCGTCCTCGTGAACGACGGCGATCCGGTCCGGCGAGAGGCGTGCCCGTTCGGCGAGGAGGCCGGTCAGGCAGGCGGTAGTGATACGTGTCATCGGCGTCATATCTGTGCTCATTGATTTCCCTTTTTCGCATGATCGGGGCACGGCGCTCCTGTGTATTGAGGTGCGCCGTCTCGAAAAACGGTTTTTCTGGAGCGGGAGGAGTCTTTTTCTTTTCAGCCGATCTGGCGATTACGGCCCGCCAGCATGCCTGCCGCGATCTGGACCAGGGTCAGCAGGAGGATGAAGGCCAGGGGCAGCCGCCAGCCGTCGGAGCGGTCGTAGAGAACGCCCACGACGACGGGTCCGGGGATCGACAACAGATAACCGAAGCCCTGTACGAAGCCAGAGAGCCGCACGACGGCGGCGCCGTCCCGGCCGCGCATGCCGATCATGGTCAGGGCCAGCGGGAAGGAGCAGTTGGCCACGCCCAGGAGGAGCGCCCAGAGCCAGGGCGCGGCAGCCGGATCGACCCACAGCCCGGTGAATCCGGCCAGGCCGCACGCGCCGATCGCCGCCGCGATCCCGCTCTGGTGACGCAGCTTCCCGGCCATCGCCGACAGGGCGAAGGACAGGGGCACGCCGAGCAGGGAGGTGCCCGAGAAGAGCAGGCCCGCGGTCTGGGCGGAGAGCCCGGCGTCGCGGAAGATCTGGGGCAGCCAGCCGATGATGATGTACGCGGAGCTGGCCTGGAGTCCGAAGTAGGCGGTGAGCGCCCAGGCGGTGCGGTTCCGGGAGAGCCAGACCCGGGGAGGGAGTTGCGGGTTCTGCGGGTGCTCTGGATGCTCTGGGTTCTGCGGGTCGTGCCGGTTGTTCGCGGCCACCGGCTCCGCTCCCGGTGGCCGTCGGCGGCGGGCGAGGGCCAGCCAGGGGGGTACAGCCATGGCGGCCAGGACCGACCAGGCCCCCAGGCCGTACCGCCAGTTGCCGCCGAACGCCTCGGTCAGCGGGACGGTCGCGGCGGCAGCGGACGAGGCGCCGACGTTCAGCGCCATGGAGTACAGGCCGGTCATCGCGCCCACCCGGTCGGGGAAGCGCTCTTTGACGACGCCCGGGAGCAGCACGTTGGCGATGGCGATGCCGGCGAGCGACAGGGCGGTCAGCGCGACGAACAGGGCGGGGTCGGCGGCGAACGGCCGCAGCGCGAGGCCGGCCGTCAGCACCGTACCGGCGACGGCGATGGCACCGGCCGCGCCGTAACGCCGGGCCAGGGCCGGGGCCGTGGAGCCGATCAGGGCGAAGCACGCGGCGGGGATGGAGGTGAGGACTCCGCTCAGAGTGCCGCTCATGGACAGGCTGTCGCGCACCTCTTCGAGAACCGGCCCCAGGCTGGTGACCCCCGGCCGCAGGTTGAGTGCCGCTAGGACGAGCGCCGCCACCGCCAGTCCTCGCATCTCCCGGGAAGCCCGGGGGGTGCGCGAGGTGCGGGGGGTGGGAGACGTGGGGGAGGTGCTGACGGGGGTGTTCTGGTCGGGGCCAGGGTGCGAGGCGTGCCTGAGCTCACTCTTCGACATAGGACCTATCGTAGACTCATCCCATGACTCGATGTCTAGTAGTTCGGCGGTAGATTCATAGATTCATGGGATGAGTCTTTGGTGGGTCCACTCAAGAAGAACTGTCATAGACTGATGGGATGACTATGGATCCCGTCCGCCGCCAGGCGCTTTCCGACCAGGTGATCACCCGACTGCGACGGCAGATCACCTCCGGGGCCTGGCCCGTGGGCTCACGCATCCCGACCGAGACGGAGCTCGTCGATCAGCTCGGCGTGGCCCGGAACACCGTGCGGGAGGCGGTCCGGGCCCTCGCGCACACCGGCCTGCTGGAAATCCGCCACGGCTCCGGGTCCTACGTGCAGGCGACCAGCGAACTCGCCGGTATGATGCGGACCCGCTTCGAAAGGGCCCGGACAGAGGACGTCACCGACGTCCGCAGCGCCCTGGAGATCCGGGCGGCGCGGCTGGCCTGTGCCCGCCGTACCCCGGAGGATCTGGAACGGCTCGAACTCGTCCTGGGGCAGCGGCAGCAGGCGTGGTCGGCCGGAGACCGGCTCGGCTTCGCGAACGCGGACGTCGCCTTCCACCTGGCCGTCGTCAGCGCGTCCCACAACACCGTGCTGGCCGAGTTGCACGCGGACCTCGGTGAGGTGATCCGGGACTCGCTGCTGGACCACTTCGGCGACACGCTGCGCCCCGAGCAGTTCCAGGACCACGCCCGTCTCGTCGAGGCGATCCGCGAACGCGACAGCGACCGGGCGGCGTACGAGTCCGGCTCCTACATGGACTGCGCTCCCGCCGAGAAGTACGAGTAACGGTCGGAGCGACGGTCACGCTTCTTCCTGCGGCTACGACCACGGGGGCGCGCGGTGATCAACACCGGGCGCCCCGTCCTCGTACGGGAAGCGGTTAGAGCTTCTCGATCACGTAGTCGATGCACTTCGTCAGTGCCTCGACGTCCGTCGTCGACCGCCGGGAACATCGCCACGCGGAGCTGGTTGCGGCCGAGCTTGCGGTAGGGCTCGGTGTCGACGATGCCGTTGGCGCGCAGGACCTTGCCGAATACCTCATCCACGCAGGTGGGATCGAGTTTGGGCGTTGGCCGAAGCCGATCGAGTCGCCGGTATCGCGCGGCGCCGGTTGGCGCGTCATGATGATCGGTCGTGCTGCTGAGACTGGCGTACCTGGGTGTGACGAACGCGTTCGCGATGCTGCGACTGCTGCCGATGAGCGACCGGGAGAAAGATGTCGAGATCCTGGCCTTGCGCCACCAGATCGGCGTTCTGGAACGGCAGCTGAACGGGCAGCAGGTCCGGTTCCACGCGAGCGACCGGGCGTTTTTGGCGTCGCTCCTCCATGGCCTGCCACGGGAAGTGCTGCGCCGGATGCGGCTGCTGGTGCGGCCGGACACGGTACTGCGCTGGCACCGCAACGTCATCGCCCGCCGACACGCTTCCCAGTCCCGGCCGAAGCGCGGAGGCCGGCCCCGCACCGTGCACTCGATCCGGGCGCTGGTGCTGCGCCTGGCCATGGAAAATCCAAGTTGGGGCTATCGGCGCCTGCACGGTGAGCTGCTCGTACTCGGGGTGAAGGTGGCAGCATCCACGGTCTGGGAAATCTTGAAGGAAGCCGACGTCGACCCGGCGCCCAAGCGGGCCTCCAGCACTTGGGCGGACTTCCTGCGCTCCCAGGCCTACGCGCTCCTGGCGTGCGAATTCTTCGAGGCCGTCACTCTGTCCGGGGCCCGCTTGTACGTGTTCGCCGCGATCGAGCACGCGAACCGCCGGATCCGGATCCTGGGCGCGACCGCGCACCCGACCGCGTCCTGGGTGGTCCAGCCTGCGAAAAATCTCGTCATGGACCTCGAGGACGCCGGCTGCCGGGCTCGCTATCTGATCAGGGATCGGGACGGGAAGTTCCCACGGCCGTTCGACGAGTTGCTCAAGGACGCGGGTATCGAGGTGGTGCTCAACGGCGTCCGGATGCCGCGCATGAACTCGATCATGGAACGGTGGGTGCAGACCTGCAGGCGAGAGCTGCTAGACCGTACGTTGACCTGGAACCAGCGCCATCTCCTGCACGCCCTGCGCGAGTTCGAGACGTTCTATAATGAGCACCGGCCGCACCAGGGTCTTGCGAATGCCCGCCCTCTCCACTCGCTGCCCGCTCCGATCGAGGACCCGGACCGGATCGCCCGTCTGGACATACGACGGCGAGCGCGACTCGGCTGCACCCTCCACGAGTATCAACATGCCGCCTGACCAGCATGGAGGAGGTATTCGGCAAGCGCAGCGTCCTGGATCAGTGCCTCGGAGTGCGGGTCGGCGTACGCGGTCGCCTCGTCGAGCACGAGGACGGGGGCGTCGGCGAACAACGCCCTTGCGATGGACAGGCGTTGCGCCTCACCGCCGGACAGGGTGACGGCCCTGCCGAGTTCGGTCGCGTAGCCGTCGGGCAGCGCCATGACGCGGTCGTGGATGCGGGCGGCTCGGGCACACCGCTCGACCTTCTCGTCGGTGGCGTCGGGGCGGCCCAGGCGGATGTTGTCGGCAACGCTCGCGCGCAGCAGCCGCACGTCCTGGAGGACGAAGCCGACCCGGCGGTACAGCTCGGTCGCGGGGATGTCCCGAAGGTCTGCGCCGCCGAGGGGCACCGTGCCGGCCGTGACGTCGTGGAAGCGGGACAGCAGCGACGCCAGGGTGGACTTGCCCGAGCCGGAGGGTCCGACCAGCGCGGTGACCGTGCCGGGCGCGAGGTCGAGGTCGACGCCGCTGAAAACGTCGGTCTGTCCGTCGTAGGAGAAGGACACCCCGCGCATCGACACGTGGTGGCCGTCGGGCAGGGCGGGGGTCGCGGACTCGGGAAGCGTGGGGGCGTGCAGCAGCTCCGTGATGCGTACGGCGGCGGCCTGGCCGGCCCGGATCTGCTGGATGCGGGGGCCGACGACGCCCATGGGGGCGGCGACGGCTTGACCGGCGCGGAACTCGTCCCCTTCCTGCTGCTGGACCCGACCCTGCCCACCGGGGTGGGCAGCCCTTGCGGCCACCGGGTCCACAGGTCCTGGTCCCGCCGCTGGAGGCGGATGACCGTGGCGACCCGGCGGCCGGCGGTGAACAACCCCCACAGCACCACGAAGGAGAGCCCCACGAACCCCGTCCCGCCGAACGTCGCGACTCGGTCGACCAGTGAGACGACGAAGAAGGCCGCTGTCCACGGCCACATCATCCGGATGTACGTCCGGTACGTGACCGTGTGCAGCTCGCGCTCCCAGGAGTTGAGGGAGCGACCGAGCGGGCCGCAGACGACCCCGACCGCGATCAGGACCGCGAGCATCACCAGAACGACCAGACGGCGGCCACCAGCGTGAAAGGAGGCTCGTCCGTCCCCACCCACCCGTCGTCCCAGGGAATCGCGGGCACCCCGAGCAGGATGGCCAAGGCCGACACCGCCGTACCGGCTCCCAGCCACCGGCCGGGCCGACGGACCCCGCTCGACGGTGGCGCCGGCACGGGCTGCCAGGTCCGGGTCACATGCGACTCCAGTACGGCGATCAGCTCCGCCATGTCGGCGCCGTGCCGGGCCTCGCGCAGGTACTGGGCATTCCGACGGGCCAAGTCGCTCAGGGATTCCGGCAGTTGCTCCGACAGTGGTGCATGGGCCCCGTCCAGCAGCAGCGGGATGACGGTCTTGCCGCTGTGCAGCGCCTGCTCGATCTCCCAGCGGCCCCAGTCCTCCGCGTCGTCCAACCACCGCTCATCCGAGGATTCGCCCCGCACGTCCACCCACCCCCGGTGGACCACGACGAGCAGCACGTCACAGTCCGCCACCCACTCCCGCAGAACGTCCGGAAACCGCTGGCCCGGCACGATGGACAGCCGGTCCAGGAACACCTGCTCCGCACCGAAGTGCCTTGCCAGCCCCTCGTACAGCCCATCCACCACGCTCTGGTGGTCGCCTCTGCGATAGCTGATGAAATGCCGCCCATACCGAACCGCCGCCCCCGCCCGCCCTCGCCCGTACCGCCGGAGATCGTTGCCAGGGTTCCTACCAGATGAGCGGACGTGGGGGTGCGGAACGTAGCCGATCCAGCCATACGGGGGCTTGGGAGCGTGGAGGCAGTCACTGACCGTAGCTACGCAGAACACGCCCGACCGGCAGCCTGCCTGGCGTCGGAGATCGAACAGCGGACTCGCGAACTCCGCCCAACATCGCAGCCAGAGGCTGACCAACACGGCGCCGGCCTGCTGGCCCGCATGGACGGCTCTTCCCTGCCCGCCGCTCTACTGCGCGCCGGTGTCGCCTTCGGTGGCACTCTCACCCTCATCACGGCGCTGCTCGCCATGGGGATCAGCACTCTGACGTGACGGTCGCAGCGGCCCGGCGTGGGGGGGGTAACGGGGGGATCTGCCGCCCGTACGCGGGTCAATTCATGTCCGCTCGAAGCCGTTCCCCGCGGAAGGCGAGCCACGCTGTGAGGCATGCCGTGGCGCCCAGGCCCGCGACGGCCGTGGCCCCCACCCAGACTGCGCTTCCCGCGTGCACCGCGTAGACGCCAAGGCCGGCCATCAGCATGTAGAACTCTACGAGCAGGGTGAACGCAACCGCTTCCCGTGCGGTCCATCCCCAGGCGGCGGTCGGCAGATCCGTCACTGGTCCTCCAGCAGCTTCCTCCCCCAAGGTCACAGTTGGCGTCGGCCGGGGGACAGGACCGTTTCGCGGTCCCAGGCTGCCGGGCGCGCATAGCCTGACGCCATGGATGTCTCTCTGAGAACGCAGCCCAACTATTTGGAGGACCTCTGGTCAGGGCTTTACGTCACTCCCACGTTCCATGACGACACTGAAGAGGAGTGGTGCAAGGACAAGCTCGTGCCAGTCGCCGGGTCGTTCTTCCCACCCCGGTTCCGGCTCAACTTGGCTTCCAGGTACGGCTCGGACGTCGACGTGTGCGCGGTCTTTCAGGTCGAGAACGGCACTTTCGCGTCACCCAACGGCATGCCGTTGTCGGGTGTGCCGTGCGCTGCAGACCACGGCCGCGCACTGGATGATCTGGTCGGCCCTCTCACGCGAGCACTGGCGATGGTGCCGAATTTGATCAAGATCGCGGCCGACGGCAGGTGGAAGTGGCAGCCCATGGGATGGCAGCCGGCACCGCCGACGCCCCCGGATGCCTACGAGCGCTGGGCCCGGCAAGTAAGGCTCCAGAGAGAGACCGTCCCCTGGGTCTACACGGAGATGCAGCTCGACAGCCGACTACGGCAGCGCATGAGTAACCGCTGGAACAGCTACTTCCTTCCGCGCATCGAGGTAGTGGCGCGGCACGTCAAGGAGGCTCAGGACCGGGGCGACACCGTGACAACGGGGGTGCTGGACGCCTGCGCCTTCCTCAGGACCGGCGAGAGCACAGCGCGCGCCCTGCTCGCGCAGGCTCGCGAGATCGGCCTATTGCCCTACGGAGAAGCACCCGAGCCCGTGGTTCCGTGGTGGATGTACGAGGAGAACACCGAGCACGCCATCGCGCTGGCGCAGACGGGGCAACTGACCTGAGGCGACGCTCCGCGCTGCTTGGACTTCGATGGCAGTGATCAAGTTGGCCACACGCTCGGGCACACCAATGCCCCGGCCCGTGCCGATTCCCGCGCCCTCTGCCCAAGGAGAGGGAACGTGAGCGCCGCACCCAGGTTTGGCTCCCGTTGCCCGGCCACTCCGCAATCGAGAGTCCGCACCCGGGTCTCACGGGGGCCGGTCACCTCGTCATCGCCACCCCCAGGATCGGCTACGAGTACGACGGCATCCTCGGCGAGTTGGACACCTACGGCTGCCGGAGCTGGCTGTGGCATAAGCAGGCCCAGCGGATCACGACGAGTCGCACGGCCCTGCAGACCGTGTTAAAGCTCCTCACGAAGCGCTACCCCGCGGTCGAGCTCCGCCGCGGCTTCCGTGTCGCCGAGAAGTGCACCGCCCGCTGCCGGGCTGCCAAAGGGCACGAGTGCGCCTGCTCCTGCCTGGCCGAACACCACGGCGCCGAGGCTCCCGATCGAGGGTGGAAGCGCGGCTGGACCATGAACGGCTTCACCCACGTGCACGAGAATGGTCAAGACTGGGGCATTGTTACGGTCGAGCCTGCTCCCCTGTCGCGACCACGCCCGAGCATCTGACACCTTCCCTGCACCACAAGGATGTCCGCGACTTCGCCACCCGCATGATCGCCGAAGCACTGTCCAAGGGCCGCGGCCTCGGCGCGGCCGAACTTGGCGGACGACTACGCGAAGAGGGAGCACGCATGCTGCGAGTCCCGCCCGTACGGTTGCGCCTGCCGAAAAACTCATCCGTCCTGGTGGGGGCTGGTGTACGGGTGGTGTCGAGCGCGGGCGCTCGGGCGGGTGCTCTGGGCACCTGGTGAGTGCCCCGGCAGGATGATCTGTCGTGCTGCTTCGACTTGCCTGTCTGGGTGTGGCGAACGTGTTCGCCCCGCTGCGGCTGCTGCCGGTGAGCAACCAGGACAAGGACGCGGAGATCCTCGCGCTGCGTCATCAGATCACGGTGCTGGAACGCCGGCCCGGCCGGGATCGGGTGCGGTTCGCCCCGAGTGACCGGGTGTTCCTGGCCGCGCCACTGCACCGGCTCCCGCGCGGTGTGCTGCGCCGGGCACGGCTGCTGGTGCGCCCGGACACTGTGCTGCGCCGGCACCGTGACCTGGTCTCGCGCCGCCACGCGGCCCGTTCCCGGCCGGGGCGTGCGGGTCGGCCGCGTACCGTGCGCTCGATCCGCGTTCTCGTGCTGCGTCTGGCGCGGGAGAATCCCGGCTGGGGCTACCGGCGCATCCACGGCGAGCTGCTGGTTGTGGGCGTGCAGGTGGCCGCCTCCACGGTGTGGGAGATCGTGAAGGAGGCGGGGATCGACCCGGCACCCGAGCGGGGTTCCAGCACCTGGACGGACTTTCTGCGCTCCCGGGCCGATGCCCTGCCGGCGTGTGACTTCTTCGAAGCGGTCACCCTGTCCGGGGCGCGGCTGTACGTGTTCGCGGTGATCGGGCACGCCGGCCGGCGCATCCGCGTCCTGGGCGCGACGGCGCACCCGACCGCCTCCTGGGTGGCGCAGGCCGCCAGGAACCTCGTCATGGATCTCGAGGGTGCCGGCTGCCGGGCCCGGTTCATGATCCGCGACCGCGACGGGAAGTACCCCGCCCTGTTCGACACCGTCCTCGAGGATGCGGGGATCGAGGTCGTGCTCAGCGGGATCCGGATGCCGCGGATGAACGCGCTCATGGAACGGTGGGTGCAGACCTGCCGCCGCGAACTGCTGGACCGCACCCTGGTCTGGAACCAGCGCCACCTGCTCCACGCCCTGCGCGAGTTCGAACAGCACTACAACTCCCACCGGCCCCACCAAGGCATCGCAGACGCCCGCCCGCTGCACCCCCTGCCTCCGCCGATCACCGACCCGGACGCTATCGCCCACCTCGACATACGACGACGCGACCGCCTCGGCGGCACCCTCCACGAGTACCAGCATGCGGCCTGACCTGCACGGACGAGACTTTCGGCAGGGACAGGGCCACGTGAGCGCGTCGTTCACGAAGCGCGTCTATGTCCATCCGAGCCCCGAGGACCTACGCGCCGCCTCGGATCACCTCACGGTTCTGCTCGGCTTCGAGGACGACGCGGGCTGCCTGGACACACCAGATGATCGTGAGAGAAACCTGCTTCACGATCAGCGTAAACACGGTCTGACCTGCGGTGATCTGTGGATCACTAGAATCTGCCCCCATCATAACGTCACGTACTTCCTGTACATTTTTTACAGAAGCCGAAGGAGGGGTACCCATGACCCGACCGTCCGCCCGCTATGTCCTGCCCGAGTTCCACGAGCGCACGAGTTACGGGACGAAGTCGATGGATCCGTACTCCAAGCTGCTGGAGGAGCGGATCGTCTTCCTCGGGACGCAGATCGACGACACGTCCGCGAACGATGTGATGGCCCAGTTCATGTACCTCGAGCACCAGGACCCGCACCGGGACATCGCGCTGTACATCAACTCCCCCGGCGGCTCGTTCAGCGCGATGTCGGCGATCTACGACACGATGCAGTACGTCGGGTGTGACGTGGAGACGACGTGTCTGGGGCAGGCCGGTTCGTCCGCCGCGGTGCTGCTGGCGGCCGGGACGCCGGGCAAGCGGCACCTGCTGCCGGGTGCGCGCGTGGTGATCCACCAGCCCGCGCTGGCCGAGCCGGTGCAGGGGCAGGCCAGCGATCTGGCCATCCAGGCCGACGAGTTGACGCGGACCCGAGCCCTCCTGGAGGAGATGCTCGTACGACACACCGGCCGCAGCCTGGAGCAGGTGAGCGCGGACATCGAGCGGGACAAGATCTTCAACGCTCAGGAAGCGCTGGAGTACGGACTCGCGGATCGGATCATCCCGAGCCGCAAGGCCACCCTCGCCCCGCCCACCGGGAGGTGAGCGGCCGGTGCTCCCACCCGAACTGCCGCCGCTGCCCGCCCTCACGCGCGCCGAGGGCGAGCTGATCGACCGTTACCTCGACGTGGTCGACCTGCTCGGGCGTATCAACCCCGGTGCACCACGGCGACACCTACAGCGGGCTGCGGGCCGCGCAGGCGCTGGTCGGCAAGGCCGCCGCGCTTCGCGACGCGCTGGCGCTGATGCACCAGCGCGGCGAGACCGAACTGCACGCGCCCACGCTCACGCGGGCGCTGCGCGTGCTGGACGGCGAGCGCCGCACGGCTCGCGTCACCCTGCCGCCGCGCTCCGACAGTTGAAGCACCCCCACCCGGTCCGGACGGACCGTCGGGTCGAGGCCACGTCCGGGCCGGGGTCGAAACGGACCAAACGGCGTACGGCCTTTTGGAGTATTCGCGCGTCCTTTTTCGGGCCCGGCAGACTTGCGCAACGCGCGTATCCCCGAGGCGTCATGAGGCGTTCCGGTGCTGGTCCGAGCGTCCTCGGGCCTCTCAACGCCCCTTCGAACAGGGGGGTGTCCACCCGAACGGGTGAGTGGTGAGTAACAACACAAACCCTCGGTTCCGTTGGGATTTTCGGACATCCGTGAGTGAAGATCCGTGTCTGACGACAAGCCCCCGCCACAGCGGCGGGGCGATCCGGGCGGACGCCGAGTCCTGCCGCCGCCCGGATGACCGGTCGACAGGAGTGGATCGGCAGGAGTGGAGGACCCAAGCACGACGGGTCGCCGGAACGGTCACGCCATGACCGGGCCGAGCAGCCCTTGGGGTGAAGCCGCGTCAGCGGCCGGGCAACTTCGCCAGCCCGAATCCGACAGGTCATCCTTCACAGGCGGCTGACGAAGGGTTGCGCATGACTGCGCTCAATCGTGTCCCGTCGCTCATGGTCCGGGCCGGTACGGCCTCGGCCCTCACCATCGCCGCGGTGAGCGGCTCGATCGTGGCTCCCGGCTTCGCCTCCGAGGCCGAGGCCGCCACGCCGGCGACAAAGGCACTCCAGATCGCGGCCTCCAAGAAGGGCTCCCCGTACAAGTACGGCGCCACAGGACCACGCCGCTTCGACTGCTCCGGGCTCACGCTGTACTCGTTCAAGAAGGCGGGCAAGAAGCTGCCCCGCACGGCCGCCCAGCAGTACAACAAGACGCGCCACATCTCCGTCAAGAGCCGCAAGGCCGGGGACCTGGTGTTCTTCCACTCGGGCTCGAACGTGTACCACGTCGGCATCTACGCCGGGAAGGGGAAGATCTGGCACGCCCCGAAGACCGGGGACGTGGTGCGACTGCAGAAGATCTGGACCAAGAGCGTCTGGTACGGCCGGGTCCGCTGACCCGCCCGCGGGTGGCGACGGCGATGTGACTCGCCGTCGCCCCCTGTGGGCCTTGCAGGGGCGTGACACGGGCTCAGGCGGTTACTCGTCCGGCATGGCCGACCACCGTCCCTGCACCGCACGCAACGAGACGCCGCTGGAGCGCGCCGACCTCAACTTCGGAGAACTGCTCCAGGAACTGCGCGTCACCCAGACCGGGGTCCAGATCCTCTTCGCCTTCTTGCTGAGCCTGGCCTTCACCCCGCGCTTCCCCGACCTCGACACGGTCCAGCGCACGACGTACGTGGCCACGCTCCTGCTCGCGGTCCTCGCGGCTGCGCTGTTCACCGCGCCCGCCGCCCTGCACCGCTCGCTCTTCCAGAAGGGCGCCAAGCCCCGCATCGTCCAGGTCTCCTCACGGCTGGCGTCGGTCGGCATGGGCGTCCTGGTGCTCGCGTTCACCGGGTCGGTGCTGCTCGTGGTGGACGTGACCACCAGCCGGGCCGGCGGGGTGGCCGCGGGCGCGGCGACCCTGCTGGTGTGTCTCGGGCTGTGGGGGCTACTGCCACGCCTGGTGCAGCGGGCCGGCGCCGCCGAGGAGCAGCACTCGGCTGGCGAGCAGCACAAGGCGGTCGGGCCGCGGGCCCACGAGTCGGTCGGGCCGCAGGCACACGAGTCGGTCGGGCCGCAGGCACCGGTTCGAGCAGCGGCACCATACCGAGAGCTGTCAGCGCGCCGCCGGTGATCCCCTCCACCACCCGCGCGGCCACCGGCCGAGGCGGTCGGCCAGCAGGGACCTAAGGCTCCCGCTGCCCCGCCATCGGCACCGGCTCGGCCGGTACCGTCCAGGGCAGTTCCACGGAGATGGTCTTGCCGCCCTCGCGGGTGGGCCGGATTCTCAGCTTGCCGCCATGCTCCGCGGTCAGCCAGCGGATGATGACCAGGCCCCGGCCGTTGTCCTGCTGGACGGCGGCGGGCAGTCGCTTCGGGAACCGCGGATGGCTGTCGGTGACACCGATGCGCAGGCGTTCGTCTCGGTCGAGCTCGAGGTCCACCGTGAAGGTCGGTGACTGCCCGAAGGTGTGCTGCACGGCGTTGGTGGCGAGTTCGGAGACGATGAGGCGGATGGTCTCGGCGGCGTCGGTGTCCGCCGGCAGACCCCACTCCGCCAGGGTGGTGACCACGTAGGCGCGAGCCGCGGAAACCGAGGCGGGATCGCTCGGCAGAGTGACGGATGCTTCCAGATGGTCTGCCATGGCGACGTCGTCCCTTTCCCACGGGACCGCAGTCCGACACGAAGGCGGAAGGTTCGAGTACGGTCCCGGACTGGTGCTTCGTCGCCAGACTGCCATTACCGCGGCGGTCACGGGTGGCGATCCACCAAGATGTGCATATATCTGTCGCTCGAAGCGGTGAACTCTGCGACGGCAGAGCGTATTTGTAAGGAGCAGCCCATGCAGCACGGTCCCGCGGTGCGCCGCCGGAAACTGGGCGCCGAACTGCGCGCGTTGCGCACCGGGGCGGGGCTCACCAGTGGTGAGGCCGCCCGGCTGGTGGGCTGGCACCAGTCGAAGGTCAGCCGGATCGAGACCGGCGCGAGCGGGGTGAAGCCGGCCGATGTGCGGTTACTCCTCGACGCCTACGGAGTGCGGGACAGCCAACTACGGGAGTTACTACTGGTGTTGGCTGGATCCGACGAGAGCGGCGGCCGGCACCACTGGTGGCACGCCTACCGCGGGGTGCTGCCGCCGACCTACCGGGACTTCATCAGCCTGGAGTCGCAGGCCAGCGCGATGCGCACGCTGGAGACCTCGGTGGTGCCGGGGCTGCTGCAGACACCCGAGTACGCCCGCGCGGTGACGAAGGCCGCGGTGGACGGGCTGGACGACGAGCGGCTGGACGCGCTGGTCGAGGTGCGGCTGGCCAGGCAGGACGTGCTGCGGTCGCATCCTCCGCTGGAACTGAGCGCGGTTCTGGACGAGGCCGTGCTGCGCCGGGACGTCGGCGGACCCGGGGTCATGGCGCGGCAGCTGGAGCGACTGGTGGAGGCGGCCCGCCTGCCTCAAGTGCGGTTGCAGGTACTGCCGTTCACGGCCGGGGCGCACATCGGCATCACCGGCCCTTTCGTTATCTTCTCATTTTCGAGCACATCTGATCTGGATGTGGTTGTTCTCGACCACTTGACGAGTAGCCTCTACCTGGAACGGAAAGAAGACCTCCAGGCCTACACCGAGGCCTTCAACACCCTTCGGTTCCACGCCCTTTCGCCCGAGGACTCGTTGGACTACATCGCCGGGATAGGTGACGGCGCGTAAGGAGGCACCCCCCATGTCTGCAATGCCTCGGCAGGTACCTTCCAGCACTGATCTGCACGGTGTGCGGTGGCTGCGCAGCAGCTACAGCACCGGAGCGAACAACTGCGTCGAGACGGCCCCGGTGGACCGCGGTCCGTGGACCGGCCTGCTCGCCGTGCGCGACTCCAAGGCCCCGTCCGGACCCGCGCTGCTCTTCTCTCCTGAGAGCTGGGCGGGCTTCACGGCCGCGGTGCACCGCATCTGACCGATTCCCCTCTCGTGCGGCGCTCGGCCGTGTCACGCCGACTCATGGTCGCGCCCCGCCGATCACTCGTACAGCGCGTTCGATCTGCCCCTCGGAGAGGTCCGCGCGGGCGGTCAGCCTGAGCCGTGAGATGCCGTCGGGGACGGAAGGAGGACGGAAGCAGCCCACGGCCAGCCCGGCCGCACGGCAGTCGGCCGCCCACCGCACGGCCCCCTCCGGGGACGGCGCGCGCACGGAGACGACCGCGGCGTCCGGACGTACCGCTTCCAGACCCGCGGCCGTCAGGCGTGCGTGGAGTTCGCTCGCCACCGCGCGCGCTCGCGCCGCCCGCTCCGGCTCGCGGCGCAGCAGCCGCAGGGCCGCCAGGGCCGCGCCCGCCGCCGCGGGGGCGAGGCCCGTGTCGAAGATGAACGTCCGGGCCGCGTTGACCAGGTGGTCGATCACCCGGGTGGGGCCGAGGACGGCTCCGCCCTGGCTGCCGAGCGACTTGGACAGCGTGACCGTGACGACGACGTCGTCGGCGCCCGCGAGCCCCGCCGCGTGCGGGGCTCCGCGGCCGCCGTCGCCGAGGACGCCGAGCCCGTGGGCGTCGTCGACCACCAGGCCCGCGCCGTGCTCCCGGCCGGCCTCGGCGAGCGCGGCCAGCGGGGCCGCGTCGCCGTCGACCGAGAAGACCGTGTCGGACACGACGACGGCCGGACCGTCGTGCGTCCGCAGCGTCTTGCGTACGGCGTCCGGGTCGGCGTGTCCGACGACCTGTGTGGTGCCCCGCGCCAGGCGGCAGCCGTCGATCAGCGAGGCGTGGTTGCCGGCGTCGGAGACGATCAGCGAGCCGTGCGGCGCCAGCGCGGTGACGGCGGCGAGGTTGGCCGCGTACCCGGAGGAGAACACCAGCGCCGCCTCGAAGCCGCAGAAGTCGGCCAGTTCGCCCTCCAGCTCGGTGTGGAGCTCGGTGGTGCCGGTGACGAGCCGTGACCCGGTCGAGCCGCCGCCCCACGTCCGCGCGGCCCGCGCCGCGCCCTCGGTGACCTCCGGGTGGCGGGCCAGGCCCAGGTAGTCGTTGCTCGCGAGGTCCAGCAGCGGTGTGTCGGCGGGGCGGGGGCGCAGGGTCCGTACGAGTCCGGCCCGGCGGCGCAGCCGCGCCTGCTCGTCGATCCAGCCGAACGCCATGGGTCCTCCGGGGATGGTGGTGGGCGGCACAGCCTCGCGGGCAGCCCCCCGAGCGGGTGCTTTTGTAGGCAGTGCACAGACACTAGCGGGGCGACCAGGCACCCAGGATGTGGCAATACCCACACGTCGAAGCCTCTGTGTTGTGCGAACTCTCCTTGGCCCGGGGCGGCTCCGTAGGACAGGATCGGCTCTCATGGACCTGCTGAACACGCTGGTGGACAAGGGGCTTCGGCGTAAGTCGCCGAGCCGCGAGGAGGCGCTGGCCGTCCTCGCCACTTCCGACGACGACCTGCTCGATGTGGTGGCCGCGGCCGGCAAGGTGCGCCGGCACTGGTTCGGCCGACGGGTGAAACTCAACTACCTCGTCAACCTCAAGTCGGGCCTGTGCCCGGAGGATTGTTCGTACTGCTCCCAGCGGCTCGGTTCCCAGGCCGGCATCCTCAAGTACACCTGGCTCAAGCCGGACGAGGCCTCGAAGGCCGCGGCGGCCGGGTTGGCGGGAGGTGCCAAGCGGGTCTGTCTGGTGGCCAGCGGGCGCGGTCCCACCGACCGGGACGTGGACCGGGTCTCGGACACCATCAAGACGATCAAGGAGCAGAACGAGGGCGTCGAGGTGTGCGCCTGCCTCGGTCTGCTCTCCGACGGCCAGGCGGAGCGGCTGCGCGAGGCGGGCGCGGACGCGTACAACCACAACCTCAACACGTCCGAGGGGACGTACGCGGACATCACGACCACGCACACGTACGCCGACCGCGTGGAGACCGTGCAGAAGGCGCACGCGGCGGGTCTGTCCGCCTGCTCGGGGCTGATCGCGGGCATGGGCGAGTCGGACGAGGACCTGGTCGACGTGGTGTTCTCGCTGCGCGAGCTGGACCCCGACTCGGTGCCGGTCAACTTCCTGATCCCGTTCGAGGGCACGCCTTTGGCCAAGGAGTGGAACCTCACCCCGCAGCGTTGTCTGCGGATCCTGGCGATGGTGCGGTTCGTGTGCCCGGACGCGGAGGTGCGCATCGCCGGCGGGCGCGAGGTCCATCTGCGCTCGATGCAGCCCCTCGCCCTGCACCTGGCCAACTCCATCTTCCTGGGCGACTACCTGACCAGCGAGGGCCAGGCGGGCAAGGCCGACCTGGAGATGATCGCGGACGCCGGGTTCGAGGTGGAGGGCACCGATCAGGTGACGCTGCCGGAGCACCGGGTCTCGGGGGGCTGTGGCTCCGAGGATGTCTGCGGCTCCGAAGGTGTCTGCGGTTCCGCGGCCCCGTCGGTCAGCGAGCCCCGCACGGACCTGGTCGCCGTACGCCGCCGGGGCGCCGGAACGGACCTCGCGCCCAATGCCTGACCTGTCCGTTCCCCATCTGCTGGAGCTCGACCGGCGACACGTCTGGCACCCGTACGGCCCCATGCCCGGCCGCGTCGAACCGCTCGTCGTGGAGTCGGCGAGCGGGGTTCGGCTGAAGATGGCCGACAGCTCGGGCGAGTTGGTCGACGGCATGTCGTCCTGGTGGTCGGCCATCCACGGCTACAACCACCCGGTGCTGAACGAGGCAGCGCGCGAGCAGCTCGGGCGGATGAGCCATGTGATGTTCGGCGGGCTCACCCACGAGCCCGCCGTACGGCTCGCGAAGCTCCTTGTCGACATGTCGCCTGACGGCCTGGAGCATGTCTTCCTCGCCGACTCCGGCTCGGTGTCGGTCGAGGTCGCGGTCAAGATGTGCCTGCAGTACTGGCGTTCGCTGGGCCGCGCCTCAAAACAGCGTCTGCTGACCTGGCGTGGCGGCTACCACGGGGACACCTGGCAGCCGATGTCGGTGTGCGACCCCGAGGGCGGGATGCACGAGCTGTGGACCGGGGTGCTGCCGCGCCAGGTGTTCGCGGACCCGCCGCCGGTGGAGTACGAGGAGTCGTACGCCGACCATCTGCGCACGCTCGTCGCACGACACGCCGACGAACTGGCCGCGGTGATCGTCGAGCCCGTGGTGCAGGGCGCGGGCGGGATGCGGTTCCACTCCCCCGCGTATCTGCGGGTGCTGCGCGAGGCGTGCGACGCGCACGACGTGCTGCTGGTGTTCGACGAGATCGCGACCGGGTTCGGGCGCACGGGTGCGCTGTTCGCGGCGGAGCACGCGGCGGTGACGCCGGACGTGATGTGTGTCGGCAAGGCGCTGACCGGCGGCTATCTGACGATGGCGGCGACGCTGTGCACGTCGGAGGTGGCCGACGGCATCTCGCGGGGCGAGGTCCCGGTGCTCGCCCACGGCCCCACCTTCATGGGCAACCCGCTGGCGGCCTCCGTCGCCTGCGCCTCGATCGAGCTGCTGCTGGGCCAGGACTGGCTCGCGGAGGTCAAGCGGATCGAGGCGGGGTTGCGGGAGGGGCTGGCCCCCGCCCGCCAGATGCCGGGGGTGAGGGACGTACGGGTCCTCGGGGCCATCGGGGTCGTCCAGTTGGACCACGCGGTGGACATGAAGGCGGCCACGGAGGCCGCCGTACGCGAGGGCGTGTGGCTGCGGCCGTTCCGCGACCTCGTCTACACGATGCCGCCGTACGTCACGGGCGACGCGGACGTGGCACGGATCGCGCGCGCGGTGTGCGCGGCGGCACGGGAGGGATGAGATGCCGGTACTCGTGATCACGGGCACGGGCACGGAGGTCGGCAAGACGGTCACGACGGCCGCCATCGCCGCTTCAGCGCTCGCGGCCGGACGGTCGGTGGCCGTGCTCAAGGCCGCGCAGACGGGCGTACGACAGGACGAGCCCGGGGACGCCGACGAGGTCGCGCGGCTCGCGGGCGCCGTGACGACGGCCGAACTCGCCCGCTATCCCGAGCCGTTGGCGCCCGCGACGGCCGCGCGCCGGGCCGCACGGGCGCCGGTGCATCCGCGAGACATCGCCGAGGCGGCCGCGAAGCTGTCCACCGAGCATGACCTGGTGCTGGTCGAGGGGGCGGGCGGGCTGCTCGTCCGGTTCGACGCGGCGGGCGGGACGCTGGCGGACGCGGCCGGCCTGCTGGCGGCACCGGTGCTGGTGGTGGTGTCGGCGGGCCTGGGCACGCTGAACACGACCGAGCTGACGGCGCGTGAACTTCGCATACGCGGGGTCGACTTGGCCGGAATCGTGATCGGCAGCTGGCCCGAGGCGCCGGATCTGGCCTCGCGTTGCAATCTGGCGGACCTGCCGGACGTCTCCGGGGCGCCACTGCTCGGCGCCGTGCCCGCCGGGGCGGGGCGGCTCGCTCCCGCCGGCTTCCGTACTGCGGCGCCGGGGTGGCTGGCGCCGCGGCTGTACGGGACGTGGGACGCGGAGGCGTTCCGGATGCGGGAGGCACCCTAGGTGTATTGCCCTGAGAGGTTAGGGACGCGGCTGGCGGGTGGTTGGCCCTTGAGCGCGGTGTGTCCGCGGTGGTGATTGTAGGTGTGCAGCCAGCTGGGGAAGGCGTCGCGTCGTTCCTGCTCTGATCGGTAGGGGCGGGCGTAGGCCCATTCGTCGAGCAGGGTGCGGTTGAAGCGTTCGACCTTGCCGTTCGTCTGCGGCCGGTAGGCGCGGGTTCGCTTGTGCGTGATCCCGGCTGCTGCCAGGGCGTCTCGCCACAGGTGGGATTTGTAGCAGGAGCCGTTGTCGGTCAGGACGCGTTCGACGGTGATCCCGCAGGTGGCGAAGTACGCCTGGGCGCGACTCCAGAAGCCGACAGCGGTCTCCTTCTTCTCGTCTGCGTGGATCTCGCTGTAGGCCAGGCGGGAGTGGTCGTCGACGGCGTTGTGGAGGTAGCTGTAGCCGGCGCCGGACCGGGTCTTGCGGCCCGCCTGGCGTCCGAGGGTCTTGTGGCCGCCGCCGTCGGGGATGTTGCCGAGCTTCTTGATGTCGACGTGGACCAGTTCGCCGGGCTTGGCACGTTCGTAGCGACGGATGACGCGCCCAGTGGCCCGGTCGAGGTGGGTCAGGCGGGCCAGGCCGTAGCGGGTCAGCACCCGGTGCACGGTGGACGGCACCAGGCGGAGCAGGCCTGCGATCCGTGCTGGCCCCCACCTGCGCAGTACGCGGACTTTGATGATCCTGCGCTCGGTACGGGTCGGGGTCCGTCGCGGGCTGGTGCGGGGGCGGCTGGAGTGGTCGGCCATGCCAGGCTCGCCGAGCCGGCGGTAGCGGTCGGCCCATCGCTGTGCGGTGGTTGGCGAGACTTGGAATCGCTCAGCGGCCCGGCGCAGGGTCCAGCCGTCCTCGACCACGCAGCGGGCCAGGCGCAGGCGTCCGGTCTCGGTCAGGGGTGCATTACGGTGGGGCACGAGGGCCTTTCTGTCGTCCGGCGTAGATGTCGCAATCCACACCGAGCCAGAAGGCCCTCACCCATTTCAAGACCACACGTCAGTGATCGCTGTCACCAACCTCCGTGGACAGAACACCGGGCGGACGACCGTCGCCGCGACGGGGGTGCGACCGGCCCGTCCGGGGGACAATCGCGGTAGCGCCCGTCCTGCGAGGGAGGTAGCCATGCCGCTACGGTCCGCCGGATCCGGCAAGGTGTCACCGGATCCCGTGCACCACCCGCTGTTCGCCCGCTACTACGCCCGGGTCAGCGTCAACGCCGAGACCAGGATGGGTATGGCCGGGGTCCGCGAGCGGCTGCTCGCCGGGCTGTCCGGGCGGGTGATCGAGATCGGCGCGGGCAACGGCCTGAACTTCGGCCACTACCCTCGTACGGTCTCGGAGATCGTGGCGATCGAACCGGAGCGCACACTGCGGCAGCTGGCCGTCGAGTCCGCCCTGCGCTCCGGGGTGCCCGTCGACGTGGCGCCGGGTGCGGCGGAGGCGCTGCCGGTCAAAAGTGAGGCCTTCGACGCGGCGGTGATCTCCCTGGTCCTGTGCAGTGTGCGGGACGTGCCACGCGCCCTCGGGGAGGTACGGCGGGTGCTGCGGCCCGGTGGCGAGGTGCGGTTCTTCGAGCACGGCAGGGGTGGCGGCCGGGTGATGACCTTCACCCAGCGCGCGCTGGACCGCACGGTGTGGCCGCCGCTGAACGGCGGCTGCCATCTGGCCCGGGACCCGGTCGCCGCACTGCGGGAGGCCGGGTTCGAACTCGGCCCCTATCGGCGGATGGTGATGCCGGAGAACGGACCGAGACTGCCCACGTCGTACTGCGTTCTGGGCACCGCGTGGCGGCCCGCGCTCAAGGAGCGCTGATCACGTACTCCGGCCGGTCACGAACTCGGGTGATCACGAACTCGGCTGATCACAAGCTCCACTGGCGGAGTTCGCGCGCGATGTCGTGCACCGAGGCGTCACCGCTCTTGACCAGCCGGGCGAGGTCACGGACCTGCTCCGGCGAGGTGGCGACCTTGAGTCCGCTGGCGACCAGGTAGGCGTAGGCGACGGCCGACGCGAACAGAGCGTTGGAACGCTCCAACGCGGGGACGTGGATGAGGAGTTGGAGCAGCGCGGCGGCACGCGCGTGGGGGGTGTCGTAGACGGGCGCGTCGAATATCTCGGCCTGGTGGCGCGCGACGGCGGCGACGAGGGCGCCCCAGTCGGTGACCTGGGGGTCTCCGGGGGTCCTCTGTTCGGCGAGCATCAAGAGCCAGGCAAGGTCGATTTTGATGTTGCTCAACGGATCAGCGGCGACCTTCGCCGACCTCGTCGGCGAATACCTTCTCGTACTGCTTCATGAAGTCGGCGGCGGCCTCCACGAACGTGTGGCCGACCTCCCCCGTGTCCTGTCTGACCAGCTCCTCGATGTAGCGGTTGACGCTCATGCCGCGGGCCAGGGCACGTTCGCGGGCGACGCGGGCGGTGTCCTCGTCCACGCGCACGTTCAGCTGGGTCTTCGCCATACCTAGAAGCTAGCGCGGAATTGCTAGCACAGGCAAGAGGTCGACCCCCGGGTGGAGCGTGCCCCTTACACGGGTCTCAGGGGCCCGACCTGCGATGGAGACACCCCGGGACCCAAGAGGGATACCGAGTGTGGTCCGGATCACATTACCCTCGGCCGGGACGGAGAAGTCGTACGTCCAGGAGCGAGGAGGCAACCTTGTCCACCCCTGCTGCTCAGTACGTGCCGGGCCGGGCGTCCGCCGACGGGATCGCGGCCCGCGCCCGCGGCCTGACCAAGGCGTACGGCTCGGGCGAGACGACGGTGCTGGCCCTGGACTCGGTCGACGTGGACATCGCGCGCGGCCGGTTCACGGCCGTGATGGGGCCGTCCGGCTCCGGGAAGTCCACGATGATGCACTGTCTGGCGGGGCTCGACACCGTCTCGGCCGGACAGGTGTGGCTCGGCGACACCGAGATCACGGGGCTGAAGGATCGCGAGCTGACCCGGCTGCGCCGGGACCGGATCGGGTTCATGTTCCAGTCGTTCAACCTCATTCCGACGCTGAACGCGGCCGAGAACATCACCCTGCCCATGGACATCGCGGGCAAGAAGCCCGACGAGAAGTGGCTGGACCAGGTCATCGACACGCTCGGGCTGCGGGACCGGCTGAAGCACCGGCCCTCGCAGCTCTCCGGCGGCCAGCAGCAGCGGGTCGCCTGTGCCCGGGCGCTCGCCTCCCGGCCCGAGCTGATCTTCGCGGACGAGCCGACCGGCAACCTCGACTCGCGGGCGGGCCTGGAAGTTCTCGGGTTCCTGCGCGACGCCGTGGACCGGCTCGGGCAGACCGTCGTCATGGTGACCCACGACCCGGGCGCCGCCGCCCACTCCGACCTGGTGCTCTTCCTCGGGGACGGGCGGATCGTCGACGAGATGGAGCGGCCTACGGCGGAGGCGGTCCTGGAGCGCATGCGCCTCTTTACTGGCGGAAACGCCCAGACCCCCGGGTTCGACGTGACCCGTGCCCCGTTCGGCGGCGACGGTCCCCCGCCCGGTGCGATCCCCACAGACGGCCCCCGGCGCGACAAGGACTGAGACCGTGCTGAAGGCGACGCTGAGGAGCTTTCTCGCGCACAAGGGACGGCTGCTGCTCTCCGCGCTGGCCGTCGTGCTGTCCGTGGCGTTCGTCTCGGGCAGCCTGATCTTCTCGGACACGCTCAGCCGGACCTTCGACCGGCTCTTCGCCACGACCGCGCCCGACGTCACCGTCAGCCCCAGGGAGACCCTCGACGAGGCGGTGCCGTCCGGTAGGACGGCCACCGTGCCTGCCGCGCTCGCGGACCGGGTGGCCCTGGTCGACGGGGTCGCCGCCGCGCGCCCGGACGCCGAGATCGAGAACATCACCGTAGTCGACGAGAAGAACGAGTCCGTCAGCCCGACCACCGGCGCCCCCACGATCGGCACCGACTGGAACCCCGACGAGCGCAGCCCCGTCGAACTCACCTCCGGCCACGCCCCGCGCGGGGCCGGCCAGGCGATGCTCGACGCGGAGACCGCCGGCCGAAGCGACGTGCGCATCGGCGACACCCTCACGGTCATCGCGCCGCCGGGCTCGTTCAAGGTCGAGGTCGTCGGCATCGCCACCTTCACCACGACCAACCCCGGCGCCGCGCTGCTCTTCCTCGATCCGCCGACCGCGCAGACGAAGCTGCTGGGCGACGCGCGGGCGGCCACCAGCATCTCGGTCGACGCCGAGGAGGGCGTGAGCGACGCGCGGGTGAAGCAGAGCGTGGCCGCCGCGCTCGGTGCGGACACGTACGAGTACCGGACCGCCGACGAGCAGGCGCAGTCGGACGTCGACGAGCTGGGCGGATTCCTCGACGTCATCAAGTACGTGATGCTCGGATTCGCCGGGATCGCCGTCCTGGTGGGCGTGTTCCTGATCGTCAACACCTTCTCGATGCTGATCGCCCAGCGCACCCGCGAGCTGGGCCTGCTGCGCGCGCTGGGCGCCGACCGGCGCCAGGTCCGCCGCTCGGTCCTCACCGAGGCGATGCTGCTCGGCCTGGTCGGCTCCACGGTGGGCCTGGCCACGGGCGTCGGCCTGGCCGCCGGGCTGATCGCGCTCATGAACACGCTGGGCATGAACATCAAGTCCTCCGAGATGGTCATCGGCTGGGGCACGCCCGTGGCGGCGTACGTCGTCGGTGTCGGCGTCACCTTCGTCGCCGCCTACCTCCCGGCCCGGCGCGCGGCGGGCGTCTCCCCGATGGCGGCCCTCGCGGACGCCGAGGTCGCCGGGATCGGGCGGCCGCTGAAAGTCCGCGCGATCGTGGGCGGCGGCGTCGGGGCGGCGGGCGCGGCCGCGCTCACGGGATGCGTGGTGTCGTCGGAGACCGGTTCGGCGGCGTCCCTGCTGGTCCTCGGCATCGTCCTGACGCTGCTCGCCACCGTGATCGCGGGCCCGCTGCTGGTGCGGCCGGTGATCCGGGTGCTCGGCGGGGCCTTCCCGGCGCTGTTCGGGTCGATCGGCCGGATGAGCCAGCGCAACGCCCTGCGCAATCCCCGCCGTACCGGCGCCACCGCGGCCGCGCTGATGGTGGGGCTGGCCCTGGTCGGCGGGATGTCGGTGGCGAGCGCCTCGATGACCGAGTCCTTCGACCAGCAGATCGACAAGACGCTGGGCGCCGACTTCGTGGTGCAGAACGCCAACTTCCAGCCGTTCCCGCAGGAGGTCACGGACGAGATCCGGGACACCGAGGGCGTCGGGCTCGTCGTCCGGTCACGGTTCACCCCGGTCGCCGTACGGCTGCCGGACGGCGACCGCGTCGAGACGAGCGCCGTGGGGTACGACCCGCAGCTCGACGAGGTCGCCAACATCTCGTACACGGCGGGGAACACCGCGGCGGCGCTCGCGGACGGCGGACTCGCCATGAACCAGGACTTCGCGCGGGACCACGGCGTGCGGGTCGGCAGCAGGATCCCCGTCGAGTTCCAAGGGGGACGTACCACCGAACTGACGGTGGGTGCCCTCGCCGACCAGCAGTCGGAGGGCTTCGGGATGCAGGGCGGGCTGTACTTCGGCCTGGCCACGCTGGAGAGGTTCGCACCGGGCGGGCAGGACTCCGCGGTGTACGTGAACGCCTCCTCCGGCACGAGCGCCGGCGACCTGCGCGCGAACCTGGAGCGGACGCTCGACCCGTATCCGCAGGTGCAGGTGCGCGACCTGGACGACTACAAGGAGCTGGTCCACGACCAGATCGCCGTACTGCTCTACCTGGTGTACGCGCTGCTCGGGCTGGCGATCGTCATCGCGGTGCTCGGCGTGGTCAACACCCTTGCCCTGTCGGTCGTGGAACGGACCCGGGAGATCGGGCTGTTGCGGGCCATCGGGCTCGCCCGGCGTCAGTTGCGCCGGATGATCCGACTGGAGTCCGTGGTGATCGCGGTGTTCGGCGCGGTGCTGGGGCTCGCGCTGGGGCTGGTGTGGGGGGTGTGCACCCAGCAGGTGCTGGCGCTGCAGGGCATGGACGCGCTGGCGATCCCCTGGGGCACGATCGTCGCGGTCGTCGTCGGCTCGGCGGTGGTGGGCGTCGTGGCGGCGCTGCTGCCCGCGTTGCGTGCATCCCGCATGAATGTGCTGGCGGCCATCGCGCACGAGTGATGGAATCGCGACGGTAGTACTCAAGTCGCCTGCCGCTGAGGAGAGTTCATGTCACGTCCGTTCCGCTTCGGTGCCAGCATGATCGTCCCTGCCCCGGCCGAGGAATGGCGCGCCAAATGCCGGCGTGCCGAGGAACTCGGCTACGACGTGATCCTGGTCCCCGACCATCTCGGCATGGTCGCGCCGTTCCCCGCGCTGGTCGCGGCGGCGGAGGCGACCGAGCGGCCGCGGCTGGGCACGTTCGTGCTCAACGCCCGGTTCTGGAACCCGGCACTGCTGGCCCGCGAGGTCGCCACGACGGACGCGCTCACCGGCGGGCGGCTGGAGCTGGGCCTGGGAACCGGATACGTACAGGCGGAGCACGACACGGCCGGGCTGCCGTACGGCTCGCCGGGTGAGCGGGTGGACCATCTGCGGCGAACGATCGAGGAGTTGGGGCGGCTGCTCGGCTCCCCGGAGCACCAACCACAGCCGGTGCGGAAGGTTCCGCTGATGGTCGGCGGCAACGGCGACCGCATGCTGCGCCTCACCGCCGAGCACGCCGACATCGCGGCCTTCACCGGCGCCCGCCCGGTGCCGGGAGACACCGCGGGCAGGCTGCTGCCGATCACGCCCGAGGAACTCGACGAGCGTGTGGCCAGGTACCAGGACCTGGCGAAGGGGCGCGCGGAGCCGGCGGAACTGAACCTCCTCATCCAGCTGGTGGCGATCACCGACGACCCCGAGGCGACCGTCCGGCCCCTGGTGGAGCGGGTGCCGGACCTGACCGTGCAACAGGCCCTGGAGCTGCCCCTCGTACTGGCCGGCACCCTGGAGCAGATCACCGCGAAGGTGCTGGCGCAGCGCGAGCGGTACGGCTTCTCGTATCTGACCGTCCTGGAGCCGTACATGGAGGCGTTCGCGCCGGTCGTCGCGGAGTTGCGGGGCCGGTGAGGGCCCACCCGCGGTGGGCCGTTCCGCCGCCGGTGCTCAAGGCACGTCACGGATGCGTGGCCAGCGGGTCGAGGAAGGTCAGTACGGAGGCGTCCTCCTCGATCAGCGGGGTGAGGGCGGCGTTGAACGGGGCGCCGTACGGGGCGTTCAGGTGTGCCTTGAAGGCGTCCTCGTCCCGGTAGACCTCGAAGATCCAGTAGGCGCGGGGGTCGGACGCCTTGGTGTAGACGTCGAAGGCCAGGTTGCCTTCCTCTTCGCGCACCTTCAGGGCGTAGTCCCGGATCAGGCGGGCGACCTCGTCCTCCGCTCCCTCTCGGGCGGTGAACTCGGCGAGCAGGGTCTTCTTCACGGTTTCGTGTCCTTGTCAGTGGGTGGAGTCGAGGTGCCGGACGACGGCCTTGTCCGTCGCGAACTGCGCCAACTGGTCCTGCCATGGCGGGTTGGGCCCGGCAACCGAGCAGGTCAGGGCCGCGACCTGCGTGGCGAACAGACAAGCTGCCTCGACATCGCCGGGACGCAGGTCCGTCAGCCTGCCGCCGAGGAGACCGTGGGTGCCGAGGTGGTGCAGCAGTCCGGCGGTGAAGGAGTCCCCCGCACCGACCGTGTCGACGACCGGCGTCGCCACCGCGGGCACCCGCACCCGTTCCCCGTCGAGTGAGGCCAGGGCGCCATCGGCGCCGCGCGTGATCACGACGAGCCGCGCTCCCGCCGCGTGCCAGGTGTCGCACGCCTGCTCGGGCGGAGTCCCGGGCAGGAGGAGATCCAGGTCGTCCTCGCTCAGCCGCAGCACATCCGCGAGACCGCACCAGTGCGCCAGCCGGGCGCGGTAGACCTCGGGGTGCACCAGGAGCGGGCGGACATTGGGATCGATGCTGATGGTGGCCCGGGAGGCGGCCGCTGCCAGGAAGTCCTCCACCACCGCCGCCCCGGGCTTCTTGACCAGGGCCAGCGACCCGCTGTGCAGGCAGGCGGTGTCGGCCAGGTTCACCCCGGCCAGTTCCCCGCTCGTCCACTGCCAGTCGGCGGTGGCCTGCGCGTGGAAGGAGAACGTGGCCTGGCCCTGATTGTCCAGCTCGGCCACGGCCAGCGTGCTGGGCTCGGCGGCCTCCACGGCGTGCGACAGGTCCACCCCGGATGCCTCCAGGTGGGCCCGGAAGAGGCGGCCGAACACGTCGCCGGACAGCCGTGCGAGAAAGCGGGCCGGGGTTCCCAGCCGGGCCAGGGCCACCGCCGTGTTGGCGGGCCCGCCGCCCGGCAGCACCCGCAGGGCGAGTTCGTTCCGGGCACTCGCGGGTTCGGTGAACGCGTCGGCGACGCACTCTCCCAGGACGGTGATCTGAGGCAGGGTCATGGGCTGCTCTTCTCTTGGAACGCGCCGGCGGAACGGGCACGTCTCGGGCAGCCGCTGAACCGCTTCGGGCGGGCGACGGCCAAGGGCGTTGCCGATTTGTGACAGGTGCAAGGCATTGACGTTGCCTGGAAGCGGAGTCCATCATCCTGGCCAAGCGGTGTCAACGATGACATAAGTCAACGATGACACCTCGGGACGGCATGCCCCGATGCCGGCCGCTCGCCCGCAATCCCGCAGGAGTCGTTCATGTCACGCACCTCTCGTCTGCCCTCCTCCTTGCTCAGAGCCGCCGCTTGCACGGGCATCGCGGCCCTCACCCTGACCGCCTGTGGATCCGGATCCGAATCGGGCACCGCGAGCACCGGATCGGGCAGCGTCAAGGTCGGTCTGATCACCAAGACCGACACCAACCCGTTCTTCGTCAAGATGAAGGAGGGCGCGGAGAAGGCCGCCAAGGAGAACGGTGTCGAACTGTCCACCGCGGCGGGCAAGTTCGACGGGGACAACGCCGGTCAGGTCACCGCCATCGAGAACATGGTCGCCGCCGGGGTGAAGGGCATCCTGATCACGCCGAGCGACTCCAAGGCGATCGTGCCGGCCCTCGAGAAGGCCAAGGCCAAGAGCGTCCTGGTCATCGCCCTCGACACCCCGACCGACCCGGAGAGCGCGGTCGACGCCCTCTTCGCCACCGACAACCTCAAGGCGGGCGAGCTGATCGGCGAGTACGCCAAGGCCGCCATGAAGGGCAAGCCGGCGAAGATAGCCACCCTCGACCTCGCGCCGGGCGTCTCCGTCGGTGTCCAGCGGCACAACGGTTTCCTGAAGGGCTTCGGCGTCAAGGAGGGCGACTCCTCCATCGCCTGCTCCCAGGACACCGGCGGCGACCAGGCCAAGGGCCAGACCGCGATGGAGAACTGCCTGCAGAAAGCGCCCGACATCAACGTCGTCTACACCATCAACGAGCCGGCCGCGCTGGGCGCGTACACCGCGCTGAAGGCCAAGGGCCGGGAGAAGGACGTGCTGATCGTCTCCGTCGACGGCGGCTGCACGGGCACCCAGGCCGTCAAGGACGGCAAAATCGCCGCGACTTCGCAGCAGTACCCGCTGAAGATGGCCGCCGAGGGCGTCAAGGCCGTCGCGACGTTCGCCAAGGACGGCAAGAAGGCGTCCGGTTACACCGACACCGGCGTCACGCTGATCAGCGACAAGGCGCAGGACGGTGTCACGTCCAAGGACACCGCCTACGGCCTGGAGAACTGCTGGGGCTGAGCCGTCGGCGCCCAACTGCCGCCGTAGCTGCCGCCGTTAAAACCCTCAGCGGGGCGGCCGTCCCCTCCTCCCCGACCGGGGACGGCCGCCCCCTCGTCCTCTTGCCGTCCGACAAGGGCCGACAAGGACTTCTGTCTTCCGACAAGGACCTCGCATGACCGCCACGTCCACGCCACCGTCCACGCCGTACGCCGAACTCAAGGCACCGACCACGGTCCGCAGACTGCTCACGCAACCGACCACCGGCCCCCTGGTCGCCCTCATCCTGGCCTGCGTCTTCTTCTCCCTCTCGACCGACCAGTTCCTCACCGGCGGGAACTTCTCGCTGATCGTGCAGCAGGTCATGGTCGTCGGCACCCTCGCCATCGGGCAGACCCTGATCATCCTCACGGCGGGCATCGACCTGTCGTGCGGTGCGGTGATGGCGTTCGGCAGCATCGTGATCGCCAAGATGGCGGCCGAGGGTTCCCTGCCACCGCTCGCCGCGATCGCGCTGGGCCTGGTCGTCTGCGGCGGCTTCGGCCTGCTCAACGGGGCGTTGGTGCAGAAGATCCCGCTGCCGCCGTTCATCGTCACCCTCGGCATGCTCAACGTGGCGTTCGCGCTGACGCACATCTACTCCGAGGAGCAGACCGTCACCAACCTGCCGGGCCCGCTGACGGCGCTCGGGCAGACCTTCCCGCTCGGCAGGACCGACATCACGTACGGCTCGCTGGTCACCATCGCCCTGTTCCTCCTCCTCGCGTACGCGCTGAGCAACACCGGCTGGGGCCGGCACGTCTACGCCCTGGGCAACAGCCCGGAAGCGGCCCGGCTGAACGGCATCCGCACCTCCCGCCTGACCATCGGCGTCTACACCGTGGCCGGCATCCTCTACGGCATCGCCGCCCTGCTGCTCATCTCCCGCACCGGAGTCGGCGACCCGCAGGCCGGGCAGACCGACAACCTGGACAGCATCACGGCCGTGGTCCTCGGCGGCACCAGCCTCTTCGGCGGGCGCGGTTCGGTCCTGGGCACGTTCATCGGCGTCCTCATCGTCGGCGTGTTCCGCAATGGTCTGCAACTGATGGGCGTCGCCTCGATCTACCAGACGCTGATCACCGGTGTCCTGGTGATCCTCGCGGTGACCGTCGACCAGCTCTCCCGGAAGAAGGCCCGATGACTGCCACCTCCTCCCCCACGCCCGTGCTGCAGGCCCGCGGTCTGGTCAAGCGGTACGGCCAGGTCACCGCCATCGACGGTGCCGACTTCGACCTGCTGCCCGGCGAGGTCCTCGCCGTCATCGGCGACAACGGCGCGGGCAAGACCAGCCTCATCAAGGCCCTCACCGGCGCGGTGACTCCCGACGCGGGAGAGATACGCCTGGGCGGCGAACCCATCACGTTCTCCGGACCCCAGAGCGCCCGCGCCCACGGCATCGAGACGGTGTACCAGGACCTTGCTGTGGCCGCCTCCATGGACATCGCCTCGAACATGTTCCTCGGCCGTGAACTGCGCCGCCCCGGCATCCTCGGCAGCACCTTCCGCATGCTCGACAAGAAGCGGATGCGCCAGGAGGCCGCCGAGCACATGGCCGACCTGAAGATCGGTCTGCGCTCGCTGACCCAGGCGGTCGAAACCCTCTCCGGCGGACAGCGGCAGGCCGTCGCGGTCGCCCGCGCCGTCGCCTGGGCCCGCAGCGTCGTCGTCATGGACGAACCCACCGCCGCCCTCGGCGTCAAGGAGTCCGGCCAGGTCCTGGACCTCATCCGCCGGGTCCGTGACAAGGGCATGCCGGTCGTCCTGATCAGCCACAACATGCCCCACGTCTTCGAGATCGCCGACCGGATCCACGTCCACCGGCTGGGCCGGCGCGCCGCCGTGATCAAGCCCTCCGACTACTCCATGGCGGAGGTCGTCGCCATCATGACCGGCGCGCTCAGCGTCGACGCGGCCGGAGATACTGTCGTAGCGGATTCCGCCGCAGCGAAAGCCGCCGGAGTACAGGCCACTTGACAGCTCAACCCCGCTCTCGCATGTTCCGGCCGAGGCCGCGGCCGGAACCCGGGAGCACTCAGGAGACGGTTTCCTCCATGGCAGCGAGCCGCCGCCCCACCTTGGCCGACGTAGCCCGAGAAGTAGGTGTCAGCGCGAAGACGGTCTCCCGTGTCCTCAACGAGGACGGACCCGTCTCGGCGCGGACGCGGGAACAGGTACTCGCCGCAGTGGCCAAGCTGGGCTTCCAGCCCAACCTCATGGCCCGCAACATCCGCGTCGGCGGCCCGGACACCACCATCGGCCTGGTCATCCCCGACCTCGCCAACCCCTTCTTCGGAGCCGTGGCCCGCGCCATAGAGGACACTGTCGGCGAACGCGGACTGACCCTGCTCATGGGCTCCTCCGCGGACGACCCCGACCGCGAACGCGCCCTGACGGACAAGTTCCTCGCCCGGCGCGTCAGCATCCTGATCGTGGTGCCGTCCGTCGGCGCCGACCACTCCCACCTCAAGTCGCACCGCACGGCGGGGCTGCCCATCGTCTTCCTCGACCGGCCAGGAGTCGGCCTGCCCACGGACAGCATCGTCAGCTCCAACCGCGCCGGGGCCCAGGACGGCGTCGCCCACCTCATCGCCCACGGGCACCGCCGCATCGGCTTCGTCGGCGACCTGCCCGTCAAGCTGTACACCCGCCGCGAACGCCTCGCCGGATATCGCGCGGCCCTGCAAGAAGCCGACATCCCCTACGACCGCTCGCTCGTCGCCAACGCCCACGACCAACCAGGCGCCGAAGCCGCGACCTCCGCACTCCTCGACCTGGCCGATCCCCCCACCGCCCTGTTCGCCGGCAACAACATCATGGCGCTCGGCATCGTCGCCGAACTCGCCCGCGGCAAGCGCAAGGACGTGGCCGTCGTCGCCTTCGACGACGTATCGCTCGCCGAGGCACTGGAACCGGCCCTGACCGTGGTCGCGCAGGACCCCGAAGAACTCGGCCGCAGCGCCGCGGCCACGGCCCTGGCCCGCCTCGACGGCGACCGCTCCCGCGCTCGCACCATCACCGTGCCCACCCGGCTGATCGTCCGGGGCTCGGGGGAGCAACCCGCGCCCAAGCCGTAGGCGGCTCGGCCCGGACCGCGAGTTCGCCGGCCTCTCCATCGACCGAGCAGGGCGCAAGCACGCCGGCACAACCCGCCGGCTGGTGCGGCCGAGAGAGTCACGCCGGCCCGCGGCAGGCAGCGGAGCGCTCTGGGTGGCAGGTGAGACATCCCCGGCTCAGGCCCGCGCGGCGCCGTCGACCCGTAGGACCGTGCCGGTCACGTAGGAGGAGCGGTCGCTGAGGAGCCAGGCGGCGGCCTGCGCGATCTCCTGCGGGTCGGCCGCGCGGCGCAGCGGGGTGTGCGCCGTGAGTCGCTCTCGCAGACGGGGGGATCCCTTCTCCCAAGTGCGTATCATCTCGGTCGGTGTATGGCCGGGGGCGATGGCGTTGACGCGGATGCCTTCCGGGCCGTAGGTGACGGCGGCCGACTCGGTGAGGCTGTTGACCGCCCGTTTCATCGCGCCGTAGGCGGGCAGCTCGGGGTTGCCCATCAGGCTGCCGACGGATGAGTTGTTGACGATGGCGCCCGTCCCGGCGGTGGTTCGGATGGCGGCGATCTCGGCGACCATGGCCAGCCAGACGCCCTTGAGGTTCACGTCGTGGACGTGGTCGAAGTCGGCCTCCGCATCTGGTGCATCGGGCCGGGCTGCTGGATCGTCGCGCCGTTGTTGAAGGCGATGTCGAGCCGGCCGTACAGGTGCACGGCGCGGTCCACGGCGGCGCGTACGCCGGCCGCGTCGGCCAGGTCGCAGACCACGTACTCCGCGGTGCCGCCCGCCGCCCGAATCTGCTGGGTCACCGCGTCCCGTCGCACGACGTGGCGGTCACTGATCGCGGAGGTGTCGACTCCGGGCAGGCCGCCGCGGCCCGCACGGAGTCCCCGCCGTCGAGGGCGTCTTGCGCGTGGGGAGGAAGTTCGTGGCCAAACTGGCCATCACCGACTACCAGCTGCGGACCGGCTTCATCGGCACACCGCTGCTGCTGCCCGCAGCGGACGGGGCAGCCGTGTCCGAGGTCGGGTCGGAGTCCTACAGCTTCGGCGTCGACACCGTCCTCGGCGGCCTCGGCGAAGCCAAGGAGGCAACCCCGCTGACTCAGCGAGGGCCGGAAGGTCCACTTCGACGTAATAGATCTTTTTATCCGTTGTGCCCTATTGCGTTACGTTGGATGGGAGCAACGTTCGTGAACCTGCTCCGTATCGCGAGGTGACTGCCATGTCGGAGACCACGGATCGCACCAACGCCAACGCACCGACGAGATCGCGAAACCAGAAGGGAACCACACTCCAGGGCCGCAGGGGCCCAGACGTCCCTCCGGGGATGCGTGGAGACGTCACTGTGGCGGACAGGGTCGTAGCTAAGATCGCGGGCATGGCGGCCCGTGAGATCCCTGAGATCCACAAACTCGGCGGAGGGATGGCCAGGGCCTTCGGGGCCGTGCGAGAACGTGTACCTGGTGGTGGCAGCGACATCACCCAGGGAGTGAGCGTGGAGGTCGGGGAACGCCAGGCAGCCGTGGACCTGGACCTGGTCGTCGAGTACGGCGCTTCCATCGCCGACACCGCCAGGGACGTGCGCGCCAACGTCATCAACGCCGTTGAACGAATGACCGGCCTTGAGGTCGTGGAGGTCAACATCGCGGTCAACGATGTCCATCTACCGGACGAGGGGGAAGAGTCCGAGCAGGGCGGCGGCAGGCGCGTAGCCTGAACACCGCATCCGCCACCCGGCGGCCGGCGGGCTGGCGGCTGAGTGCACCTGTTCGCCGGGCCGCGGGACCACCGAAGAGCCGCTTCGTTCGGCAACGCACTACACCTCCCGCTCGTGCGGGTCGCATACGCACCCCATCCGCAGGAGCTGGGACAACAGGTCGGCACGGCACAGCAGCGGTAGGACCACCTCGCACGTGACGTCGACGGGTTCCCCATCGGACTGCCTGCTCCCGGCGGTCACCTCCCCGTGCCTTCGCGAGCACGCGGGGAAGCCGTCTGACTCGTGAGGACGTGCAGCCATCCCACGTACCTCCTCGTGAAGAGACAAGCCCGGCACTTCCCGCCGGGGCGAGTCACGCAATGGCAGGCGCGCTCGACGGGTGATCGGCATCTGTCCCTGGGACAGACGGTGTCCGAAAGAAGACGGCTGATCCCCGCCGAGGGTTGTACTGCCGCGCCGAACGGGGCTCGGTTCACGAGAAACAATCTGCGGTGGACGGATCGCCCAGGGATACTGGTGCCTTCTCACGACGTGCGACCAGGGGGGCGGATCGGTGAACTCTGGCGGAGAAACGGGCCGTTGGGGCGTGGGCGGCGGCTGGGGCGGGCGGCATGCGGTCGTGGTGGGCGGAAGCCTCGCGGGGCTCCTCGCGGCCCACGTCCTGGCCGGGCACGCCGACCGGGTGACCCTCGTCGAGCGCGACCGGTTCCCGGACGGCACGAAGCCGCGGCCCGGCGTACCGCAGGGCCGGCATCCGCATGTCCTGCTGGAGGGCGGGCAGGTGGCCCTGGAGTCGCTGCTGCCGGGCTGCCTGGCGGAGCTGCGGGCGGCGGGGGCGCCGCGGGTGGGCATGCCGTCGGACATGGTGATGTGGCAGACCGGGCGCTGGTTACGGCGGCTGCCCGCTTCGACGCACATCTACACCGGTTCCCGTGCGCAGCTCGAGGAGCTGGTGCGGCGGCGGGTTCTGGCCAACCCGGTGATCAACGTGGTGGAGGGGACCGATGTCGTCGGGCTCCTCGGTGACGCCTCGCGCGTGCGGGGCGTGCTGCTGCGGGACCGCTCCGGCGACGCACGCGGGGAGAACCGGTCCCTCGAGGCCGACCTGGTCGTCGACGCCTCCGGCAGCGGCACGAAGGCCCCGCAGTGGCTCACGGCGATCGGGGCCGAGCACCCGCACGAGGAGACCATCGACACCGGGCTCGCGTACGCCTCCCGCGTCTACCGCGGCAGGAGCGGCGTCCTGGACGGCGACACCGTCGGCTACTACGTCTACCCCAGCCCCGACCAGGTCCACGGCGGCGGCGCTCTGCCGCTGGAAGACGGCACCCATCTGGTCATCGTCTCGGGGCTGCGCGGCGACGAACCGCCCACGGACGACGGCGAGTTCGTGACATACGCCAAGAGGCTGCCGCATCCGCTCCTGCACCGGTGGCTGGACGAGGCCGAACCGCTCTCGCCGGCGTTCGGCCACCGGCGCACCGCGAATGTCCGCCGCCGCTACGACCTGCCTGGTCGCCGCCCTGCCGGATTCCTCGCCACCGGCGACGCCCTGTGCACCTTCAACCCGATCTACGGCCAGGGCATGGCCGTCGCCGCGATGAACGCGGTAGCCCTGCGCGACGCACTGGCCGATCCGCGCCGGATCCCCACGACGCGGCACGTGCAGCGGGCACTCCTTGCGGCGTCCCGGCAGGCGTGGGACATCTCCGCCGGGGCAGACCGCAAGATGCCGGGCGCGGTCGGCACCGCGGTCGCCGGGGGACCCGCGGACCGCATCGCCGACTGGTACCTGCGGCGCGTCCAGGAGCACTACCCCGGCGACCCCGTCGTCGGGCGCGCCTTCCGCTCCGTACTGACCCTCTCCGCGCCCGTCACCGCCTTGTTCGCCCCGCCCGTGGCCCGGGCCGTCCTCTTCCGCCCGCCCGCACCGACGCCCACCGAGCCGCCCACGACACCGGAGGAACCGGGGGGCTGAGCGAGGCCGGCCGCGGACGACGTCTTTTCAAGCTCCACCAGCTTGCTCTGTCGCCCTGGTCAGAATGAGATTCTGCTGGGGCCTCTAAGGCCGATGGAATCGCACTTCCGGGAAGCGTGCCGAGGGGCCGTCCAGCAGCGGGATGTCCCTTCCGCGTAGGTGCGTGTCGACGAACGCGCCGACATAGGCCCGGGTGATGGCATCGACGCGGTCACCGTCCAGGACTTGGAGCGGCATGCCGAGCTGCTCGGCCAGGGGCGCCAGGTCGGTGAAGGAGAGGTGCTCGGTGTCGTCGACGCTCAACCAGCGCTTCCAGCCGGTCAGTTCGGTCCAGGTCTCGTCCCAGGTCAGGTCGGGCCCGGCCGGTACGTGGCTGGGCTGGCCCAGCTTTCCGTCTGTCGGTGTCCCAACGGGCCCGTCGCGGGCCGTTGCGTCGACGCTACGGATGGTGGCCGCGTCTGCCATCAGCCTGTGGATCCACGTCCGGTGAGGCATGGAAACGGGTCGCCCGACAGGCGAGCGCTCTGCTTGGCTCACCCCATGAGCGATCTTCATATCCGCCACGCCACCCTCTCGGACATCGACACCGTGCTGCGGTTCTGGCGCGACGCCGCGGAAGGAACCAGCATCAGCGACGACCACGACGGAGTGGCCCGACTCATCACACGAGATCCCGAAGCCCTGCTGCTCGCAGAGCGCGACGGCATCCTCACCGGAACCGTCATAGCCGGCTTCGACGGATGGCGATGCTCCGCCTACCGACTGGCCGTACACCCCGACCACCGCCGGCAAGGCATCGCCACCGCCCTCCTGGAAGCCGTCGAGCAACGCTTCGCAGCCCTCGGCGGGCGACGCGTCGACGCCATGGTCCTGGAAGCCAACGAACGGGCACACCACACCTGGGCAGCGGCTGGCTACCATCGCGAAGACCACTGGCGACGCTGGGTCAAGCCCCTGTAGAACGGGCAGCGTGCTGGACGGCCCACCACGCGTGGTGGGCCGCCGGGTACGCTCCCGAGGAGCACTGGCGGCGCTGGGTGAAACCCCTCGCCGGGTGGTGCAGGCCCCGCCGACCGCACTATTTTGCCGATCCTTTACCATTGGAGGGCCACTCGGTCCTCCATGAAAGGTGTGAGCGTCCGCCCATGGGCGAGCCTCCCAGTACGCGACATCGCGCGTCTCCCTGCCCTGTCCGATCCTGGGAGGGGGTGAACCGATGACCGAAGTGCTGTTGTTGCTGGTGGCCATCCTCCTCTCGCTCGCCTGCGGCGCCTTCGTCGCGGCGGAGTTCTCCTTGACCACCGTCGAGCGCGGCGAGCTGGAGCGGGCCGTGGAGCGCGGCGAGCGGGGTGCCGCCGGGGCCTTGAAGGCCGTACGGAACCTGACCTTCCAGCTGTCCGGCGCCCAGCTCGGCATCACGGTCACCAACCTGGTGGTCGGCATGCTCGCCGAGCCCTCGATCGCCGCGCTGATCGCCGGCCCGCTGGAGTCGCTGGGCGTGTCCCGCTCGACGGCGAGCTCCCTCGCGCTGGTGCTGGGTACGGCCCTGTCGACGGTGTTCCTGATGGTCGTCGGCGAGCTGGTGCCCAAGAACTGGGCGATCTCGTCGCCGCTGGCCGTCGCCAAGACCGTGGGCAACGCGCAGCGCTGGTTCAGCGCCGCGTTCCGTCCCTTCATCACGCACCTGAACAACACCGCCAACCACGCGGTGCGCCGCTTCGGCCTGGAGCCCGCCGAGGAGCTGGCCTCCGCGCGCGGGCCGCAGGAGCTGGCGGCGTTGGCCCGGCACTCCGCCCGGGAGGGCGCGCTGGAGGCGGACACCGCCGAACTGTTCGTACGGACCCTGAACCTCGCCGACCTGACCGCCGAGAACGTGATGACACCGCGCGTGCAGGTCATCGCCCTGGACGCCCAGGCGACCTGCGAGGACGTGGCGAACGCGACCCGGGCGACGGGGCTGTCCCGGTTCCCGGTCTACCGCGGCAACCTCGACTCGGTCGTGGGTACCGCGCACATCAAGGACGTTCTGGCGGTGCCCGCCCATCGCCGGCTCCGCGTCCCCGTCTCCGAGTTGATGCGCGAACCGCTCCTGGTCCCGGAGTCGCTCACCGTGGACCGGCTGCTCGACCGGCTGTCCGGCAAGCGCACGATGGCCGTCGTCATCGACGAGTACGGCGGCACTGCGGGCGTGGCCACGCTGGAGGACATCGTCGAGGAGGTCGTCGGCGAGGTGCGCGACGAGCACGACCCGCACGAGACACCCGACCTGGCCCCGGCGGGCAGTGACGACGACGGCCACGCCCTGTACTCGGCGGACGGCTCCGCCCGCACCGACCAGCTCGCACGCGTCGGCCTGAGGGTGCCCGAGGGGCCGTACGAGACGCTGGCCGGCCTGGTCGCGACGGAGCTGGGCCGCATACCCGCCGTCGGTGACCGCGTCGAGGTCTCGGGCTGGAGGCTGGACGTGGTGGACGCGTCGGGCCACAGGGCCGCGCGTCTGCTGCTGCGCGCGCCGCTCGACGACGAGAAGGACGAGAAGGACGAGAGGGACGAGAAGGGCCAGAGGGACGCGCGGGACCAGAAGGGCCAGAGGGACGCGCGGGACCAGAAGGGCCAGAGGGACGCGCGGGACGAGAAGACGATTGACGACAAGAGGGGAGAGAGCCGGTGACCGCCGTCCAGTTGCTGATCGGTCTGGCGACCCTCGTCGTCAACGCCTTCTTCGTGGGCGCCGAGTTCGCGCTGATCTCCGTGCGCCGCAGCCAGATCGAGCAGTACGTCGAAACAGGGGCCGAGGGCGACCGGCGCGCGAAGAGCGTGCTGTGGGGTCTGGAGCACGTCTCGGCGCTGATGGCGGCCGCACAGCTCGGCATCACCCTGTGCACGCTGGTGCTGGGTGTGGTCGCGGAGCCGGCGATCGAGCATCTGCTGCAGCCGGTGTTCCACGCGGTGGGCGTGCCGGAGGGTGCGGGCCACGCGGTGTCCTTCGTGATCGCGCTGACCCTGGCGACGTATCTGCACATGCTGCTCGGCGAGATGGTGCCGAAGAACATCGCGCTCGCCGAGCCGGTGCGCAGTGCGCTGCTGCTCGGCCCGCCGCTGGTCGCCCTGTCCCGGGCGCTGCGCCCGGTGATCTTCACGATCAACGCCTTCGCGAACGCCCTGCTGAAGCTGCTGAGGGTCGAGACCAGGAACGAAGTCGCGGCCACCTTCTCGGACGCCGAGCTGGCCCGGATCGTGCGGGACTCCGGCGAGGCGGGCCTGATCGACGAGCGCGCGCGTGAGCGGCTGCACGACGCGCTGAAGCTGGGGCGCCGGCCCGTGCGGGACGTGGTGCTTCCGCTGGACCGGGTGGCGTACGTGACTCTGGGCGTCACGCCCGAGCAGTTGGAGGCGCTGTCGGCGGAGTCCGGCTACTCCCGCTTCCCCGTGGTGGACGAGGGGCGCCGCATCATCGGCTATCTGCACGTCAAGGACGCGCTGGACCAGACCCCGCGGGACCTGCCGTTCCGGTTGAAGGACATGCGGCCGATCGCCCGGGTGCGGGAGAGCACACCGCTGGACGACGTGCTCACGGCGATGCGCGGCAGCCGCACGCATGTGGCGGCCGTGCTGTGCGCGGACGGGCGGTTGACGGGTCTGGTGACCATGGAGGACGTGCTGCGGGAGCTGTTCGCGCAGCGGGCGTGAGCCGCGTGGGAGACCTCCGGGCCGACCGACCGGGGGGTATGGAACCGGGTTACCATCTCTGTCGCCATGCAGACGAATCCCACTCACACCAGCCTGGTCGCGGTCGGCGACTCCTTCACCGAGGGCATGTCGGACCTGCTGCCGGACGGCACCTACCGGGGCTGGGCCGACCTGCTAGCCGGGCGGATGGCGGCCCACTCCCCCGGCTTCCGGTACGCGAACCTCGCGGTGCGCGGCAAGCTGATCGGGCAGATCGTCGCCGAGCAGGTCGAGGTGGCGGCGTCCCTGGAAGCCGATGTGATCACGCTCGTGGGCGGGCTCAACGACACGCTCCGTCCCAAGTGCGACATGGGCCGGGTGCGCGGGCTGCTGACGGAGGCCGTCGAGCGGCTCGCACCGTCCTGCAAGCAACTGGTGCTGATGCGCAGCCCGGGCCGCCAGGGTCCGGTCCTGGAGCGCTTCCGGCCGCGCATGGAGGAGCTGTTCGCCTGCGTCGACGAGCTGGCCGAGCGGCACGGGGCGGTGGTCGTCGATCTGTACGGAGCGCCCTCGCTCGGCGATCCCCGGCTCTGGGACGTGGACCGGCTGCATCTGACGGCCGAGGGCCACCGGCGCGTCGCGGAGGCGGTGTGGCAGGGCCTGGGCTACGAGCCCGAGGACACCGAGTGGCGCACGCCGCCGCCCCTCACGCCGCCGCCCGGCTGGGTCGCTCGCCGGGTCGCGGACGTCCGGTTCGCCCGGCAGCACCTGCTGCCCTGGATCGGCCGACGCCTGACCGGCCGCTCGTCGGGCGACGGCCTGTCGCCGAAGCGGCCGGAGCTGCTGCCGTACGAAGGACCGACGGTGTAATCCGTCATGACGGCGACGCGGGTGGTCAATGTCAGGGGCCGACTCCACCAGTACGGCCCTCGGCTGGAGCACGCCCCCGAGGACCTCGTCTACGTCGGCCGGCGCTGGACGATGGGCGGCTGGGACCTGCCCCGGCACCCGCTGTACAACCCCTTCGCCTACGACACCCCGGCGAAGAGGCGCGACGGGACGCGGGCGGAGGTCATGGCGAAGTACCGGGCGTATCTGCTGGAGCGGCCGGAGCTGCTGGACCTGGTGCCTTCGTTGCGCGGGAAAGCGCTGGCCTGCTGGTGTGCGCCCGAGCTGTGCCATGCGGAGGTGCTGGCGGAGCTCGCGGAGACACTCGCGTAGGCCTGTCCTAGGCCTCCCGTCGGTCTCCCGTGGGGCTCGCGTGGGCCTCTTGTAGGTTCCGACGAAGACACCCGCGGCGCTGGCCTGCACAAACCGCCAGTAGAATCCGTACACGTGACTTCCGCTCCCGCCAAGCCCCGCATCCCGAACGTCCTCGCCGGACGCTACGCCTCCGCCGAGCTCGCCACGCTCTGGTCGCCCGAGCAGAAGGTGAAGCTGGAGCGGCAACTCTGGCTCGCCGTCCTGCGGGCCCAGAAGGACCTCGGGATCGAGGTGCCGGACGCGGCGATCTCCGACTACGAGCGTGTCCTCGACCAGGTCGACCTGGCGTCCATCGCCGAGCGCGAGAAGGTCACGCGGCACGATGTGAAGGCGCGGATCGAGGAGTTCAACGACCTCGCCGGGCACGAGCACGTCCACAAGGGCATGACCTCCCGCGACCTGACGGAGAACGTCGAACAGCTGCAGATCCGGCTCTCCCTGCAGCTGATGCGCGACCGTGCGGTGGCCGTGCTGGCCCGGCTCGGGAAGCTCGCGGGCGAGTACGGCGAGCTGGTCATGGCCGGCCGCTCCCACAACGTCGCCGCGCAGGCCACCACCCTCGGCAAGCGCTTCGCCACCGCGGCCGACGAGCTGCTCGTGGCGTACGGCAGGGTCGAGGAGCTCCTCGCCCGCTACCCGCTGCGCGGCATCAAGGGCCCGGTCGGCACGGCTCAGGACATGCTGGACCTGCTCGGCGGGGACGCCGCGAAGCTGGCCGATCTGGAGGGCCGGATCGCGCGGCACCTCGGCTTCTCGCAGGCATTCACCTCCGTCGGCCAGGTCTACCCGCGCTCGCTGGACTACGAGGTCGTGACCGCGCTGGTGCAGCTGGCGGCGGCGCCGTCCTCGCTGGCGAAGACGATCCGGCTGATGGCGGGCCACGAGCTGGTGACCGAGGGCTTCAAGCCCGGCCAGGTCGGCTCCTCCGCGATGCCGCACAAGATGAACACCCGCTCCTGCGAGCGCGTCAACGGCCTCATGGTCATCCTGCGTGGCTATGCCTCGATGACCGGCGAGCTGGCCGGTGACCAGTGGAACGAGGGCGACGTGTCGTGCTCGGTGGTGCGCCGGGTGGCCCTTCCCGATGCGTTCTTCGCCCTGGACGGCCTGCTGGAGACGTTCCTGACGGTGCTCGACGAGTTCGGCGCGTTCCCGGCGGTCGTGGCCCGCGAGCTGGACCGCTACCTGCCGTTCCTCGCCACCACCAAGGTGCTGATGGGCGCCGTGCGCGCGGGCGTCGGGCGTGAGCTGGCGCACGAGGCGATCAAGGAGAACGCCGTCGCCTCCGCGCTCGCGATGCGTGAGCAGGGCGCCGAGCGCAACGAGCTCCTCGACAAGCTGGCCGCCGACGAGCGCATCCCGCTCGACCGCGCCCAGCTGGACGTGCTGATGGCCGACAAGCTGTCCTTCACGGGCGCCGCGGCCGACCAGGTCACCTCGGTCGTCGGCCGGATCGAGGAGATCGTGAAGCAGCACCCCGAGGCCGCGGGCTACACCCCCGGAGCGATCCTCTGACGCGCTTCACCCCGCAGGAGTTGGAGGCCGCCCGCGACCGTCTCGTGCCGGACGTGGCCGCGGACGGTCTCCGCGTGCTGTTCTGCGGTATCAATCCGGGTCTGATGACGGCCGCGACGGGCCATCACTTCGCCCGTCCCGGCAACCGGTTCTGGCCGGTGCTGCATCTGTCCGGGTTCACGCCGAGGCTCATGAAGCCGTCGGAGCAGCGGGAGTTGCTCTCGTACGGGCTCGGCATCACCAACGTCGTGGCGCGGGCGAGCGCGCGGGCCGACGAGCTGAGCGCGGAGGAGTACCGGGAGGGCGGGCGGGTGCTCGCCTCGAAAGTGGCGCGGCTGCGTCCGCGCTGGCTGGCCGTGGTGGGCATCACCGCCTACCGGGCCGCCTTCGACGACCGCAAGGCCCAGGTGGGGCCGCAGGAGGGGACGATCGGGGACACGCGCGTGTGGGTGCTGCCCAATCCGAGCGGGCTCAACGCCCACTGGACCGCGCAGACGATGGCGGAGGAGTTCGCGCGGTTGCGGGTGGCGGCGGAGGCCTGACGGGTCACACCGGGTCGGTCTCCGTGACGACGGCCAGGAGTTGGACCTCGTCCGTCTCGTCCCGGTCGGCGACGGTTACGGCCACCCAGCGGCCGGTCCCCTCCGCCTCCCAGAGGTAGGCCACGCGTGCGCGTGCGCTGAGCATGGCCCACGGCTGGGGTATCTCCTCCATCTCGGTGCGCAGGAGGACCGTTTGCAGGTTCCAGGGGTCCGTGTGACCCCAGCGTGATGCGAGGCGTTCGTAGAGGGCGTCCCGGTACTTCTCGTACTGGTCCACCACGACCGCTCGTTCCGCGGGGTCTCCGCCCCGCAGCCCATGGCTGCCCTCTAACGCGGCGACGTGGTAACCGGGTCCCCCGATGCCGACGTCCGACGGGCCGTGCTCCGCGGGAAAAGGGCGGAAGCACAGCTCGTCGATGAGGGCGATGTGCCGCGCGATGTTCATGAGATCCAGTAAACCCGCACGGACTGACAATTGGCGGGGGGTCAGCAGGCCCCCGACATCGCGCTCATGCGTCCCGGCAGCGCACGCTCCACGCCCCCGCCGCCAGGGCCGCCACCGTCCACAGCGCGGTCACCGCGAGCCCCGCCCACGGACCGAGCGTCCCGTCGTGCGACTCGTACAGAACCACCTGTCCCGCCTTGTCGGGCAGGAAGTCGGTGAGACCGCCGACCGCGTCCCCGACCACGAACGAGACGACCAGGAGGAACGGGATCAGGATGGACAGCGTGGCCACCCCGCTGCGCAGCAGTGCCGCGAGGCCGGCCGCGAGCAACGCCATGAGGGTGAGATAGATCCCGCAGCCCACGACACCACGCGCCTGCTCGCCCACGCTGAGGCCGCTCGCCGCGTCATCGAGTCCCGCCCGGGCCGCGACAAGCGCGGCGAGGGAGGTCACCAGGCCGACGACCAGGGCGGGTGCGGCGATGGCCGCCAGCTTGGCCACGTACCACCGTCCGCGCTGCGGAACAGCGGCGAGCGACAGCCGGAGTCCACCCCCGTGGAACTCCGACGACACGGCCATGGCGCCGAAGGCGACGGCGGCGATCTGACCGGGAACGGCACCGGACAGCGCCATGTACAGCGGATCGAACTCGGGGTCGGACGTCTCGGAGACGCCCGCGATGGCGGAGAACGCCGTGGTCGCGGCGAACAGCGCGAACAGCGCCCCGCACAGCGAGCGCAGCGTGCGGATCTTCAGCCACTCGGAGTGGAGCGCGGGTGCGAACGTCATCTCAGGCCTCCTGCGGCTGCGTCACGGACGGCTGGGCGGTGAACTCGGTCTCGGCGGCGGTCAGATCGAGGTACGCCTGCTCCAACGTGGCCTCCTGGGAGGCCAGTTCGAGGATCGGCACGCCCGCGGCGGAGGCGAGACGGCCGATGTCCTCCACGCGCGCGTGGTGCACGGTCCAGTACCCGTCGGGGTGCTCCTCGGCGTCGTGACCGTGCCCGGCGAGGACGCTCTTGAGCGCGGTGGGGTCCGTCGTACGGATCCGTACGCTCGGCTGCACGCGCGCGTGGATGAACTCCCGCATCGGCGTGTCCGCCAGCAGGCGCCCCTTGCCGAGGACCACGAGGTGGTCGGCGAAGGACGCGGTCTCGTTCATGAGGTGGCTGGAGACCAGGACCGTGCGCCCCTGACCCGCCAGCCGGCGCAGCAACTCGCGGATCCAGATGATGCCTTCGGGGTCGAGGCCGTTCGAGGGCTCGTCCAGCATGACCACTTCGGGATCGCCCAGCAGGGCGGCGGCGATGCCGAGGCGTTGGCGCATGCCCAGGGAGTACGTCTTCACCCGCCGCCGCGCGACCGACGCGAGCCCTGTCTCCTCCAACACCTCGTCGACGCGGCTGTCCGGGATGCGGTTGCTCGCCGCCAGGGTGCGCACGTGGTCGCGGCCGGTGCGGGAGCCGTGGGCCGCCTGCGCGTCGAGCAGGGCGCCCACCTGCCGCAGGGGTTCGCGGAGCGTGGCGTAGGCGCGGCCGCCGATCGTGGCGGAGCCCGAGGTCGGCCGGTCGAGGCCTAGCACGAGCCGCATGGTGGTGGACTTTCCGGCGCCGTTGGGGCCGAGGAAGCCGGTGACGCGGCCGGGGAGGACGCGGAAGGTGAGGTGGTCCACGGCGCGCCGGGTGCCGTACTCCTTGGTGAGGGCTTGGACGTCGATGCTGGTCATGGAAGCAAGCCTCGCGGCCGGAGCGTGCCTGGGGCCTCCCCCGGCGGTGGAGATCGTCTCCCCCGTGCGGGGGAGGTCTGTTGTCAGTGGTGGCTGGCACGATGACGGAATGGTCCGCTTGTTGCGCCCGTTCGGCCGGGCGGTGACGTACACACGATGGCTGCACCTCTTCATGGCCGTCGTGTGGCCGGCCATGTGGTGGTACGTCTTCGACCCGTTGTGGGCCTGGTTCACGGCTGTCGTGCTGCTCGCGTTCGCGGGACTCGTGCCCGCGATGCGGACGGTCGAAGGGTTGCAGGCCAGGCTGTTACTCCTGGGCCAGCGGCACGACAGCCGAAGTGCGGAGATCGTCACCGCTCCGTCCGTCACCTGGGGCGACCGCGGGCGAACCACGCTGTGGTTGATGACCCGGCTGGCCGTGGGCTGTGCTGTCTCCTTCCTCACGATCCACCTCCCCATGCTCACCGACGATCTGGTGCGCACAGCTCAGGGGGGCAGTCCGGACCCGGCCACATTCATCCAGGTTCCAGGCCATCACTGGTGGTACACGCTGCTCACGCCGCTCCCCCCGATCGCACTGGCCGCCGTGGTGGTCGCCTCCGGACAACTGATCACCGGTATCGCCCAGCGCCTGCTCGGCCCCTCCCCCACCGAGCGCCTCGCCGCCCTGGAGGAGCGCACCGAGCAGCTGCTGGAACGCACGCGCATCGCCCGCGAACTGCACGACTCCATCGGCCACGCGCTGACCGTCGCCGTCGTGCAGGCCGGCGCCGCGCGGGCGGCCGGCGATCCCGCGTTCACCGACCGGGCGCTGAGCGCGATCGAGGAGACCGGCCGGGCCGCCCTGGAGGATCTGGAACGCGTGCTCGGGGTGCTGCGCGAGTCGGAGAAGCCCGTCAGCGGCCGGCCGACGCTCACGGACGCCGACCGGCTGCTGGAGTCCGCCCGTGCCGCCGGAGCGAAGGTCGACGCCGAACTGACCGGACCGTTGGACACCGTGCCGGGCCCGGTCTCCCGAGAGGGCTACCGCATCCTTCAGGAGTCGCTGACCAATGTGCTGCGGCACGCGGGAGCCGTCCCCGTCCAGGTGCGTGTGAAGGTCGCGGACCGCTCCCTCGACCTGGAGGTGCGCAATCCGCTCGCCGCCGGGATACCGGGGCCCGGGCGCGGCAGCGGTCTTCGCGGGATACGCGAGCGTGCGGCCCTGCTCGGGGGCCGCGCGCGGACCGGACCGGACGCGGGTGACTGGCAGGTGCATGTCGAGTTGCCGCTGCGCTGATCTAGTGCCCCAGCACTAGGCTGGCCGGATGCCGGTCACCGTTCTCCTCGTCGATGACGAACCCCTGGTCCGCGCCGGTCTGCGGGCCGTGCTGGAGGCGCAGCCCGATATCGAGGTCGTCGGGGAGGCGGCCGACGGGGCGGCGGTGATTCCGCTGGTGCGGCAGCTGCGGCCGGACGTGGTCGCCATGGACGTGCGGATGCCCCTGCTGGACGGCATCGAGGCCACGCGGGCGGTGCTGCGGACGGTCGAGGAGCCGCCGAAGATCCTCGTGGTGACGACGTTCGAAAACGACGAGTACGTGTACGAGGCGCTGCGGGCCGGCGCCGATGGGTTCCTGCTGAAGCGGGCCCGGCCCGCCGAGATCGTGCACGCGGTGCGGCTGGTCGCCGAGGGTGAGTCGCTGCTGTTCCCTGCCTCGGTGCGGCAGCTGGCCGCCGAGTACGGCGACGGCGGCGGCAACCGCGCGGCGCGGCAGGTGCTGGAGCGGGCCCGGCTGACCGAGCGGGAGGCCGAGGTGCTGCGGCTGATGGCCCGCGGACTGTCGAACGCGGAGATCGCCGCCCGGCTGATCGTCGGGACGGAGACGGTGAAGTCGCACGTCAGCGCCGTACTGGCGAAGCTGGGCGCGCGGGACCGTACGCAGGCCGTGATCACGGCGTACGAGTCGGGGTTCGTGGCGCCCGGCTGAGCGGTGCCGGAGCGCGGCGACGGTTCGGTGGCCTGTGGGTTCCGGCACTCGCCGGGGTTCGCCGCGCCGAGTACGATCCGGCCAACACGCGCACGAGCTGGGAGGACGGACGGTGGGGCGGCTGACCGGCGGGGATCCCTCGCTGCTGCGGAGGATCAACTCCGCGGTGGTGCTGCACGCGCTGCGTGCCACGGACTGCGCCACGCTCACCGAGATCACCCGGGTGACCGGACTGTCCCGGCCGACCGTCGAGGGCGTCGTCGAGGGGCTCATCGAGGCGGGGTACGTCGTCGAGAAGGCCGCCGACGAGAGCGTCGTACGGCGGCAGGGGCGGCCCGCGCGGCGGTTCCGGTTCCGGGCCGAGGCCGGACATCTGCTGGGCGTGGAGATCGGGGCGCACCGCGTCGCCGTGCTCCTCGCCGACCTGGACGGCCGGGTGATCGGCGCGCAGACCAAGGACGTCGACGAGACGGCGTCGGCGGACGAGCGCCTGGAGCGGCTGCGCACCGCGGTGGCCGAACTGCTGCGACGGGCCGGTGTCGCGCGCGGCTCCCTGCGGGCCGTGGGGGTCGCCACGCCAGGGATCGTGGAGGCGGACGGCACGGTACGGCTGGGCACCGCCCTGCCTCAGTGGACGGGGCTGCGGCTGGGCGAGCGGCTGAGCCGCTCCTTCAAGTGCCCGGTCCTGGTCGAGAACGACGCCAACGCCGCGGCGGTCGCCGAGCACTGGAAGGGCGCCGCGACCGAGTCCGACGACGTCGTGTTCGTCCTGGCCGGGCTCAGTCCGGGGGCCGGTTCGCTGATCGGCGGGCGGCTGCACCGGGGGTACGGCGGGGCGGCCGGGGAGATCGGCGCGCTGCATCTGCTGGGCCGGGAGGCGACGCCGGAGACGCTGCTGTCCACCACGGACGAGCCCCTGCACCCGCTGGACGAGCAGGCGGTCGCCAAGGTCTTCACGCAGGCCCGCGAGGGCGACCAGCGGGCCCGCGCGGCCGTCGACCGCTTCATCCAGCGGCTGGTGCACGACGTGGCGGCGCTCGTGCTGGCCCTCGACCCGGAACTGGTCGTCATCGGCGGCTGGGCGGTCGGCCTGGACGGCGTACTGGACCCGCTGCGGCGGGAGTTGGCGCGCTACTGTCTGCGGCCCCCGAAGGTGGCTCTGTCACTCCTGGGTGAGGCGGCCGTCGCGACGGGTGCGCTGCGGCTGGCGCTCGATCATGTGGAGGAGCAGCTGTTCGCGGTGGAGGGCACGGTGACCGCCCGCCGCTGACGGGCGGCGCCCCGGAAAGGGGCGCCGCCCGTACGGCGGTGTCGCTCAGGACGCCCGGCTCTCCGGCCCCGAGTGGATCTCCACGCCGCCGGAGTCCCCGAAGGTCAGCCGACACGTGTCAGCGCGGTACGTCGCGACGGAGAGTGCCGCGAGGCGTCCCTCGGCGAAGTAGCGGGTGGTGACGACGAGGACGGGCGCCCCGGGCAGCCGGTCCAGCTGCTTGGCGTCGTCCGCGCGGGCGGAGCCGAGCTCCACGGCGTTCTCCTGGCCCTCCAGCTCCAGCCGCTGCAGCTCGCGCAGCACCGCACGCGCGCGTGCCGCGCCGGACGGCGCGTCTATGGCGGAGAGCTCGGGCACCGACGTCCGCGTGATGTAGAGCAGCTCGGCGGCGACCGGCTGGCCGTGGGTCGTACGGGAGCGGCGGACCGTGTGCACGGGCTGCTCGTGGCCCGTCTCCAGGGCTGCGGCGACAGCCGCGGGCGGCACCTCCAGGGTGCAGTCGACGGGCTGCCAGACATCTCCGGCCGCGCCCGGCCACTCGTGTTGCTCCGTGCCGACGGCCACACCCATGCGCGGCGGGGCGACGGTCGTACCGACTCCTCGGCGGCGCTGGAGCCTGCCTTCCAGTTCGAGCTGCTCCAGGGCCTGGCGGAGCGTGGCGCGGGCCACGCCGAAGCGGGCAGCGAGGTCGCGCTCGTTGGGCAGGATCTCACCCACCGTGAACTCGGAGTCCAGTGCCTCACTGAGCACGGTCTTTAGATGCCAGTACTTCGGTTCCGGCACCGATTCCAGCTGCGTGGTCCCCACCCTGTCCTCCGCAATCGCCGTGGTCCGGCGGCGTTTTAGCGCCCTTGTTTATTAAAGGTTGTTGCACTTCTCTGCGACCATAGGACGGCCCTCACCCTTGGTCAAGACCAATCAAACGGAGGCCTCGGAGGCGGCCGGGACGTCAGACGGAGGCCAGGGACCGCAGCTTGTCGGGGTTGCGGATGATGTAGATGGACTGGATGCGGCCCTCCAAGACGTCCAGCTGGAAGACGGAGTCCGGCTTCTCCCCCGACAGCACCAGCAGCGCGGGACCTCCGTTGAGCTCCAGGAAGCGGAAGGACAGGTCCGGGGCAGCGCCCTTCTGGGCGGCACCGTGGACGAAGCGGCCCACCTTGTCCGCCGTCTCCAGGACCCGCAGCGGCGCCTTGGACTTGCCACCACTGTCGCCGACCAGGCGGACGTCCGGGGCCAGCAGGGACATCAGCCCTTCGAGGTCTCCCCCGTCGGCGGCGGCGAGGAACCGCTCGGTGAGGTCGCGGCGCTGGACGGGGTCGACCTCGTAGCGGGGGCGGCGTTCCTCGACGTGCTTGCGGGCCCGCCCGGCGAGCTGGCGCACCGCCGGCTCACCGCGCTCCAGCATGGCGGCGATCTCGGCGTACGGGTAGCCGAAGGCCTCCCTGAGGACGAACACCGCGCGCTCCAGGGGCGACAGCGACTCCAGGACGACGAGGACGGCGAGCGAGACGGTGTCGGCGAGCACCGCCCGCTCCGCGGTGTCGGGCACGGTGTCCCCGAAGTCGGTGACGTACGGCTCCGGCAGCCACGGGCCGACGTACGTCTCGCCGCGCGCCTTGACCTGCCGCAGCCGGTCGATGGCCAGGCGGGTGGTGATGCGGACCAGATAGCCGCGCGGTTCACGCACCTCGCCCCGGTCGGCGGCCGACCAGCGCAGCCATGCCTCCTGCACCACGTCCTCCGCGTCGGCCACGCGTCCCAGCATGCGGTAGGCGACACCCAGGAGGACGGGTCGGTGCTGTTCGAAGACGTCGGTCGCGGTGTCGGTGGTCACGGCTCCATCCCAGCCGACGCAAACGATCGTGTCCAGGCGACAGGACGTCGTGTCCCGACGACAGAACCACCCGCCACCGCAAGAGGCCGCCCGAACCACACGCACTGCAAGGTGCTGCTCGAACCACGCGCCAACACAAGGGGCTACCCGCCGGTAGCAATTGCTGACAAGCTGTCTACGCCGCGGTCGTCCAGTCGTCCATGAGTCCGTCGAGGAGCAGCCCCATGTCCGCCACCGTCTCCTTCAAAGTGCCCTCCGCCCGGGGCGCCCAGCCGGTCACCGTCTCCTACACGCGCGCGGGCAGAGGTGAACCACTGCTCCTGCTGCACGGCATAGGTCACCACCGGCAGGCCTGGGATCCGATAGTGGACATCCTGGCGACCGAGCGCGACGTGATCGCCGTGGACCTCCCCGGGTTCGGCGTGTCCCCCGGCCTGCCGGAGGGCCTCGCCTACGACCTGCCGACGACCACCACGGTGTTCGGGGCCTTCTGCGAGGCGCTGGAGATCGACCGGCCACACGTGGCGGGCAACTCGCTCGGTGGTCTGCTCGCCCTGGAGCTCGGCCGCGAGAACCTGGTGCGGTCGGTGACGGCCCTGTCCCCGGCCGGATTCTGGACGCAGGCCGAGCGGCGCTACGCCTTCGGCGTGCTCATCGGGATGCGGCGCATGGCCGAGCGGATACCCCTCCCGCTGGTCGAGCGGATGGCGCGCACGGCGGCCGGTCGCGTGGCCCTGACCAGCACCATCTACGCCCGCCCGACCCGCCGTTTGCCCGAGGCCGTCGTCGCCGAGACGCTCGCGCTGGCGAAGGCCACGGGCTTCGCCGAGACCCTCAGGGCCGGCACCGCCGTCCAGTTCACCGACGACGTCCCCGGCATCCCGGTCACCGTCGCCTGGGGCACGAGGGACAGACTGCTCGTACGGCGCCAGGGCGTGCGCGCCAAGCAGATCATCCCCCGGGCGCGGCTGGTGCGGCTGCCCGGCTGCGGCCACTGTCCGATGAACGACGACCCGGCGCTGGTCTCGCGGGTCATCCTCGACGGCAGCCGCTGAGGGGCAGCCCCAGACGGCTCGCCCGCGGCTCAGGAGCCGAGAGCTTTGAGGACCTCCTTCAGGACCGTGGGGTTGTAGGGCATGGCGGCGTGCGCGGTGTGGTCGTCGGGGGCGAGATCCTGAAGGACGATGTTCGTGACGTGGTGGCCCTCGGTCTCGGCCAGCAGGCACGAGGTGTACGGGGTGACCACGTCGTCGTACCGGGTGGCGATGACGGTGTAGCGGACGCCCTCCACGGTTTCGCCGAGGTCGGCGAGTTCACGCTGGAAGGGGTCGTCGTGCTGCAACTGGACCCAGGCCGGCACGGTCACCTCGACGGCGCCGTGCTCGACGAGTTCCCGCGCGCCCGGGATCTGGCGGGCGAGGTTCACCAGACCCTGGGCGGTGATGCCGTGGTTGCTGGGGGCGATGCCGACGAGGTGGTGCACGTTCGGGGCGCCGCCCAGCTCGCTGAGGTAGTAGCGCGGCATCATGCCGCCCTGGGAGAAGCCGACCAGGTCCACCTGCCGTGCTCCCGTGCGGCGCAGTACCTCGTCGACGAAGGCTCCGAGCTGCCTGGCGGACTCCTTGATGTCGCCGAGGCCGAAGAGGACGGGGTTGAGATGGTGGCCGTAGTCCGGGCGGAAGACCCGGTAGCCGTGCTGCCGCAGTAAGGGCGCGGCCTGGGTCCAGGTGTAGCCGCGGTTGCCGAAGGTGCCGTGCACGAGCACGACGGGGCGTGGGTGTTCTTCGGTCAGGGGGAGGTTCCAGTCGTCCTCTCCCGCCTCCACGTCGACGGTGGCGATGATCTGGGCGGCGCCGGCCTGGGCGAGTCCGCCCACGCGGTGGGGCGCCTCGGTGATGTCGGTGACGATGTCGTCCGTATTGATTCCAGGAATGCGAGGGTTCGGGAAGCTCATGTTTCTCAGTCTCGCGTCCACGAAAAGCGGCAACGATCCCTCGATCGAGGGAAAGAATTCCCTCCATGGCGTATATAGGGCACGCATTTTCGAATGCGTTGCCGTACGGGCGAGGGGAGTCACACGGCCCATCGCGGCGCCAGTCGGGCGGTCGCCGCACGCAGCAGTCGCACGTACCGGCTCCATCTGACCGGGCGGGCCACCCGGCCGGTCAGGGCCCGCTCGGCGCAGTCCAGGCTGTGCTGGAACGCCGCGTCGTGCAGGGGGCGGAAGAACAGCAGCCAGCCCAGCCAGCGCACCCCTTGCGGACGCAGGACCAGCGTGTTGCGCAGGACCGTACGTCCCTGGTCGAGGCGTTCGACACTGAATTCGTGGAAGCCCCTGAAGCCCCGGGGGCCGGTGAACCGGAAGCGCACCCAGTGACCGGGCACGTAGTGGCTCACCACGTACCGCACCGGTCCGTGCCCGCCACGGACGCCGACGGCCAGCGGCCGTTCGAAGCGGACGGGAGGCCAGTCGGGCGGCCAGAGGCGGTCGTTGTCGCAGCCGAGGGAGTCGATCAGGGCGCCGACAGCCTCCTGCGGGGCAGGGAGCGTGCGTTCATGGACGTTGAGTACGGCGATCACAAGTTGGTGGCTGCCCGTCGGGACTGACCGATAAGCGTCGCTGCGGAGAGGAAAAGGATCTTCCGCTTCAACTGCCTTTCGGCGGGCCTGCCTTGTACTGCCGTATTCATGCGCGAGGCCCTGGAGGGTCGAAGATCGGCCAAGGTTGATGCGACCGGCGAAACGCGGAGGGGGAAACGGAACCCGAGCGTAAAGAGAGATGAGATAGGCGCAACAAGCCAGACGAATATGCGAGGGGGAGCAGGACATGGCCGCAAGACGCGGTGTTCCACGGGAGGCGCTGGCGGGTCCATGGCGCCCGCTGCTCGTCCAGCCTCCGCTGGCGGAGTTGCTCGGTGACCCCCTGGTGGACGCGGCGCTGGTGGAGATGGGCCGGGTCCTTCCGCCGCGCATCGCGCTGCATTCGCTGCGGACGTTCCTGCTGGCCGACGCCGGCGCGCGGGTGCGGGGGATCGGCTACGACCGGACCGGTCTGCTCGCCGCCGCGGTGTTCCACGACACCGGGCTGACGGGGGGCGCGGTGCGGGTGCGGGGTGGATTCCCCTGCCGTTCGGCCGAGTTGCTCGACCGCTTCCTGGCCGGACACGGGGTGGACGACGGGCGGCGCGGGACGCTGACCCGCGCGGTCCGCGAGCACATGCGCCCCGTCCCCGCGCGGGACGCCGGCCCCGAGGCGCGGCTGCTGCACTTCGGGGCCTGGCTGGACGTCACCGGTCGTGGTTTCCGCCAAGTCCCCGGCGAGCGGCGGCGGTTGACCGAGCTCGCGCCCACGCCCTGGTTCGCCGTCTCGTTCTCCGCGCGGGTGGCCGCCTGCGCGGTGCGGCGGGCGCTGCCGGCCCGATGACCACCCGCACGCCCGGCCACCCGTTCCTCCCGTCCTGAAAGGACCGCAGACATGCAAGACGACCAGCGTGTTTTCGATGTCGCCATCGTCGGAGGCGGCATCGGCGGGACGATGCTGGGGGCGATCCTCGCGCGCCACGGCGTGCGCGTGCTGCTTCTGGAAGGAAGCGGTCACCCCCGGTTCGCCATCGGAGAGTCCACCGTTCCGGAGACCACCTTCGGCCTCAGGGTCCTGGCCCGCCGCTACGACGTCCCGGAGATCGAGCACCTGGCGACCAACGGGGCGCTGCGCCGCCACGTGTCGTCGAACTGCGGAATCAAGCGGAACTTCAGCTTCGTCTATCACCGCGAGGGGGAGCCCACCCGCGCCGCGGAATGCACCCAGTACCCGACCTGGGGCCCGCCGCTCGGGCCCGACTCGCACTACCTCCGGCAGGACGTGGACGCCTACATGTTCCACGTCGCCGTCTCGTACGGCGCGACCGCCCACACCCACACCGTCGTCGACGACGTGAAGTTCGACGAGGACGGCGTCACGCTCGTCACCCGGGAACGGGGTACCTTCCAGGCGTCGTACCTGGTCGACGCCGGAGGGATGCGGGCCGTCCTGCCCGAACGCCTGGGGCTGAGGCAGGAACCGCCGTACCGCACGCGGTCGCGCACCATCTTCACCCACATGGTGAACGTCAAGCCCTTCGACACCGTGGCGCCCCCGCGCGAACAGCACAAGATGCCGAGCCCGTTCAGCCAGGGCACCCTGCACCACCTCTTCCAGGGCGGCTGGTTCTGGGTGATCCCGTTCGACAACCACACGTCGAGCACCAGCGAGCTGTGCAGCGTCGGCGTCAATCTCGACCTCGACCGGTATCCGCGCCCCGAGGGGGTCTCCGCGGAGGAGGAGTTCTGGAACCATGTACGGCGGTTCCCCAGCGTCGCCCGGCAGTTCGAGCGGGCGCGGTCGGTACGGCCGTACGTCTCGACCGACCGCACCCAGTTCTCCTCGCGGTCGGTGGTCGGCGACCGGTGGTGTCTGCTGCCGCACGCCGGCGAGTTCATCGACCCGCTGTTCTCCAGCGGACTCGCGGTCACCGTGATGGCGCTCAACGCGCTGAGCCACCGGCTGATCGACGCGGTGCGGCAGGACGACTTCGACACCGCCCGGTTCTCCTACCTGGAGCACTGGATCAAGCGGATGTTCCGGTTCTACGACGACCTGGTGTCCTGCAGCTATCTGTCCTTCGACGACTTCGAGTTGTGGAACGCCTGGAACCGCGTGTGGACCATCACCACGCTCTACGGGACCAACGCCCAGAACCAGGCCGCCGTGACCTTCGAGAAGACCCACGATCCGACCTGCTTCGACGCGCTGGAGACGCCTCCCTACCGGGGTCTTCAGGGCGTCGACAACCCGTGGGTCGAGCGGCTCTTCGACCAGGCGCGCGACGCCGTACTGGCGTACGGCGCCGGTGAACTGACGAAAGATCAGGCGATCGCCCGCATCTACGACCTGCTGCGCGAGAGCGAGCTGTGCCCGGCGGTGTGGGGGACCCTCGACCCCGAAGACCGCTGCCCCGCCGGGGTGTTCACCCTCTGGCCGCTGATGAAGATCCTGCTGTGGGGCAAGTTCCGCTCACCACGGCACGTCCGGGGCGCCTACTTCACCGGCGGTGCGCGGCTCGTGGGCAAGGAGGCGGTGCAGGCCTACGGCACCGAGCTGCGGCGCAGCACGTCCCAGGTGCACCAGACCGTGCGGGACATGTGGTTCAACTGGAACCGCGACTGGGCGCGGCGGCCGGCGCCCCGCCCGGAGAATCCCGGCGGGGAGCTTCATATGCAGAAATGACAACGAAAGGAAAAACATTCCTGCGCCATTCATAATGGAAAAGTCGCGGTTTGCCGCCGCAGCACCTCGGGTAAGAAAACCATACGGCCGAGAGATAAATTCCGGTCCGGTCCCCTTGCTTATCCGAGAGACAACGGGCTGCTATCCATATGGCGCAACATTCCACCTGCCCATCGCCCGCCCCATGCTCCTGGGAAGAGATTTTCCAGCACCAGGACCGCCTGATGCGGCTGGTTCGCCGAAGACTCCCGAGTTATCAGGACGCCGAGGACTGCGTCCAGGAAACGATGGCACGCGCGGCCTCGCACGCCGCGCTGGACAGAAACCGGCTCGGCCCCTTCCTCACCTCCGTGGCACTCCGCCTGTGCATCGACTACTACCGCGACATGGAGCGCCGTAGCCGCCTCTTACAGCGCGCGGCGCTCCTGGACGATCCCGGGACCACCGAGGAGGACGTCTGTGACGAGGACTTCGGCCGGTGGCTCATGGACCAGGTCCAACTCCTGCGCGGCCGGGAACAGGAAGTGATACTCGCCCGCGTCGCCGGGATTTCCACCGCGGAATTCGCCCGCATAAACAACATCTCCATCAAGGCGGCCGAGGCCGCTTTCACCAGAGGTCGGGCGCGCCTGAAAACGGTTTGCGCAAAAGCCATGGAAGGCCGCACGGGACAGCCGTAATCGGCGTCCGCACACATCACGCACTCACCGAAAGGAAACCGGTTCATGGCCAGCAACAAGAACATGCAGGATATCCTCAAGGACCTCGTGGGCAATATGGCCGACAGCAGCAAGGAGGCCTTCGACGACATTCTCAACCGGCCGGAGAAGTCGACGTCGTCCGGCTCCGGGAATCCCGTCGAGACGCTGGCCGGTCTGCCCGCGAACGCGCTCGGCGCCCTCGCCGGGGTGGTCAATCCGGCGGCGGCGCTCGCGGGCGCCGCGAACCCGCTGGCGGCGCTCACCGGCGCCGCGGGCGCGGCCAATCCGCTGGCCGCACTCACCGGAGCGGCGGGGGCAGTGAATCCGCTCGCCGCGCTCACCGGCGCGGCTGGCGCCGCCAATCCACTGGCCGCACTCTCGGGAGCGGCCGGGGCGGCCAACCCGCTGGCGGCTCTCGGTGGTGCCACCGCCCCGCTCGCCGCGCTCGGCGGTGCCGCGAGCGCGGCCGGCGGGCTCGGCCAACTGGCCGGGGGCGTCGGCCAGTTGGCCGGAGGGGTCGGGCATGCCGCGGAGGGTGTGGGTGATCTGCTGTCGCTGCCGGCGCAGCTCACCCAGTTGCTGGAGCTGCTCCCGAAGCTCATCCAGGCGCTGCAGAGCCAGGCCGGCAACCAGTCCGCCGCCGGCTGACCGACCGTGCGTCCGTCCCGCTCGACCTGTTCCGCCGCGCGCATCCGCCGGCGCCCCCGGACCCGGATCCCGGCCTGGGGCCTGGGGCCTGGGGCCTGGGGCCTGGGGCCTGGGGCCTGTCAGGCGGATCAGGTCGCAGGACATCGGCTGTGCTCCGTCAACGCCGGTGAGCGGGGCGACGGGGGTGGCCCCCGCGCGAGAGTGTTCGAGCGTGGGGGAGCCTCCAGTTGCAAGGCGGAGGAGGGAGCCGACGTGGTGCGTCGGCGAGTGACGACAACGCCGCAGATGGGCGCCCGCCGCGGAGCGGCCGGTGTCACTGCGACCCCGCGTCCGCGGCCTGATCCGCCGGACAGGCCCTGAGGAGGCTCACACACGATGGCGTCCGTCGTCGGCGATCGGTTGCGGCTCGTGGTCAAGGTCCTGGGAAGCCTCGTCGCCGACGAGGTGGGCCAGGCCACACGGCTGCGCAGACACTCGAAACGGGGCGAACCACCGCACCCGGCGGAGGCCGCCGAGGCCTCCGCCGGGGCCGAACGCAGGCGGGCCAAGGCGGTGCGCCACGCGCTGGAGAGCCTCGGCCCCTTCTATGTGAAGCTGGGTCAGATCCTGTCCACCCGGCCCGACATGGTGCCCCAGTCCATCAGGGACGAACTGCAGAACCTGCACGACCAGGTCGACGTCCAGCCCTTCTCGGTCTTCGAGCCCGTGCTGGCGGGCGACCTCGGGCCGGACTGGAAGCTGCGGTTCGACGACATCGACACCGTCGCCCCGCTCGGGGCGGCCTCCCTCGCCCAGGTCTACCGGGTGACGCTGCCCGGCGGCCGGCCGGCCGTGGTCAAGATCCAGCGGCCCGGCATCCGCGAGGGGGTGCTCGCGGACATGGCGCTGATGCGCCGGGCCTCCCGGATCGTGGCCCGCGTGGCACCCCGGTTCAACGAGGTCATCGACATCGAGGCGATGCTCGGCTCCGTCTTCGACGCCATGGAACCGGAGCTGGACTTCACCGGCGAGGCCCGCAACATGGACGAGGCCCGGGAGAACATCCGGCCCTTCCGTACACTGGAAGTGCCCCGCGTGCTGTACGCCGGTCCGCGGGTCCTGGTCCAGTCGCTGGCTGGGGGCACGTCGGTACGGCACATCGACCGCGCCCACTTCACCGACGACGAGCGCATCGAGATCGGCAAGGACCTGCTGCGGTTCATGTACCACGGGTACTTCGTCCACCGCATGTTCCACGCCGATCCGCACGCGGGCAACGTCTTCGCGGTCCCCGGCGGACCCGCGACGCTGATCGACTGGGGCATGGTCGGCCGTCTCGACCGCCGTACCAGTCTCCAACTGCTGCCCCTTTTCATGACGTTGGCGCAGAACGACGGAGCCGGCCTGGCGCACCACTGGGCGGAGATGGGGCGGATGACGGCGTGGTCCAACATGCCGGCGTTCGCCGCGGACATGGCCGCGTTCGTGCCGAAGGTCTCCCATCTGTCCCTGGAGGACATGAACTTCGGCGTCTCGCTCACCACCGTGCTGGCGAAGGCGACCAAGCGGGGCATCGGGTCACCGCCGGCGGTCTCCCTGCTCGGCAAGTCGTTCGCCAACCTCGACGGCTCCGTGCGCTGCCTGGCGCCGGAGATCACGCTGCCGGAGGTGTTCCAGGGCGAGGTGCCGAAGATCCTCTTCGCGCTGGGCCGCGAGTTCCTCGGCCGCCATCAGTTCGCCCGCAACTCCATGGAGTTGATGCTCGCCGCCGTCACCAGCCCCGAGCAGCTGCGCGGGGTCCTCGGCGACCTGGCCAACCGCCAGTTCGCCCTCAACGTCCACGAGCCCCGCACACCCACCGCGATGGGCGGCCAGCGGCCCGTCCGCCCCTCCGGCGGCCTGCTGGCCCTCGGTGCGCTGGCGTACCTGCTCGGCCGTCGCAGCTCCGGCTGAACCGCGAAAACGCACCACGACCACACACGGAGGTCCCCCATGCCCGACATCGCACGCCCGAAGTCACCACCCGCACCGGACAGCTCGCTGCCGGACGGCATGTCGCAGGTCGCGCTCTGGACGGCGGCCGCGCACGCCGCGGAGTGCCACCGGGACTCGCCCTACGTCCTCGACCCGTGGGCGGCCGACTTCCTCCACGCGGCCGGCTTCACGTCGGGCCCGCCGGGCGACGGCCCGCTGCAACGGCTGCTGCCCGACTGGGCGGTGGTGCGCACCCGCTTCTTCGACGAGCACCTCAGTGACGCGGCCCGCTCCGGCTGCCGCCAGGTCGTGCTGCTCGGCGCCGGGCTCGACACCCGTGCCTTCCGGCTGGAGTGGCCGACGGGGGTGCATGTCTTCGAGGTCGAGGATCCCGCCGTACTCGCCTTCAAGGACCACGTGCTGGACTGGAGCCCGCCCTCCTGCGGACGCCGTAGCGTCGTCGGCGTCGACCCGGCGACCGGTGCCTGGGGCGACGAACTGCTCGCCGCGGGATTCGACCCCCGGCGGCCCACCGCCTGGCTCTGCGAGACGCTCCTCTACCACCTCCAGCCGCACACGGTGGAGTCCGTCGTCGGCACGATGACCGAACTCTCCGCCCCGGGCAGCACCTTCGGCGCCGAGTGCGTGAACGCCGAGGCCGCTTCCTCGTCGTTCGTGGCGCCCTTCCTGGAGGCCCTGTCCGCGACCGGCATCGCCTGGCACTGGCAGCTCGCCGAGCCGCAACGCTGGTGGGCGGAGCACGGCTGGGACGCGCGGGTGGCCGACCTGTTCACCCTGCCGTACGTCGTCCAGCGTCTGTCCCCCTACCTGCCGCTGCTCACCGAGGCCGCCGCGAAGTGCGTGTTCCTGACCACGGGGACGCTGCGCGGCTGACCGTACGCAGAGGGGAGCCCCGGGCCGTACGGCTCGGGGCTCCCCTTTTGCTGGTGCGGCTACCCCCGCTCCAGTTCCAGCAGCGCTGCGAGCCACAGGTCGGGCAGTTCGTCGGCGGCCGTCAGGGCCTCGTCGTGGACCACGGTCAGGCAGGCCACGTCGTGCTGGCTCGTCAGTGTCGTCAGGCACCGGATCCCGGCCGCGGGGGCCGTGAAGACGACGGAGCGGCGGGCCGCGCTCCCCTGGTGGACGAGGGCCTGGCCGAAGTTCACGCCGCTGGCCGGGGCGGCGACGACCGCGCCGTTGACCATCCGCGTGCCCACCCGGGCTCCGATCGCCCGCGGAGTGGCGGCGAGCAGCAGGCTGAGGGCGTCGCGCTGCCGGCTCGCGCGCAGCCGGGCTGTGCTGGCCGCGACGCGGGCCAGGGCCGCCTGGGGTGACGCCTCGTCACACGGCAGCAGCACCCGGGCGACGACCATACGGTTGCCGGGCGCGCACTCCTCCCCCGGTGCCCGTACGGACATCGGAACCGCCACCGGCAGCGGCGGATGGAGCGAACCGGTGGCCTTCAGGTGCCAGGCGCGCACGGCGTGGGAGAGAGCGGCGAGGTAGACGTCGTTCACCGTCCCGCCGTGGGCGCGGCCGATCGCCCGCAACCTGGCCAACGGCGCGTCCGCATGGCATACGGCTGTCCTCCCGCTGCCGGGTACGTCGAAGGCCGGCTTGGCCGTCGGGGCGCGGAAGGAGGCCACCACGTCGGCTACGGCACCGGCCAGGCCCTGGGCGGTCGGCCGGGCGCGATGGTGCGGTGCGGGTCCTCCCGCGGGGTGGTCGTCGAGAAGGGCGCGGGCGGTGTGGGCGGCGCCGACGCCGTCCTGGAAGGTGTGGTCGGTGCGGTAGCACAGGGTGTGGTCGCCGGCCGGGCCGTGGACCAGCCACACGTCCCAGGGCGGCCGCTCGGCGGGGCTCATGGGCCGCGTCAGCATCAGCCGCCCGGCTCCCGAACCGTCGGCGTCGTCCTCGGACAGCCACGCCTCGTGCACGTGCTGCTCGACCGCGATCCGGTCGACAAGCAGGAACACCCTGCGGTCGGGCGCGATGCGGTAGCGCAACGACGGGATGCGGTGGGCACGTTCGGCCACGCGCGCGCGTACGGCGTCCAGGGTCGGCGCCGGGCCGCCGAACCGGAACGCGAACACGACCGGCAATGGCCTGCCGCGCATGGCCAGGTGATAGGCGACGTCCGGGGTTCCCATGGGCAGGGACGGCGGCAGGCTGCCGTCGGTGCCGAGGTGGGGGCGCATGGTGGAACCTTCCTGTCGGGTGTGAGGGATCGCGGCGGGGTGGGTCGATGGCGGGCTGGGCGATGAGGCGGCCTGGGCCATGCAGTCGGCCCGGGCGACGGGGCCGGGCTGGGCGACAGGACCGGGCTGAGCAACGGGCCAGGCTGACCAACGGGGCCAGAGCGGGCCGCGGGCCGAAGGGCCGACCGAGCCCAGGCAGCCGAGGCAGGCCGTGCGGAGCGGCCGGACGGGCGTGGGCAGCTGAGGCACACCGACCCCAACCCCCGACCGGCCCCAGACAGCCACGCCACACCGATCCGAACCACCCGACCGACTCCAGACAGCCACGCCACACCGACCCCAACCACCCAACCGACTCCAGACAGCCACGCCACACCGACCCCAACCACCCAACCGACTCCAGACAGCCACGCCACACCGACCCCAACCACCCAACCGACTCCAGACAGCCACGCCACACCGACCCCAACCACCCAACCGACTCCGGGCCGACGCGGACACGGGCCCGAGCCGGCGCACCGGCGCACCGGCGCACCGGCGCCCGAGCGGACCCCGTCGCCCGTCAGCACGAACGGCGCGTGGAGCGGCCGAGCGCCTCCACATACCCCCGGATCAGGCGGCGGGTCGGCCCCCGGACGGGCAGCCGTGGGGCGCTCGAACGGTGCCAGGGCAGTGGGTCCCCGGGTTCCGGCTCCCCCATCAGGGCTGCGGCGACGTACGCGCCGTGCGCCACGGACATCGCCAGGCCGTGCCCGCAGCAGCCGCCGATGTACCAGACGTCGGGGAAGCCGTGGACCGGCCCGACCACCGGCAGGTCGTCGAGCGTCATGCCGATACGGCCCGACCAGCGGTGGGTGACGCGTACGTCGGACAGGTCGGGGTGCAGGGAACGCAGCCAGCGGTCCAGCCAGGTCCAGGCCCGCTCGCGGAGGGCCTGGAGCCCGGGCGCGTCGAGTCCGGCGGGGGCGGTCACGGTTCCGCCGCCCGCCACCAGTCCCCCGTCCGGGAGCAGCCGGAAGTACGGCGCCATCGGTGCCGCGTCCACGACGGCGTACCCCGCGCGCCCGCCCAGGGCCTCGTACGCCGCCCGGCGGACGGGCGCGGTGGCCACGGCGTACACCTCCAGCGGCAGGATCGTGCCGACCGGCAGGCCCACCCCTTGCGCGGCGGAGTTGACGGCCAGTACCGCCTGCCCGGCGTAGAGCCTGCCGTGCGGGAAGACCAGTTCGGGTCCGACCAGGTCCCCGGTGTGTACGGCCCGCAGGGCGCTGTTCCCGTAGAAGCGCACGCCCTTGGCGGCGCAGGCGCGGGCGAGGGCGCCTGTCAGTGCGGCCGGGTCCAGGGTGGCCGCGGTGCGGTGGAGAAGCCCGGCCTTGTAGGGCACGCCGACCCGGGTGCGGACGGCGGCCCCGGACAGGACCGGCACGTCCAGGCCGAGCGCCCGGTAGGCCTTCGCCTGTCGGGACAGGGCCGTCAGGTGCGCGGTCGAGCGCGTCGCCATGATCTGCTCGCCGCGCCGCAGCCCGCAGCCCACGTCGAGGCCGGCGCACAGTTCGAGGACGCTTTCGACGGCCCGCACGCTCGCCAGGTGCATCCGGCGTGCGGTGCCCGGGCCGAAGCGGCGTACCGCGCGGTCGATGGGCGGGCCGGCCCGGGGGCCCAGCAGGCCGGTGCCCCGGCCGCTGGCCCCGGCGGCCGGCCGCTCGGCGTCGACCACGGCGATGTCGAGGCCGGGGGCGCGTTCCGCGAGGTGGTAGGCGCAGGCGAGGCCGGCGAGACCAGCTCCGACCACGGCCACGTCCGCGGTGACCACGCCGTGCAGCGGGGGCTGCGACGGCAACTCCGCCGGCTCCCAGGCGGGGGATCCGGCCGGTGACCGGGTCATCGGACGCCGTCCGGCGCAGGCGCCGGCACCGGCTCGGGCACAGGCGCGGACTCGGGCACAGGCACGGGCCCGGACTCGCGCACAGGCACAGGCCCGGACTCGCGCACAGGCACAGGCCCGGACTCGTCGAGAGTCCGGAACCGTCGGTCGTGCCACAGCAGCGGGCGCCCGCCGCCCACGTGTACGGCCGCCACCCGTCCGACGACGAGGTGGTGGTCGCCGTAGCGGCGTACGTCCTCCACCAGGCACACCGACCAGGCGAGCGCTCCGCCGAGCACCGGGACGCCGAGTACCTGCCGGGTGTCGGTACCGGCGAAGCGCTGGAGCGCGGTCGTCGTCGGGGACGCGAACCGGGCGGCCAGGCCGTGCTGTTCCTCCCGGAGCAGATGGACCGCGAAGACGCCGTGCGCGCGGACCGCGGTGAGCGTGCGGGAGCCGTCGCGCAGGCAGGCCAGGAGCAGCGGCGGCCGGGCCGACAGGGAGGTGACCGCGGAGACCGTCATGCCGAGCGGGCCGTCCGCGCCCCGGGCCGTCACGACGGTCACGCCGGCGGCCAGCTTGGCGTACAGCCCCAGGCAGCGGGCGGCTCCGGGGCCCGGCTCGTCGCCCAGGGGGTCCGCGGTCGGCGGGGACGTGGGCTCAGCCGCGAGCCGCGGCGGCGCACTCATCGATCACCTCCGCGCCCACCAGGCCGACGAGGATGCGGGCGATGTTGGTCCGCAGTGTGGACTCGGCCACCGGGTCGAGGATCTCCGCGAGGGTCGGGATGCCGAGGTCGAACGAGGCGGTGAAGACGATCAGCGTGCCGCCGTCGCGCGGTTCGCAGCGCCAGCTTCCCTCGAAGGTCTGGAAGTCGCCGCTGAGCTGCTCGAAGGTCAGGGAGAGCGTCTCCGGCGAGAACAGGTCGCGTTCCCGCCAGCGCATGAGCCCGCCCCGGAACGTCACGGTCCACTCCGACACCAGCGAGCCGTCGGCCAGCGGGTCGTCCACGCGGACCTCGCGCACGGTGTCGGTGAGTTCGGGATAGCGGCGGAAGTCGGTGATGCGTCGGTAGGCGTCGGCCGGTTCCAGGCCGCCGGCGAGCGCGTGCAGGACCACGTGGCGCATGGTTTTTGTTTCCTTTCCGGTTGCCGGACGGTGGTGTCAGCCGGTCATGCGAAGGGCTGTGGTGTGCAGGGCCTCGGCGAGCGTGATGAAGAACCGGTCGAGCGCCTCGTCGTCCACCACCGCGGGCGGGGTCAGCCGCAGCACCCGGGTGGAGTTGAGGGAGTGGTTGACGAGCACGTTCCGGGCGATGAGCTCCAGCAGCAGTTCGCCGACCGCCTGTTCCTCGGTGAATTCGATCCCGATCAGCAGCCCGCGGCCGCGCACGTCGTGGACCAGCACCTCCTGGTACGGCGCGCACACGGCCCGCACGCCGGCGAGGATGCGCGCGCCGAGCGTCGCCGCCCGCGCCACGGTGTCCTCCCGTTCCATCGTCTCGACGGTGGCGAGGGCGGCGGCGCAGGCGATCGGGGAGGCGCCGAAGGTGGAGGTGTGCAGGTAGGGGTCGCGGCTGAAGGGGGCGTACGCCTGCTCGGTGGCGGCCATCGCGGCGATCGGCACCACTCCCCCGCTGAGCCCCTTGCCCACCAGCAGGATGTCCGGGCGGACGCCTTCCGCGTCCACTCCCCACCAGGTGCCCAGCCGGCCCATCCCGGTCTGGATCTCGTCCACGACGAGCAGCGCGCCGAACTCCTCGCACAACGCGGCCACTTCACGGAGGTAGCCGGGCTCCGGGATGCGCACCCCGCCCTCGCCCTGGACCGGCTCGATGATGACGCAGGCCCGGTCGCGGCGGGCGGCCAGCGCCTGCTTCAGCCCGGCCGGGTCGCCGTAGTTGACCTGTGTGGTGTCGGGGAGCAAGGGCTGGAACGGCCGCTGGTAGGTGGCGTTGGCGGTGACGCTCAGCGCGCCCAGGGTCTTGCCGTGGAAGCCCTTGCGTGTGGTGATGACCGCGTTGCGTCCGTGGGCGCGGGCGAGTTTCAGGGCGGCTTCGGTCGCCTCGGCGCCGGAGTTGACGAAGTGGACGTAGTCGAGGCCCGGTGGGGTGTGCGCGGCGAGCGCCTGGGCGGCTCGGGCGGCGACCGGTTCGAGGAAGACGCGGCTGGCGAGCGGATGGGTGTCGATCTGGCGGTGCACGGCCTCGACGACGGCCGGGTGCCGGTGGCCGAGGAGGAAGACGCCGTAGCCGCCGAAGTCGAGGAAGCGGCGGCCGTCGTCGGTGTGGATCCAGGGTCCCTCGGAGCGCACTTCGGCCATGCCGCCCATGACCCGGCCCATGACCGCTCGGCCGGAGCCGATGTGCTTCAGGTACAGCTCGACGAGTTCCGTGCCGCCGGGCAGGGGTGCGGCCAGGTTGACGGGTGCGGGGGGCGAGATCGTCATGAGGCCAGCTCCTTCGGGGTCGTGGCGGCGGGCCGGGCCGCGCGGTGTCGCCTGAGCAGTCCGGCCCGGCCTTCGGCCCAGCTCTCCAGGTTCCGTACGAGGGCGGCGCGGATGTCGGTGTGGGTCAGGGGCGGGCCGCAGTCGGGGTCGCCGAGGGAGGAGGCGAAGGGCAGCTCGCGCTGGAAGACCAGGAGCAGTTCCGCGTAGTGCTGGAGGCGCTGGCGTACCGAGGCGGGCATCGAGGTGCCCTCCAGCATGGGCAGCAGCAGCCGGTGCACCGCTTCGACCGGGATGAGCCGGGGCCGGTGCGGTTCGGGCAGGCCGTGGCGGACGGCGAACTCCGCGCAGGTGTCGGAGATCTCCCGCAGCAGCGGCGCCTCCTTGCCTGCGGTCAGCCAGTATTCGCCGTCGCGCACGCCGCCCCGGATCAGGTCGCCGACGGCGCGGGTGACGAAGTCCTGCGGGACCATGTCGATCCGGGCCTCGGGGGCGCCGGGCAGCACCGGCACCTGCCCGAGCACCATCGAGCCGAGCGTCTTGGTCAGGCCCTGCTGTCCGGCGATCCGCCCGGTGACGGAGTCGCCCATCACGACGGAGGGGCGCACGAGGGCGCCGGGCAGGCCGGCCTCGCGCACCATCTGTTCGGCCGCGGTCTTGGAGGCGAGGTAGGCGGCGGCGCCCGGGAAGCGCCGCTTGTCCTCGGCGGCCGGGATGCTCGCCACGAACGCGGTGCTCACCAGGTAGAGGGGTGCGTCGGCCCGGGCTGCCAGGTCGAGCATGACCCGGGTGCCGGAGGTGTTGGTCCGCACGATGTCCTCGGGCGGGGTGCGCCAGTTGGTCTCGGCGGCCGAGTGCAGTACGACGTCCACCTCGTCGGCGAGTCGCTGCCAGGCCTCTGGAGCCAGGCCCAGGCGGGGCGAGAGGAGGTCGCCCTGGAGCTCGCGCACCCGGGGGTCGCTCAGGGGCCTGTTCCGGCGCAGGCAGACCAGGTCGAAGTCGGGTGACAGCTCGTCGATCAGGGCCCGCCCGAGCACCCCGGAGCCGCCGGTGAGCAGCAGGGTGGGGCGATCGGTGGGACTCGGGATGTGTGGCGGCATGGGTGTGTTCCCCCAACGGGACTCGGCTGCCGGGATATCAGTGGGCGTACAACAGCTGGGCTTCGGTCGGCCTACGGTGCCTCGGGACTCGGCTGCCGTACGACGACCGGGCTGTCAGGCGATGGTCAGTGGCTGGTCGGCGAGGTAGCCGGAGAGCGGGCCGGTCATCCGCGGCCGGGACGGCGGGTGCAGGGAGAGGCCGTTGGCGCAGGCGGCCAGGTGGCCGACCTCGTCGGACGTCATGAAGTTGAGCCCGCCGAGGAGTTCGACCGCGCGCGGGACGACCCGGGCGAGGGTGTCCTGGACGCCGTAGCGCGTGCAGAGCGACTGGACGAGCGCGGACTCGCCGAGGTCGCCTGCGTCCACGCGGCGGGCGATGCCCTCGGCGGCGGCCATGGCGGCCTCGGTGTCGACGTACAGCCGTACGCGCTCGTGCTCGGGGATCCGGTCGTTGAGCAGCACGCGTTCCACCAGGGCGCTCGCGGCACCGAGGTAGCTGCCCGTCATCAGCAGCTGGAACCAGATCAGCCCGGCCGTCTGGAGCTCGTCGAGGCTGTGCCCGGCGGGGGCGGCGGTGCGCAGCAGGAGTTCCGGCGGTACCAGGACGTCGGTGAGGGTGACCTGTTCGCTCTCCGCTCCGGCGAGGAAGGCGCTGGACCAGAAGCCGCTGACGCTCAGGCCCTCGCTCTCGGCGGGCACCAGCGCCACCGCGAGCTCGTCGCCCTGCCCGTCCTCGCGGGGGATCATCACGCTGGCGGTGAGCACGTCCATGGAGCGGGCCAGGCTGCACGGGCGTTTGACGCCGTTGAGCCGTACGCCGTCCTCGGTGACCGTGGCGGTCATCGACGGCTCCAGGATGCCGGCGCCGCTGCGGCCCTCCGCGAAGCCGGAGGCGATGACGCGGTTGGTGGAGGCCACGCCCTCGATCAGCATCCATTCCAGGCCGTCGGCCTGGCCGCCGAGGTGGCCGAGGCCGACCAGGGTGGCCATGGAGAAGTGGTGCATGGTGGTCGCCACGGCCAGGGACGGCGAGCGGCTGCCGATGGCCCGCTGCACGCGCAGCGCGTCCAGCGCGCTCGCTCCCCGGCCCTGGTGGGATTCGGGCACCAGGAGCCCCGGCCCGCCGCTGTCCCGGAACAGCCGGATGCCGGGGCTGCCGGGCCGCTCCAGCTCCATCAGCGGGGTTTCCCGGAGGGCCGGGTCGAGGTCCGGCAGCAGCTTGGCCAGCGTGGTGCGTTCACGTTCGAGGAATCTCATGGACGTGCGGTCCTCCAGGGTGCGATGGGGTACGCGCTGGTCGGTCATACGGCGTTGGTGGCGCGCAGCAGCCGCCATACGGCGCCGATGCGGGGCCTGCCGAGGAAGGCGATGTACTCCGGGAGGACCGCGTGCGGGGCCCATTTCTCCTTGTATTCGAGCTGGGAGGCCGCGGGGTAGATCGCCTGGCCGCGGTCCGCCAGCAGCCGGGCGAACCGGGTGAACGTGCGGCTGGCGTCCGGCAGTTCGTGTTGGTCGTCGAGCCCGGTGAAGGGGGTGAACCCGAAGTGCAGCCAGTCGGCGCCGTCGGCGACGAACCGTTCCATGGCGGTGGCGTTGAGCGCCTCCATCACCCCGGGCGGGGCGTCGGGCAGCCGCCGGCTCAGGTCGTGCAGCCAGCCGGGGCGGCTGCCGTAGACCGGCGAGTAGGTGATGTAGCCGACGGCCGTGCCGTCGATGCGGCCGACGAACAGCCGTCGGTGGCGTTGCAGCGGCCCGGTCCGCTGGCCGACGAGGAAGCGGAGCTCCTTGACGTGCCGGCCCTTGTCCCGCAGCCAGGTGTCGTCGAGCCGGTCCAGCTCGGAGCAGTCGTCGTCGTGCTGGACCTCGGCCACCTCCAGACCCGCCCGCCGGGCCCTCGAGATCTTGTTCCGCAGCCGTACGAAGCGGGAGCCGCGCAGGGTGAACCGGGACAGGTCGACGGCGTACGAGGCTCCGATCTGGTTGACCGTGAAGCCGTGCGCGGCGTACAACTCGGCGTCCGCGCGCTGGAGTTGCACGGCGACCAGGCGGGGTCCGGTCTCCTTCACGAAGGAGTCCAGCAGACGCGCCCGGTGTTCGGGGGCGGTGAAGGGCCCGCCGAACTGGAAGACGTAACGTCCTGATCGGCGATAGGCGCAGGCACCGTCGAACCGGTCGTCGCGGAAGTATTCGTTGCCGCTGTTCAGTGCGAGAAATGAGCTGGGGTTGTCGCTGTGCTCGGCGAGCGTGTCAAGCACGGACGGCATGCGTGCCCTCCAGGGAAGTCTGTGGTCCGTCGGCGGTCCTGGAGCGATATTTCTGCTCGAACTCCCGGTAGGCCGGGTTCGTTTCCGGTTCGAAGGTGACTCCGAAGGGTTTCAGGGAATTCCCGAAGAGCGCCCGGTCGCCCATGAGATGGATGGGAAGGGCGAGCAGGGCCCATTCCGGCTCGACGAACAGCGCCCACGCCCCGGCCAGCACACCGGCCGTGATCAGGCTGTGCATCACGTTGTAGGCCACGTAGTAGCCGCGTGCGACGCGCCGGTCGGGGCTGCGCCGGAAGGCGAGCGCCCCGGGAAGGTAGCCGATGACATCGATCACCGCGAAGAACGCGACGAAGACGCCCCACCGAATCTCGGAAAGATGCTGGAAGGCGAGCACGAGCGAAACGACCAGAATGGCCAGCCATTCGAGTCGGACGAGCACGAAGGTGGTTTGCGTCTCGAATCGGTTCTTGGCGTCCACGGGCGCTCCAGGATTGCGCGTACGATGCCGGGGCCCGGCGTCGGCCTGCCCCCTCGCTGCGGCCTTTCACTCCTGATTACGCGCCAGCGGGTGCGACCCCTCGTAAATGCGGGCGCACCCGGGCTCCCGCTCACCGCGGGCGGTTGCGCGGCTCGCGCCTCGCACACCGGTTCCCCCGCACCCGCGGTCAGTTGTTCACTTGTGGTTTGCGTGTGCGCTGCGGCGCACCAGTAGTTGTGGCACTGCACACTGGCCGGATCCCGTCCCTGGAGGCGCATCCATGTCACACCGTCCGTTCCCCGGTCGCCGCAGCGTCCTGCGCGGCTCGCTCGCCGCGTCGGCGGCCCTGACCCTGCCGTCCGCCCTCGGCGCGGCGCCGGCCTTCGCCCTGTCGGGTCGACCCGAGGCGGGCTGGGGCGTGCAGACGGGAGACGTGACCTGCGACTCCGGGCTGGTCTGGGCGCGGTCCGACCGGCCGGCCAGGATGATCGTCGAGACGTCCGCGACCGAGTCGTTCCGCAACCCGCGCAGATGGCACGGCCCCCTGCTCGGCAAGGGCACGGACTTCACCGGCACCACCCAGCTGCGCGGGCTGCCGTCGGGCGAGCGGATCCACTACCGCGTGCTGCTGGCCGACCCGGACGACCCGCGCCGTACCGGCGAGCCGGTGAGCGGCACCTTCCGTACGGCGTCCGCCCGGCGGCGCGACGGCGTGCGGTTCGTCTGGTCCGGCGACCTGGCCGGGCAGGGCTGGGGCATCAACCCGGAGTTCGGCGGCTACCGGATCTACGACGCGATGGCCGCGCTCGACCCGGACTTCTTCATCTGCAGCGGTGACAACATCTACGCCGACGGCCCGATCAGTGAGACCGTGGCCCTGCCCGACGGGCGGACCTGGCGGAACATCACCACAGAGGAGAAGGCGAAGGTCGCCGAGACGCTGGCGGAGTTCCGCGGCAACTTCCGCTACAACCTGCTGGACGAGAACCTGCGCGCCTTCAACGCCCAGGTCCCCTCCATCGTCCAGTGGGACGACCACGAGGTCACCAACAACTGGTTCCCGGGCGAGATCCTCGCCGACAGCCGGTACACCGAGAAGAACGTCGACGTGCTGGCCGCCCGCGCCCGGCAGGCGTTCTCCGAGTACTTCCCGATCTCGACACTGCGCCGCCCCGACGGCCGGGTCTACCGGGTGCAGAATTACGGCCCGCTCCTCGACGTCTTCGTCCTGGACATGCGCACCTACCGCAACGCGAACTCGCCGGACGACCAGACCACCGACCCGCAGGGCATCCTCGGCCGGGAGCAGCTGGAGTGGCTCAAGCGCGAGCTGGCCCGCTCCCGTGCGGTGTGGAAGGTGATCGCCTCCGACATGCCGCTCGGCCTGGTCGTCCCGGACACCGGGGACGGCAAGCCGAACATCGAGGCGGTCGCGCAGGGCGACCCCGGCGCGCCGCTCGGCCGTGAGCTCCAGATCGCCGAGCTGCTGCGGTTCGTCAAGCACCGGCGGATCACCGGCACGGTGTGGCTGACGGCCGACGTCCACTACACCTCGGCCCAGCACTACGACCCGTCGCGGGCCGCGTTCAAGGACTTCGCGCCGTTCTGGGAGTTCGTCTCCGGGCCGCTCAACGCGGGCGCCTTCCCGGCGAACGCGCTGGACGGCACCTTCGGCCCTGACCGCGTCTTCGTCAAGGCGCCCACCACGGCCAACGTCTCACCCGCCGGCGGCTACCAGTTCTTCGGCGAGGTCGACATCGACGGCGACAGCGGGGAGCTGACGGTGCGGCTGCGCGAGCAGGACGGCACGGTGCTCTTCACTCAGGTGCTGCAACCGGGCCGTGTCGGTCAGTAGTCGCACTCAACTGTCACACCCGTAATCATTAAAAGAACAACAAAAGGCACAGAACCACACTTTACCGCTCAGTCACAAAGCGTTCGTGATCACGCAACACCTTTCCTTCACAGTGGCTGCATGACTCGAAAAGTGTCTGATGTGACGCGTACCAAAAACGGTCGCCCCGTCCACCACTGGCGGCGCGACGTGGTCGAACTCGCCGCCCTCTTCACAGCGGTCGCCGTGGCGGACTCCGTGGCGAACCTGGTCGGGCACGGCCCCGACGGCCCGGCGCTGCTGGTGATCTCCGCGGTCGCGCTGATCGCCACGGCCGGGTTCCACACGTGGTGGTCACGCCGCCACGGTCACGCCCCGCCGACGGGTGATACCGGTGCCCGGCCGCTGCCGACCGTGCAGCAGGCCGGGCCGTCCGACCAGCCCGCGGTGACGGCGGATCCGGTGTCCGGGGAGAGCACGCTGTGGCGGATGCGGACCACGGTGAAGGACGAGCCGGGCTCACTCGCCGCCCTGTGCGTGGCCCTCGCCGGACACCGGGTCGACATCCTCAGCCTGCAGACCCATCCGCTGGCCGACGGCACGGTGGACGAGTTCCTGCTGCGCGCTCCTTCCGAGCTCGCGGCCACGGACGTCACCCGTGCGGTCGCGCTGGCCGGCGGAGCCGACACCTGGATCGAACGGGCGGACGCCCACGATCTGGTGGACGCGCCGACCCGGGTCCTGGGCCTCGCCGCCCGCACCGCGCTGGACGCGGCGGAACTGCCGCTGGCGCTGCGGCAGTTGCTGGGCCGGTGCACGATCCGTTCGCTGCCCGCCGCGCCTGCCGGTGGCGGCCGGGGACCGGACGCCGTGCCGGTCGAAGGGGTGCTGGAGGACACCGTGATGCGGCTGCGGGCGCCGGAGGGCGGAGTGATCACCGTCGAGCGGCCGTATCTGCCGTTCACGCCGACGGAGTTCGCCCGGGCGCGGGCGCTGGTGGAGCTGGACGCACGGCTCGGTCCGCGGGTGCCGCGCGCCCAGGACGTGCTGACGCTGCCCGAGGGCAAGGACATCACCGTACGCCGGGCCGACACGGGCGACCTTCAGGCCGCGAAGGAGATGCACGAGCGGTGCTCGGCGCGGACCCTCGGCATGCGCTACCACGGCCCCGTCGGTGACGCCGACCGCTACCTCGGCCATCTGCTGAGCCCGCGCTTCGGCCGGACGCTCGCCGTGCACACCGCCTCCGGGCGCATCGTCGGACTCGGTCATCTACTGTGGGACGGGGACGAGACGGAGGTCGCGCTGCTCGTCGAGGACGCCTGGCAGCGGCGCGGCATCGGCGGCGAACTCCTCGGCCGGCTGGTGGCGATGGCGGTCGAGGCCGGCTGCGCGAGCGTGTACGCCGTGACGCAGTCGTCCAACACCGGCATGGTCGCCGCGATGCGCGGCCTCGGCCTCCCCCTCGACTACCAGATCGAGGAGGGAACCCTGGTCATCACGGCGCGGCTGGATGCGGCCTCGGTCGCCTCGGGATCGCCTTACGAGGGGCCTCAGGAGCGCGAGTTCGAGGAGCGGATCGTCCAGGACTAGGGCCTGTCCGGCGGATCAGGTCGCAGGACAGCCCCTAAAGGCCGACGCAACCCGGAAGCGGAAACGGCCCGGCGGGCTTCGCCGGGCCGTTGATCTTCCTGCAGCGGGACTGCGGACCCCTGCTGCCCTCGGATACGCCCTCGGCGCAATCCGGGTGACGTGCGGCGACCCCCGTATGAGGATGGTCCGCATGTCTGAGACCAAGAGCCCGCTGCCCCGCGAGGTCGCCGACACGTACGTCGACGATCTCATCGCCCTCGACCCGGTCACCGGTACCTATCTCGGCGTGCCGGAGAGTTCGAGCCGCCTGCCCGATCTCTCGCCCGCGGGCCAGGAGGCGCTCGCGGAACTCCAGCGGACCACGCTCGCGCGGCTCGACGAGGCCGAGCGGCAGCCCGGCGCGGACAGTGACATCGAGCGCCGGTGCGCGCGCCTGCTGCGCGAGCGGCTCACCGCGGAGCTCGCCGTGCACGAGGCCGACGAGGGCCTGCGCACGGTCGGTAACATGGCCACGCCCGCGCACTCGGTGCGCGATATCTTCACCGTCACGCCGACGGAGTCGGACGAGGACTGGGCGCGGATCGCCGAGCGGCTGCGCGCGGTGCCGGCCGCGCTGGCGGGCTACCGCGAGTCCCTCGCGCTCGGTCTGGAACGCAAGCTGTACGCGGCCCCGCGCCCGACGGCCACCTTCGTCGAGCAGCTGACCGAGTGGGCGGACACGGACGGCAAGGGACGCGGCTGGTTCGAGGACTTCGCGTCGGCCGGCCCCGAGGCGCTGCGCACGGAGCTGGACGAGGCCGCCCGCGCCGCGACGGCGGCGGTCGCCGGGCTGCGGGACTGGATGCGGGAGGTGTACGCGCCGGCGATCGAGGGCGCCCCGAACACGGTGGGCCGTGAGCGCTACGCCCGCTGGGCGCGCTACTTCAACGGCACGGACCTCGACCTGGACGAGGCGTACGCGTACGGCTGGTCCGAGTACCACCGGCTGCTCGGCGAGATGAAGCAGGAGGCCGAGAAGATCCTGCCCGGCGCTCAGACGCCGTGGGTGGCGCTCGCGCACCTCGACGAGCACGGCAAGCACATCGAGGGCGTCGACGAGGTCCGCGACTGGCTGCAGGGCCTGATGGACCAGGCGATCGACACCCTCGACGGCACGCACTTCGAACTCGCCGAGCGGGTACGGCGGGTGGAGTCGCGCATCGCCCCGCCCGGCGGCGCGGCGGCCCCGTACTACACGCCCCCGTCGGAGGACTTCTCGCGCCCGGGCCGCACCTGGCTGCCGACGATGGGCCAGACCCGTTTCCCGGTCTACGACCTCGTCTCGACCTGGTACCACGAGGGCGTCCCCGGTCATCATCTCCAGCTCGCGCAGTGGGTGCACGTCGCCGGGAGCCTCTCCCGCTACCAGGCCTCCGTCGGCATGGTCAGCGCCAACGCGGAGGGCTGGGCGCTGTACGCGGAGCGCCTGATGGACGAGCTGGGCTTCCTCACGGACGCGGAACAGCGGCTCGGCTACCTGGACGCGCAGATGATGCGGGCCGCCCGGGTCATCGTCGACATCGGCATGCACCTGGAGCTGGAGATCCCGGCGGATTCCCCCTTCCACCCGGGCGAGCGCTGGACGCCGGAGCTGGCCCAGGAGTTCTTCGGCGCGCACAGCAGCCGCCCGGCGGACTTCGTGGAGAGCGAGCTGACCCGCTACCTGACGATTCCCGGCCAGGCGATCGGCTACAAGCTCGGCGAGCGAGCCTGGCTGCTGGGCCGCGAGAACGCGCGCAAGCGGCATGGTGACGCCTTCGACCTCAAGGCCTGGCACATGGCGGCCCTGTCGCAGGGCTCGCTGGGCCTGGACGGTCTGGTGGACGAGCTGTCGGCGCTGTGATCAGCGCTGGAAGCCGCCCTCGGAGTTGATCACCTGACCGGTGACCCAGTCCGCCTCGTCCGTCGCCAGCCAGGCGAGGAGGCGGGCCGGGTCGTCGGGCATGCCCCAGCGGCCGGCGGGGAACATCGCGGCGACGGTGTCGTACGCCTCACCGCTCATGTAATCCGTGTCCACCGGGCCGGGGTTGACCGTGTTCACGGTGACCGCGTGCTCGGCGAGCGTGTTCGACAGGGAGCGGGTGATCGAGGCGAGGGCGCCCTTCTGGAGGGCGTACGCCATCTCGCCGGGCATGCCGCCCGCGATGTCCTGTCCGGAGGTCATCATCATCACGCGGCCGCCGGGTGTCCGTGGCGGCAGTCCGGCCCGCAGCCGCGCGTACGCCTGCACGAGCAGCAGCACCGAGCGGGTGTCGATCGCCCAGTGCGCGTCGAGCATCGCGGCGTCGATGGTGTCGAGGGTGCCGTCGGAGCCGCTGAGGGCGTGGTTGGCGACGAGGATGTCGAGCCGTCCGCCGAGCGCCGAAGCGGCGGTGGCGATCAGCTCCGCGGGTACGGCCGGATCGGACAGGTCACCGGGGCCCGTCACGACCCGGGCGTCCGGGTCGCCGAGCGCGGCGCGCACGGAGGCGGCGACCTCCTCGGGCCGGTCGGCGCCCCAGGGCATCCGCTCGTCGTGCGGGACGTGGTGGTGCAGATAGACGCTCGCCCCGTACGCGGCGAGCCGCCGGGCCACCGCGTGCCCGATGCCGGCTCTTCTGCTCGCCCCGGTCACCAGGGCGGTCCTGCCGCGCAGGGGCAGGGGGTCGCGGCGCAGCTCTTCGGGGGTGGGGTGCGGGAGTAGGGGCATGCGGATCATGATGGGCGGAGGCCGGGTTGTCACGCACGTGGATTTTCAGCCGCGGGGTCTAGGCCCTGTCGTCAAATTCCCGCCTGCCGCGCGACGCCAGGCCCTAGCGGTCAGTTCGGCAGCCGCCGTAGCTGTACGAGGCCGAGCCAGGTCTCCGGTCCAGGTTGCACATGGGCCGCGCGGACGGCGTACCGGCCGGGATCCAGGGCGACTCTGACGTGATCGGTGCGCGTGGAGTCCGTTCCGGGCCACGCCGCGTCGAACAGCAGCACCGCGCCGGGCACGTCCCAGCGCACCTCCGGCTCCCACGTCGCCGCGTCGAGCGCCGTCGGCACCTCCGCGAGCAGCGCGGCCTCGGAGTCGGCCGCGGACCACCGTACGAAGGTTCCGTGGTCCGGCAGATACGTGGTGGAGGCGGGCTCGTCGCCGAACACCAGCGCGGCACTGTCGCCGACGGGCAACAGCCCGATGAACCCGTCCACTTCGCACGCCCGGTCGTAGTCCGACGCCGTCTCGTCCCCGTCGGCTCCGGCCCAGAACGGCAGGACCGTCTCCGGGACCGCTATGAGGGGCCCGCCGCCCGACTCCACCCACTTCACCGCGCCCGCCTCCGCGTATCGCTCCATGCGCCAGAACCTACACGCATGCAAACCCCGCCGGGACCCTGCGGTCAGCAGCCGCAGTCCGCCGCGTCCACCGGAGCGGTCAGCCGGTCGGCGGCCCGGCGTTCGCGGCCCTCCCAGGTCTCGAACTCGAAGCCCTCGCGCGCCCAGTACTCGAAGCCGCCGAGCATCTCCTTGACCTGGTAGCCGAGTTCGGCGAGGGCGAGGGCGGCACGCGTGGCGCCGTTGCAGCCGGGACCCCAGCAATACGTCACGACCGGCACGGACTTGTCGAGGAGTTGCTCGGCCTGCTCGGGGATGAGCGCGGTGGGCAGGTGGATCGCACCCGGGATGTGGCCCTGGTTCCAGGACTCGGTGGAGCGGGAGTCGAGGACGACGAAGCCGGGGTCCCCCTCGGCGGCGAGCGCGGCGGCCACGTCGGACACGTCCGCGTGGAAGGCGAGGCTCGCGCGGAAGTAGGCGGCGGCCGCGGCCGGGGCGGCGGGAGCGACGCGCAGCACGGGATGGACGGTGGTGGTCATGTTCTGGCCCCTCCCTGGGGGTTGTCGACAACCAGAAATCTACGGTCGCCGACCCACACCTTGAAGTGGCATTCCCCGGCGAACCCCTTGCTCGGCCGGTGTTTTCCCTGCTATTCCTCGGTCATGACCGTGTATTCCCCGGACGCCACCGACTGGCGCATCCTCGACGTCCTCCAGCGGGAGGGCCGGGCCAGCTTCGCGGAGCTCGCCCGGGCCGTGTCCATGTCCGCGAGCGCGGTCACCGAGCGGGTGCGGCGGCTGGAGGAGGCGGGGGTCATCCAGGGGTACGCGGCGGTCGTGGACCCCGAGCGGCTCGGCCTGCCGATCCTGGCGTTCGTCCGCCTCCGCTACCCCAACGGCAACTACAAGCCCTTCCACGATCTCGTCGCGGTGACCCCGGAGATCCTCGAGGCCCACCATGTGACCGGCGACGACTGCTTCGTGATCAAGGTCGCGGTGCGCTCGATGCGGCACCTGGAGGAGGTGTCGGGCAAGATCGGCACGCTGGGCTCGATCACCACCAGCGTCGTCTACTCCTCACCGCTGCCCCGGCGTCCGCTGGGCCACTGACCTCACCCCACGCCGCGCTGCCGCAGCACCGAACCGGACCTCCCCTTCACGACCTCCAACTGCGCGTGGATCCGCCGCCGCAGATCGGGGACGTGGCTGACGATGCCGACGCTGCGGTCGCGTTCGCGCAGGGAGTCGAGGACGTCGAGGACCTCGTCGAGGGTCTGGTCGTCGAGGCTGCCGAAGCCCTCGTCGATGAAGAGGGTGTCCAGCCGGACCCCGCCGGCCTCGTCCGTGACCACGTCGGCGAGGCCGAGGGCGAGCGCGAGGGAGGCGAAGAAGGTCTCGCCGCCGGACAGGGTGGCCGTGTCCCGCTCGCGGCCGGTCCAGGCGTCGACTACGTGCAGCCCGAGCCCGCTGCGGCCGCGTCCGCTGCGGTCGTCGGAGTGGACGAGGGTGTAGCGGCCGGACGACATGCGTCGCAGCCGTACGGTCGCGGCGGCGGCCACCTGTTCCAGCCGGGCCGCCAGGACGTACGACTCCAGGCGCATCCGGCGTTCGTTGTCCGCCGAGGTGCCCGCGGCGAGTCCGGCCAGCCGGGCCACGCGGTCGTACTCCTCGCGCAGCGGCGCCAGCCGCCGTACCCCCGCGGACGCTCGCAGGGACAGCCGGTCGAGTTCGGCGCAGCGGCGGTCGGCGGCGTCGCGGGCGGAGGCGGCGTCGCGCAGCCGCTGGGCCGCGAGAGCCGCGGCCCGCTCCGCCGCGGTGAGGTCGGCGGGCGGCTGCTGGGCGGCGGCCGCGGTGTCGGTCTCGGCGAGGAGGGCGCGTACGGCGGCCTCCTCGGACTGCCAGGCGTCCAGCCGGTGCTGGAGTTCGCGGTGGGCCGCGTCGTCCAGGAGTGCGGCGGCCGCGGCCTGCGGTGTGTCGAAGCCGGCCCGGAAGGCGGCGTCGGCGAGGCGGGCGTCGGCGTCCTTGAGGCGCTGGGCGGTGTCCTCGGCGGCACGGGCGGCGTCGGCGGCCTCGGTGAGCAGCGCGACCCGCCGCTCCAGCTGCGCGGCCCGCGCGGCCACGCTCTCGGCGGCGCCGCGCGCCTGGGCCAACTCCGCCTCCAGCGTGGCCTTCTCGCGGTCCAGGCGCTCGCGGCGACCGACCCGGGAGGCCGCCCGCACCGCCGTCTGCTGGTGGGCGGCGGTGCGCCGCTCGTGTTCGTCCTCGGCCCGGCGCAGCTCCTCGTGCGCGGGGTGCAGGGCGGAGGCGTCCCTGCGGGCCTGCGCGTACAGCCGCTCCAACTCGTCGGCGGCTTCGGCGAGTTGGTTCGTCGGCGTGTCCCCGGCCTCGGCGGTGGCGGCGGCCAGGGCTTCCCGTACGACGCCCAGGCGCCGTTCCTGCTCGGCGTGCTGTTCCTCCGCCTGCTGGTACGCCGCCAGCGCCCGCTCCTCCGCCTCCCGGTCGACGTGTCCGGCGTCCTTGCGCGCGGGTGCGGGGTGGTCGGTGGCGCCGCAGACGGCACAGGGCTCGCCGTCCGTGAGCTGGGCGGCGAGTTCGGCGGCGATGCCGTTCAGTCGCTGTTCCTTCACGTCCAGCCAGTGCGCCTTGGCCTTCAGCGCCTGCTCTCGCGCGAGACCGGCCTGTTCGGCGGCCGTGTCCGTGTCGCCGGCCAGTTGGTCGCGCATCCGGGCGGCGGCGAGCCGCTGCCGGGCGGGCTCGCGCCGCACGGCGAGTTGCTCGGCGCGGGTCGCGGCCTCCTGGGCGGACTCGATACGGGCCTGAAGACCCGCCCGGGTCGCCTCCCACCCGGCGAGCCAGGTCTCCGCCTCCAGACGGACGTCCTCGTCGGCCCGCTCCTGACGGTCCAGGTCGACGCGCTCGGCGACGAGTTCGGCGAGCCGCTGCTCGGCACGACGGGCCGACTCCAGCCCGCCCAGCTCCTCGGTGGCCCGGCGCGCGGCGGTGGCGAGGCCGGCGGCGCCGGCGTCCGTGACGGTGCCGTGTGCCCGGCCGAGCATCTCGCCGAAGGCATCCCGCAGCAGACCACGCGCGTGTGCCTCCGCCGCGGCCGCCCTGCGGTGTTCGGCGTCGGCGGACTCCCACAGTTCCAGGGCCGGTGCCACCGCCTCCGCCTTGCGGGCCCGCTCCATGCGTGCCTGCGCCTGGCGGTGGGCCTCGGCCCGCTCCGCCAGGTGCGCGGCCCGCTCCTGTGCCTCGGCGAACCGCCGTTGCAGCCGGTCCAGTTCGCGTGCCTCGTCCCATGCGCGCCCGGCGACCGCGTGGGCGGACTCGGCGGCGGTGAGGCGGCAGTGGGCGATGGTCAGCAGTTCGCGGGCGGTGCCGCGGGCGACGGCGGCGGCGCTCAGGACGGCTTCCGCCAGCCCCGGCTCGCCCGGTGCCAGCTCCGGCAGCTCCATGGTGTCGCCGGCGGCCTGCTGCATGCGGTGCGCGTCGGCCAGCAGGGCGGCGTCCCCCTCGCGCACCTGGGCCTCGGCCGCGCGTCGGCGCTCGGCGAGGCGCTGCTCGACCGCGGCGAACCGGCGGGTGTCGAAGAGGCGGCCCAGCAGCTTGGCGCGCGCCTCGGCGTCGGCGCGCAGAAAGCGCGCGAAGTCGCCCTGGGGCAGCAGCACGACCTGGCAGAACTGCTCGCGGCTCATGCCGAGCAGCTGGGCGACCTCCTCGCCGATCTCCTGGTGGGAGCGGCTGAGGTCCTTCCAGGCGCCGGCCGTCGCGTCGTACTCGCGCAGCCAGGTCTGGGCCTTGTCGAGGGTCGTGCCCGAGCCGCGCTTCTTGGGCCGCTCCCAGGGCGGCTGCCGGGTGATCTCCAACCGGCGGCCCGCGACGGTGAGTTCGAGGCGGATCTCCGTGCGCGTGCCGGGCGCGGCGTGGTCACTGCGCAGGGTCGTGCCCTGCCCGGCCTGGCGGGCGCCCGGCACCGAGCCGTACAGCGCGTAGCAGACGGCGTCCAGGACGGAGGTCTTGCCGGCCCCCGTCGGTCCGTGCAGGAGGAAGAGCCCGGCGGCCGACAGTTCGTCGAAGTCCACGGTCTGGGAGCCGCCGAAGGGCCCGAACGCGGTGATGTCGAGACGGTGCAGCCTCACCGCGCCACCTCCCGCACGGCCTCGTCCGCGCGCACCGCGTCGAACGCGTCCCGCAGCACCGCCCGCTCCCGCTCGTCGGGCCCGGCGCCGCGCACATGGGCCACGAAGTCCTCCGCGATCTGCTGGTCGCTGCGGCCGGCGAGGCGCTTGGCATACGACACGGCGGGGTCGTCCGGGGCGCGTTCGGGGTCGAAGACGAGGCTCAGCGTGTGCGGGAAGCGCTCGGTGAGCCGGGCCATGGGGTCGGCGGGGCGGACTGCGTCGGTGAGGGTCGCCTCGACCCAGGCCTCCTCGTGCCGGGCGAGGTCCGGATCGGCGAGCAGCTCCTCCAGGGTGCCCCGGACGCGGGCCAGCGCGCGGGGCACCGGGCAGTCGACGCGCTCGGCGGTGACCGCGCCGTCGGCGGCCAGGTCGACGAGCCACATGCTCTTGCGGTGGCCGGCCTCCGAGAAGGAGTACGGCAGCGGGGAGCCGGAGTAGCGCACGCGCTCGGTGATGGTCTGGCTGCCGTGCAGGTGCCCGAGCGCGGCGTAGTCGACGCCGTCGAAGACCCCGGCGGGGACGGCGGCCACTCCGCCGACGGTGATGTCCCGCTCGCTGTCGCTGGCCTCGCCGCCGGTGACGAAGGCGTGCGCGAGGACGACGGAGCGGGTGCCCCCCGCGCGGGTGGCGAGGTCGGCGCGGACCCGGTCCATGGCGGCGGCGAGCACGGCCTCGTGCCCGGCCTTCTCGACGCCGAACTCGTCCTTGACCAGGGCGGGTTCGAGATACGGCAGTCCGTAGAAGGCCACGTCGCCGTGCCCGTCGGTGAGAACCACCGGCGTCCCGCACGCCGACGGATCGGTCCGCAGATGGATCCCCGCGCGCCCGATCAGGCCGGCGCCCACGCCGAGGCGGCGCGCCGAGTCGTGGTTCCCGGAGATCATCACCGTGGGCACACCGAGGTCGGCGAGGCGGTGCAGGGCGTCGTCGAACAGCTCGACCGCGGCGAGCGGCGGCACCGCACGGTCGTACACGTCCCCCGACACGACCACCGCGTCGACCTCGCGCTCCCGCACGGTGGTGACGAGGTGGCCGATGAACTCGGCCTGGGCTCCGAGCATGTTGACCCGGTGGAACGCCCGGCCGAGATGCCAGTCGGAAGTGTGCAGAATTCTCAAGACGCCGCCCCGACCCGCAATGTTTCCCCCTACTCCGCCCCGAGACCCGGCACCGATCCAGCACGGTCCTCGCTGTCAGCACCGACCACGCTAACGCCTGTCAGCACCTGCTCCATCACGGACGTCGGTTCGGCGGCATTTGTCTCGCTCTATCGCGCCTGGGCCGGGCGGCATTGGAAAGCGGGCCAAGCGCCCCGGGACGGCGCGGCCCAACTGCCTATAATCGGTCCGCACGCGGCGGAGGAATTGCAGGGAGACCCGGTGATCGACCGATACGTCGCAGAGCTCGACCAGGCCTTGCGCGGCCCACGGGCGGTCAAGGCGGACATGGTCGCCGAGGCACGCGACAGCCTCTTGGACGCGGCCGAGGCGTACGCGGAGAAAGGCCTCGACCGCGAGAGCGCCGAGCGGTGCGCAGTGGACGACTTCGGTTCCGTCCAGGTCATCGCCCCCGACTACCAGGTCGAGTTGGGCCTTGCACAGGGTCGTCGTACGGCGCTGTTGATCTGTGCCGTCCTGACCGTCCAGCCAGTGGCGTGGTGGGGACTGCTGCGTTTCGCCGGGCAGGGCGCGGACGAATCCGGAAGTGCCGGTTACACGCTGATCAACGAAGTGGTGCGGTGGACCGGCACCGGTGCCATCGTCATGGCACTGGCGGTGGTGATCGCCACGGGTGCCGGAGTGCGCCATCTCGGTGCGCGCCCTCGCCTCGTGCGTGTCGTCGGCGTCTTCGCATGCGCCGTCAGCGTCGTGTTCGCCGTTCTGGGGCTGCTGCTGACCCTCTACAGCCCGGCCACGGACTCGCTCCTGGGTGTCACGGGACTGCCGAGCACCGCGCTCCTGCTCGGGGTGCCCCTGATCGGTATCGCCGTGGCGGGCCGCCGCTGCCTGAGCGCGGCGTAACCACCCGGGGCGACGCACGCCCGTTCACGTCCGGTCCCAGCGACGCGCGGGAGCCGGGCTGGTCCCGACGCACAACGGCGTCGGCCCCACACCGCTCCCGCCCGTACGGCACGTCCCGAAACTCTTCAAGGACGCACCCGGGCGCCCCCGCACAGCCGGATCCCCCGTCCGTACACGGCGCTGCCCGGCAGCAGCGTCAGGCCGTCGCCGGTCCCGGGTGCAGGACCCCGTCGACCATCGCCGCGAAATCCCGCCACTTCGTCCGCTCGGTGGCCAGCGCGCGGCTGCCCGCGGCGGTGAGCTGGTAAGTACGCCGCCTACGGCCGCTCACCGTGCTCCACTCGCTCTCCACGAGCCCGGCCCGTTCGAGTCTGCGCAACGCGGGATACAGCGAACCCGTCGGCAGGTCCAGCGCCCCGCCACTGCTCACCTGAAGAGCCTCCATGACCGCGTACCCGTGCAGGGGCTCCCGTTCGAGCACCGCGAGGATCAGCGCGTCCAGATGGCCCCGTAGCGCTTCAGACATCATGTAGACAATCTACGGCATGCACTAGCGTAGCCAGCCTACATATGGGCAATCTACCTATCGGACGGGCTCACCCCGCCGCAGACCCGGGAGCGGGTCGAGGGCCGGCCGGTCCGGACGTCGGCCGATTCGGCGCTCGCACCGAGCGCCAGAGAAGGGAGCCAGCGCATGGCCATCAAGGAGAAAACCCGGAATGACCTGCGCGAATTACCTTGGGTGACGATCGTCGCGCTGGGCGCCTTCGCGCTCATCCGCCCCGTGCTGAGCATCGTGGGGGCGTATGACGACGGACCACTGAAGAAGCAGGTGGGCCCGTTGATCTTCACTACGCTGATCATCGTCGTGTGGATCGCCACCGCCGTGGTGCGCCGGGTCCCTCGCCCGGTGCAGACGATGGCGTTCGTCGGCGTGGCCTACGGCGTGCTGGCGCTGCTGCTGAACATCTCGCTGCAGCCGTTCCTGGACAGCGCGGAGCTGCCGCCGGTGCCCGGCATGATCGGCATTCTCGTCTTCAACGCCGCGCAGGGCGCCGTCTGCGGTCTGATCGTCCTGGCGCTGCTGCGCCGACGGGCACGCTCCGGGCGGTGACATTCCCCGCCGACCGCCGACCGCCCGTTATGACGCGTCCCCGTATGCCTCTCCGCCCAGTTCGAAGCCGGCGGTCCCCGCGGTCGCGTCCGCCAGCCACGCCCGGAAGGCCTCCACATCGGCGTCCGGCAACCCGATCTCGAGGGTGACCGCCTCGCCGTACCGCACGTCGCGCACCTCACGGCCCGTGGACCGCAGGTCGTTCTGCAGCTTGCCCGCCCGCTGGTGGTCGACGGTCACCGTGGCCAGCCGGAAGCGGCGGCGGGTGAGTGTGCCGAGGGTGTCCAGGGCCTCGCCGACCGCTCCGCCGTACGCCCTGATGAGTCCGCCCGCGCCCAGCTTGACGCCGCCGTAGTAGCGGGTGACGACGGCGACGACGTACCGCATGTCGCGGCGCAGCAGCATCTGGAGCATGGGGACACCGGCCGTGCCGCCGGGTTCGCCGTCGTCGCTCGCTTTCTGGATCGCGGCGTCGGCGCCGATGACGTACGCGTAGCAGTTGTGCGTGGCGTCCGTGTGCTGCTTGCGGATGCCCGCGATGAACTCCTGGGCCTGCCGCTCGGTGGCCGCCGGGGCGAGGGCGCACAGGAAGCGGGATCGGTTGACCTCGGTCTCGTGCACGCCCGCGCGGGCGACTGTGCGGTACTCGTCCTGCATCGGGCCAGCGTATGCGGAGCGCCTGCCACCACCCGCGCGGGTCGGCTCAGCGCTTGTGCCTGGCGGTCAGCGCTTGCGCCTGCCGGTCAGCGCTTCTTCCCGCCCCGCGCGACGATCACGTTCGTCAGCAGGGCCGTGCCCGGGGTGAGGGCCTCCCAGGAGGTGCCGCGCCAGGCCAGGACGGCGATCGCCGAGGTCGGGAACTTCACGCGCACCTGGTCCAGCGCGTCGTCGAGACCGTCCCCGGCCAGGTCGAGCACCAGGTCCTCCAGGCCGGGGTTGTGCCCGATCAGCAGCAGTGTGTCGACCTCGGTGGGCACGTCGTGCACGACGTCCAGCAGGTCGGGTACGTCGGCGGCGTACAGGTGCGCGTCGAAGCGGACCGGCGGCGGCGTGCCCCACTGGGCAGAGGCCAGGTCCCACGTCTGGCGGGCGCGTACGGCGGTGGAGCACAGGGCGAGGTCCGGGAGCAGGTCGCTCTCGGCGAGGATCCGGCCCGCGACCGGCGCGTCCCGGCGGCCGCGCGGCGCCAGCGGGCGTTCGTGGTCGACGACGCCGTCCGGCCAGGCGGACTTGGCGTGCCGCAGGACGACCAGGTGACGCAGCGGGCCCGCTCCCGCGCGGGCGATCATGCCGGGGCTCCCAGGTCGCGGGTGAGTTCGAGGCCGAGCAGCCGGTCGGCGTAGGCGTATGTCTCGAAGCGCGCGCCCTCGGGCCGGTCCGAGGTCTCCACCCGGTGCAGGACCCGCAGGACGGAGGGTACGTCCAGATCGTCCTCCCAGGCCGTGCGGAGCTCGTCGCGCACGTCCTCGGGGATCGCCCGTGACGGCAGGCGCGCCCAGTCGGCGACGGCGCGGCGCCAGCGGAAGAGCGTGTCCCGGGCCTCGTCCAGAGCCGCCGCGTCGAGCCGTACGGGCGCGCTCCGGCGCCGGGAGAGCAGCGCCAGGCGTACGGCGGTGGGATCGGCGTCCTCCGGAATCGCGGGCGCCGCCGGGTCGACCGGCGCTACGGCGACCTTGATGCCGTCGGGGGCCGTGCGGTCCTCGCCCGCCACATGGATGACCTGGGACTCGCCCAGTCCGGTCCCGGTGGGCCGGCTGTCCTCCAAGGGCCGCATACCGAGCGTGGCGGCACCCGCCCGCAGTTCCGCCTGCTCCCGCTCGCCCGTCAGCAGCGCCCAGACCGGCGTGCCGCCCAGCTCCAGGGCCCGCACCAGGAGGTCGGTGACCAGCAGCACGCGCAGGGCTGTGGCGTCGTAGCCCGCCGTGTGGGCCTCGACGCGGGTCAGCCCGCGCCGGGCGGGAGCGGCCTCGACGGGCTCGCCGGTTCGGGCGTCGATGATGCGCAGCACGGGGTGAGCGTAGGCCCGTGAGCAGCGCCGCGCCACCGACAACCCGAACAGACGTTCAGTCGTCACGGCGGGAAGCAGGGGAATCAGCGGGCATGGTCCGCTGTTCTCCGGGATGCCAGCTCTTCCGCGAGCCCAAGGAGACCGACGGTGTACGGCGACGAGGCAACGGTCCGCAAGATCCTCACCGAGCTCGGCGACACCTGGGCCGTGGTGGGCCTGTCGTCGAACCGGCGGCGCGCCGCGTACGGCGTGGCCGACGTGCTCCAGCGCTACGGCAAGCGCATCGTGCCGGTCCACCCCAAGGCGGAGACGGTGCACGGGGAGCGGGGATACGCCTCCCTCGCGGACATCCCCTTCGACGTGGACGTCGTCGACGTGTTCGTGAACAGCGATCTCGCCGGGCAGGTCGCCGACGAGGCGGTGGCGAAGGGCGCCCAGGCGGTCTGGTTCCAGCTGGGGGTCATCGACGAGGCGGCGTACGACCGCACCCGGGCCGCCGGTCTGGAGATGGTGATGGACCGTTGCCCGGCGATCGAGATTCCCCGGCTGGGCTGAACGTCTACTTGTCTCCTACTTTTCGTAGACGATTCTTACTTGTCGTAGACGATCCGGAAGTTCGGAGCGACATACTTGTGGGTGTAGGCATAGGCAGTCCCGATCGGTCCGGTGTAGTTGCACGAACCATGGAGCGGGCACATGTATTTCTTTTCCGTCACCTTGTTGGTGCGGTAAGCCTCTCGCCACTGAATACGTCCTGACTTGCTCTTGTCGGCGGTGTAACTCTCGCCGCCGGTGACGCTGTAGGACTTCTGCACCTGATATCCGACGGCGGCGGACATGGCCTTGACTGAGACGGTCAGGCTGCCGCTCACCGTGGTGGAGGTGGTCTTCGACAGCGAGCAGGTCACCGTGTGCGGCGTCCTCTCCTTGCTGAAGACGACGCAGGTCTTCCACTTGCCGTACGTCCTGTAGGCCTTGCCGACGTGGGTGACCTTCCATTTCGGGAAGTACGGATTGTCCATCGGACGTACGCTCGACGAAGCCGCCGCGGGTGACGCGGTCGCGGCTGCACTGCTCGCCTCGGTGGCCGCTCCCAGAGACGCGGCGACAGCAAGCGTCAGGGCCACACGGCCCAGTTTTCCCCTCATTGGATTTCCCCGTTTCCTTCGACGCGGTAACCCTCGTCGGCCAGTGGTCAACCGGCCCTGGGTATCGCGGAGTTGTATGAGCGCGGCCGACACTAGCACCGGCCCCGCGACGCGCGGAGCAAAGAGAACGGCAAGAAAGGACAATCATCGGGGCGCGCCCGATTCCGTCGAACCGGGTCGGGACACGGCGGCGTCCCGGCATACTGACGAGGTGACCGACACCAATTCCGCGTCCACAGAACGCTTTCCGGTCGTTGTCGTGGGTGCCGGGCCCGCCGGGCTGACGGTCGGCAACATCCTGCGGGCCGCCGGCGTCGACTGCCTGGTCCTGGAGAACGAGACGCGCGAGTTCATCGAGCAGCGGCCCCGCGCGGGGGTCATCGAGGAATGGGCCGTGCGCGGCCTGCAACAGCGCGGGCTCGCCAAGAACCTGCTGGAGCGGGCGCAGTTGCACACCGAGTGCGAGTTCCGGTTCGGCGGGGAGCGGTTTCGCTTCTCGTACATCGAGCTGACGGGACATCACCACTTCGTCTATCCCCAGCCGTTGCTGGTGACGGACCTGGTGCGCGAGTACGCGGACGTGCGAGGCGGGCAGATCCGGTTCGGCGTGCGGGACGTGGAGTTGCACGACCTGGACACGGCTCACCCTTCGGTGTCGTACATCTCCGCCGAGACGGGACAGCGGGAGCTCGTCGAGTGCGACTTCGTCGCCGGGTGCGACGGAGGACGCGGGGTGACGCGCACCGCGCTGCCGGAGCACGCGCACATCGCCCGGTACGACTACGGCGTCGGCTGGCTGGCCCTGCTCGCCGAGGCTCCGCCGTCCAACGACTGCGTGGTGTTCGGCATCCATCCGAACGGTTTCGCCGGGCACATGGCCCGCAGCCCCCAGGTGACCCGCTACTACCTGGAGTGCCCGCCCGGCGACGACCCGGAGAACTGGTCGCACGACAGGGTCTGGTCCGAGCTCCAGGAGCGGCTGGCGGCGACCGGCACCGGTCCGCTCATCGAAGGGCCGCTGATCGAGAAGCGTGTCCTGGACATGCACAGCTACGTCGTCGAGCCCATGGTGTTCGGACGCCTCTTCCTGGCCGGGGACGCCGCCCACCTCACCGCGCCGATCGCCGCGAAGGGCATGAACCTGGCCCTGCACGACGCCTTCCTGCTCGGCGACGCGCTCGTCGCGTACCTCACCAAGGGCGACGAGACCGGACTGGACGGCTACTCGGAGGTCTGTCTGCGGCGCGTGTGGGAGTACCAGGACTTCTCGAAGTGGCTCTCCGAGGTGTACCACGGCACCTCGTCGGGCGACGCGTACCGTGCGGGCACCACGTTCGCCCGGCTGAGACGCCTGTTCACCTCCCCCGCCGCCGCGGCGGCCTTCGCGGAGCAGTACCTCGGCACGGCCGCCGCGTACTGAACCGTTCCAGCGTTCCTCAGTCGCCGGCGTTCCTCGGTCGTGCGGCGTTCCCCGGTCGTGCGGCTTTCCTCGGTCGCGCCGCTTTCCTCGGTCGTGCGGCGTTCCTCAGTCGTGCGGCGGGCGGTCGCTGAGCCGGTGGTCCGCCACGTTCAGGGCCTCGTCCACGAGGCGGCGCAGATGCCCGTCGCGCAGTGAGTAGATCACCCGGCGGCCCTCCTTGCGGGTGTCCACCAGGCCGGCCAGCCGCAGCCGGGCCAGGTGCTGACTGACGGCGGGCCGCGCCGCCCCGCATGCCTGGGTCAGGGTCGTGACGTCGGCCTCCCCCGACGTCAGGGCGTGCAACAGGGCGAGCCGGGTGCGGTCGCCGAGCAGCGCGAGCAGTTCGGCGGCGAGCGCGAACTGTTCCTCGCCCGGGGTGCGCGGATGCGCATCATGCGCAGGTGATAGGTGCATGCGTGCGCTCATACGCACATAATGGTCGACGTGGGCGTCCCGCGTCCACCACCGCGCACCGGAAGGGGAACCTCGTGAGCGACCGGCACCACCACGAGCACAGCCACGGACGGGACCACGGGCACAGTCACGAGCATCACGAGCACCCCCGTCCCCGCCTCCGCCACCGACTCGCCCACCTCCTCACCCCCCACTCCCACGAGACCGCCGACAAACTCGACTCCGCCCTGGAGTCCTCGGCCCGCGGTATGCGCGCCCTGTGGGTCTCGCTCGCAGTGCTCGGCGCGACGGCGCTGGCACAGGCGGTCGTGGTGGCCCTCTCCGGGTCGGTCGCGCTGCTCGGCGACACGGTGCACAACACCGCGGACGCGCTGACCGCCGTACCGCTCGGGATCGCCTTCGTGCTGGGCCGCCGCGCGGCGAACCGCCGCTTCACCTACGGCTACGGCCGCGCCGAGGATCTCGCGGGCATCGCGATCGTGCTGACGATCGCCGCGTCCGCCGCCTTCGCGGCCTGGGCGGCGATCGACCGGCTGCTCGACCCGCGCCCCGTCGAGCACATCCCGGCGGTGGCGGTGGCCGCGCTGGTCGGTTTCGCGGGCAACGAGTGGGTGGCCCGTTACCGGATCCGGGTCGGCCGCTCCATCGGCTCGGCGGCGCTGGTCGCCGATGGGCTGCACGCCCGTACGGACGGGTTCACGTCGCTGGCCGTGCTGCTGGGGGCGGGCGGATCGGCCCTGGGCTGGCAACTCGCCGACCCGATCGTGGGGTTGGCGATCACGGCCGCCATCACACTGGTGCTGCGGGACGCGGCACGGGAGGTGTTCCGGCGGGTGATGGACGCCGTCGACCCGGCCCTGGTGGACCGGGCCGAGCGGGCGCTGCGCGGCGTCGAAGGGGTGCGCGAGGTGGGCGAGTTGCGGCTGCGCTGGATCGGGCACCGGTTGCGCGCCGAGGTGGCGGTCGTCGTGGACGGCGAGGCGACGGTACGCCGGGCCCACGCCATCGCCGTCGACGCCGAACACGCCCTGCTGCACGCGGTCCCGCGACTCACCGCGGCGCTGGTGCACGCGGATCCGGCGCCGGCGCCGGGCGAGGCGGACCCGCATCACGCCCTCGCCCACCACGCGTCGGCCTAGGGCCTGTCCGGCGGATCATGCCGCAGACGCGGGGTCTGGCACGCCCATCTGCGGCGTTGTCGTCGGTTGCCGACGCTCCGCGTCGCCGCCCTCCTCCGCCTTGCATATGGCCGCACCAGACCCCGCTCACCTGCGTTGATTGGGCGCCGCCGATTTCCTGCGACCTGATCCGCCGGACAGGCCCTAGGTCAGGCCACCCCCAGCCCCTCCAGCACCACGGCCCCGGGCAGCTGGGCGAACGCCTTCCCGGGTACGAGCAGCTTGCCGCGTCGGCGTCCACTGCCCACCAGGACGTACGGCAGATCCACGACGGCCGAGTCCACCAGCACCGGCCAGCCGCCGGGCAGTCCGATCGGCGTGATGCCGCCGTACTCCATGCCGGTCTCCCCCGTGGCGGTGTCCATCGAGGCGAACGAGGCCTTGCGCGCGCCGAGCCGGCGGCGCACGACGCCGTTGACATCGACCCGGGTGGTGGACATGACCACACACGCGGCGAGTGTGCTCTCACCGCCGCGCTTGCCGGCCACCACCACGCAGTTCGCCGACCGCTCCAGCAGTTCGCGGCCGTAGTGCTCCACGAAGACCGCGGTGTCGGCCCACTGTGGGTCGGTGTCGACGTAGACGATCTGCTCGGCGGGCACGCTGCCGCTCCAGTGGCGTACGGCGTCGGCGACCGGGTCGGTCAGCTCGTCGAGGCAGTCGGGGGCGGGCCGGGCGTTGTCGAAGTGTCCGATCGGTGCATGCATGACGGCACGCTAACAACTCCGCGGGTGCGGGGTTTCAGGGCACGGGCGGCACCGAGACGGCCATGAACATCTCCATCGGCACGTCCCCCGTGTTGCCGTACGTGTGCGGGGCGTTGGCTTCGAAGGAGACGCTCGCGCCCGCCGGGACGCGGTACTCCACGCCGTCCAGGGTCAGGGTCAGCTCGCCCGCCGTGACGTGGAGGAGTTCGACCGTGCCGGCGGGGTGCGGGTCCGAGCCGCTGCTCTCGCCGGGCATGAGCCGCCAGTCCCACATCTCCAGCGGTCCGGGGGCTTCGGCGCCCGCGAGCAGCCGGTTGTAGCTGCCGGCGTCGGTGCGCCACAGCCGTACGGCCTGCTCGGCGGGGACGACCCGGACCCTGGGGCCCTGCTCGTAGTCGAGCAGCGTGGTGATGCTGACGCCGAGCGCGTCACCGATCTTGACGACCGTCCCGATGCTGGGATTGGTCCGTGCCTGCTCGATCTGGATCAGCATGCCGCGGCTGACCCCGGCACGCGCGGCGAGCACGTCCAGCGTGAAGCCGCGCACCGCCCGCCAGTGCTTGACGTTGCGAGCCAGGGATTGGGTCAGCAGGTCGAGGTCCGACACATTCCGTCCAATATTCTGGATGACAGAGTTCAATCTGCTGCACTACGGTGTGGTGCACCCGATTGTTCACCGAACTGTACTGCGAGGCACCCGTGACAGCATTCTTGGCCCTGGCCACCAGCCTGTTGTGGGGGCTGGCCGATTTCGGCGGCGGACTGCTGACCCGGCGTACCCCGGCACTGACGGTGGTGGTCGTCTCGCAGACGATCGCGACGGCCGTGCTGGGCGTGATCGTGGTGACCACGGGAGCGTGGAGCGAGGCGGGGCCATTGTTGTGGTTCGCGGTCGCGGCCGGTCTGGCCGGGCCGGTGGCGATGATCTGCTTCTACAAGGCGCTGGCGCTGGGCCCGATGGGCGTGGTCTCCCCGCTCGCCACCCTGGGCGTGACCGTCCCCATCGGTGTAGGGCTCTTCCTCGGCGAGCGCCCCGGACTGGTCCAGGTCGCGGGGATCGCGGTCGCCGTCGCCGGGGTCGTCCTCGCGGGCGGCCCCCAGCTGCGCGGCGCGCCCGTGCAACGCCGGGCCATCCTCCTCACCCTGATCGCCGCCCTCGGCTTCGGCGCGGTGTTCGCGCTGATCGCGGAGGCGTCGACGACGGTCACCGGCCTGTTCCTCGCCCTGTTCGTGCAGCGCGTGACCAACGTGGCCGTGGGCGGCGCCGCGTTGTACGTCTCCGTCAAGCGGGGCGCGCAGGCCCTCCCGCCGGACGGCTTCCCGTGGGCCACAATGCCGGCGCTCGCCTTCGTCGGCCTCGCGGACGTCGCCGCGAACGGCACGTACGCGATCGCCGCCCAGCACGGCCCGGTCACCGTGGCCGCCGTACTCGCCTCGCTCTACCCGGTGGTGACGGCCCTGGCCGCCCGCGGCTTCCTCAGCGAACGCCTGCGGGCGATCCAGGCGGCGGGGGCGGGGCTGGCCCTGATGGGTACGGTGCTGTTGGCGGCGGGTTAGGGCCTGTCCGGCGGATCAGGTCGGAGGAAAGCAACAGAGCCTGATGAGCGCGGCCCTAGGCGTCGGCGTCGAGCTCCGCCAGCCGGGCTGCGCCCTCTTCGTCCAGGTCGGCCAGGGCCAGGAGCTGGTCCGGGGTGACGCCCTCGGGTATCGGCACCGGGGCCGGCGTCCTCAGCGGCGGCTGCCAGCCGTCGGCGGGAGTCCAGCGCCGTACGACGCGCGCGGGCGCCCCGGCCACCACCGCGTGATCGGGCACCGCACCACGCACCACCGCACCGGCCGCCACGACGACGTTCCGCCCGAGGCGCGCCCCCGGCAGGATCACCGCGCCGGTGCCGATCCAGCAGCCCGGGCCGATCTCCACCGGCTCCATCCGCGGCCACTGCTTGCCGATGGGCTCGTGCGGATCGTCGTACGAGTGGTTGGTGGACGTGACGTAGACGTACGGCCCGAAGTAGCAGTCGCTGCCGATGGTGACCGTCGTGTCGGCGATGACGTGGCTGCCGCGGCCCAGGACGACTCCGTCGCCTATGCGCAGGATCGGGTCCGGGCCGAGGTCGAGGTCGGGCATCAGGCCGGCCGTCAGGGTGACCTGTTCGCCGACGATGCAGTGGGCGCCCAGCTGGATCCAGGGCTCGCCGAAGACCGTGCCGAGAGGGAAGGCGAGCCGGGTGCCCGTGCCCAGCGCGCGGAAGCGGAAGCGTCCCGGGTGCTCGGCGGTGACGGAGCCGGTGCGCTGCACCCAGGCCCAGCCCGCGTGCACGGCCCGCTGCGCGAGGCCGCGCGGCCATGATGAGAACGTGTTCTTGCGCTTCGGCACCCGCTCACCGTACTCAGCGTCAGGTGGACCCATGAGATCGAGGGTCTGTGATCTTCGCCCCACCCGGTGGCGTACGGTGCCGGTGTCGACGACGACGAGGAGAGGGCGATGGCGCACAAGGCGTTGATCACGGGCATCGGCGGCAAGGAACCGAAGATCCACGAGGAGGCGTTCGTGGCACCCACGTCCTCGGTGATCGGGGACGTGACGGTGCAGGCCGGGGCGAGCGTCTGGTACGGGGCGGTGCTGCGCGGCGACGTCGAGCGGATCTCCGTGGGGGCGAGCAGCAATGTCCAGGACAACTGCACGCTGCATGCCGACCCGGGCTTTCCCGTCACCGTCGGGGAGCGCGTCTCCATCGGGCACAACGCCGTGGTGCACGGGGCGACCGTGGGGGACGACTGTCTGATCGGTATGGGGGCGACCGTGCTCAACGGGGCGGTGATCGGGGCGGGGTCGCTGGTTGCCGCGCAGGCGTTGGTGCCGCAGGGGATGGAGGTGCCGGCGGGGTCACTGGTGGCCGGCGTTCCCGCGAAGGTCAAGCGGGCGCTGACAGAGGAGGAGAAGCAGGGGGTGAGCCTGAACGGCACCATGTACGCCGAGTTGGCCAAGGCGCATCGCGGGGTGCACGAGTAGGGAACCGGGCGGCCGCGGGTCATGGGGGGGGCTGGCCGCGCCCACGCGGCCGAGCCGCACATGGCACAGCCCCGCGCCCCTCTGGGGCGCGTTCTACTCCCCGGCGGGAACGGGTTCCGCTTCCTGATGCACGGCCTGCGCCTGCTTCGCCTTCCGCTTCAGCACGAGCATCGACGTGAGCCCGACCAGTACCGCCGCCACCAGGCCCAACCAAGAGAACCGCTTCAGCCACGACTCCGCGACGATGCCGACGTAGTAGATGACCGCGGTCGTCCCGCCCGCCCACACGATGCCCCCGAGCACGTTGGCGATCAGGAACTTCCAGTACGGCATCCGCAGCACACCCGCGAGCGGCCCGGCGAAGATCCGCAGCAGGGCGACGAAGCGGCCGAAGAACACCGCCCACATGCCCCACTTCTGGAAGGACCGCTCGGCCGTGGCGATGTGCCCCTCGCTGAAGTGCTTGGGGAACTTCTTGCCGAGCCAGGCCAGCAGTGGCCGTCCGCCCTTGCGGCCGATGGCGTAGCCGATGGAGTCGCCGACGATCGCGCCGATGCTGGCGCACGCGCCGAGGATCACCGGGTCGATACCCGCGTGCTGTGAGGACAGCAGCGCCGCCGAGACCAGGACGATCTCGCCCGGCAACGGGATGCCCAGGCTCTCCAGACCGATGACCACGCCGACCAAGGCGTAGACCGCGGCCGCGGGCACCGTGTCGAGCCACTCCTGCACGTGCAACGCCGGTTCCTCCGATTCGCGTCCCTGCATTCCCGGCGTGCGCCCGCACACGGGCGCACGCCGGGAAGACTACCGGGTCACGGAGATGCCCCGGCGTCCCACAGGTCACACTGGTGCTCCCGGTGCACAGTGGCACTCAGGGCGTTCCCGCCCTTCGACTCCGTCCGCAGGGACAGCACCGTCCCCGGTCGGCCGGGCATCGAGGGCTGCCCGTCGGCGCTCGGCACACCGCCCCGTACGAAGGAGCCCCAGTACGCGACCATCTGCCGCGCCAGCATCCGCTGCTCGGCGTTCAGCGGCGAGTCGAGGCCGAAGTGCTTGAAGAGGTACTGCACCTCGTTCACATGGGTCGCGCCGAAGTCGAAGTCCGTGTGCAGGTTGCGCAGCGAGGCGAAGGGCGGGGAGGTGCGGTCGGCGAACTCGTACGCGTAGACCGGCCCGCGTCCGGCGAGCACCCCGTCGAGCCGCAGCGCGGGGCACGCGAACAGCTGGTCGCCCTGTGCGGCGGCGTAGGCGAGGGTCGGCGACGGGTGGGCCGACAGCGGGTAGCGCCGCAGCGCCCGCTCCCCGAAGTTCTCACGCATCACCGTGGGGTACTGCTCGGGCGTGAGCGGGGTCCCGTTCGCGTCGAACCGGGCGAACGCGAACATCCGCCCCTCGTCCGTGTTCGCCCCGTTCAGCACGGGCACCTGGGCGGCGGCCCCCTGCGCGAACGCCTCCTCGGGCTGCCTGGGCAGGAAGTCCCCGCCGACCACCGGCCCCCAGTCGAACTCGCCCTGGGCCGCCAGGATGTCGGCGGCCGGCCTGCTCCGCAGGCACGCCACGCTCGCACACCCCAGCTTCTCGGCGAAGGCGGCTCCCTGGGCCACGGCCGCCTGATGCGTACGGGCGGCGCAGTCGCCGTAGGCGCCGCTCTGGATGATGCCCGCCCGGAACAGGCCCTTCGCCGTCGGCGAGGCCAGCTGGGTGCAGACGGAGCGGCCGCCCGCCGACTCGCCCGCGACGGTGACGCGGCCCGGATCGCCGCCGAAGCGGCCGACGTTGGCACGCACCCAGCGCAGTGCGGCCTGCTGGTCGAGCATCCCGAAGTTGCCGGAGACCCCGTCGCGCGCCTCGCCGTCCAGACCGGCCGTGGCGAGGAAACCCATCGCTCCGAGGCGGTAGTTGACGGTCACGACGACCGTACCGGTCTGTCGCGCGAAGGTGTCGGGGACGACGTCCTGACCGGCCCCGGCGGTGAGCCCTCCGCCGTGGAACCAGACCAGCACGGCTCGGCGGGCGGCGCCCTCGGGGACGTACACATTCAGATCGAGGCAGGCCTCGGTGTGCGAGGGCTGCTCGTATCCGGGGTCCCAACCGGCGCTCTGCGCACACTTGTTGCCGAAGTCCCGCGCGGCACGCACCCCTTGCCAGGGCCGGACGGGCCGCGGTTCCTTCCAGCGGAGGTCGCCGACGGGCGGCTCGGCGTACGGGATGCCGAGGAACTGCCGTCCCTCGGCGGTGGTTTCGCCGCGCACCCAGCCGGCGTCGGTGCGTACGACCGCGTCGCTCGCCCGCGGTGCGGCCTGTGCCGGCACCGGGGCGACGAGCGTGGCCACGAGAGCCACCAGTCCGGCGGCGACACGCCGTATCACTCGCCCACCTCCACACTCGCCGGCAGGACGGGGGTCGGCAGGGCGGTGGCGTGCCGGGTGACGCGAACGCAGGCGCGCCTGGAGACAGCGGACCCTCTGGAGACAGCGGACCCTCTGGAGACAGCGGACCTTCTGGAGACAAGGGAACGGGAGACAGGAGAAATAGTGTCGGTCATAGGCCGTCACTCCTTCCGTGTGCGGGCACGACGTCGTGAACCGCGAACGCCTCCCGGCGACCCGGGCAGCGTTCGTCCTCTGAACAGGCCATGTGTCAGGAGGGACTTGACGCCTCGTGAGAAGCGCCACCGGCGCGTGGGAACCTAGGACCGTCGATGACTCGTGTCAATGACTCGAACGAGAAACGGCCGCATGCCGACAAGAAACGAAGATGGGGCCACCCCTGAGGGGTGACCCCGGCGGGGCGGTGCCCACGGACCGCCGTCCGACTAGTGGAGGGCGGAGCCGAGGGTTCCGGTCACGGCGGCGGTGACGGGATGAGTGACCGGTGCGACGGCGTCCCGGGCCTCGTCCGGGAGGATGGCGGCTTCCTCGGTGGGAGCGGTCGGCTCGGGCTCGGTGCAGCAGTCGGCCGGGGCGATCCGCTTCTCGAACTGCGGTGGCCGGACCACCGGGGCGTCCGGCGGGGCCTCGGCATCCTTGCGCGGACTCGCGGCGTCAGGCGAGGCCGGCTCGGCCGTCGGGGAGGCCGGCTCCTCGGGACTGCCGTTCTGGGTCCCGTTCTCCGCCGATCCGTCCCCCTGTGCCGTCCCCGGCTCGTCGCTCACGGGTTCCAGAACCCACCGCTGCCCCTCGGATCCGTCCCGCTCGGCGACGACCACGGCCTTCCCGTTCTCGGTCTTGGGCGCGACGAGCAGCCCCTTGCCCCGGCGCAGCAGCAACTCGCCCCGCACGGTGAGGTCGTAGCGCACCTCACCCGCGTGCACCAGGCAGTCGGCGACGACGACCGAGCCCTTGTCGGCGTCGGCGTCGAGGCAGAGAGTGGGGTCGGTGGCGCTGCGCAGCAGTCCGTCGTCCTGGTACGACCACTGCTGCGACCCGGCCGACGAGCACGCCGCCAGCACAGTCCCGGCACCGTCTGCGGGTCTGCCCTCGCGCACGTCGGGACGCACGTCGGGACGCACGTCGGGACGCACGTCGAGACACAGTCCGGCGACCAGGTTGCGGAGCCTGCCGTGCCCGACCTCGACGGCGTTGCCCACGGAGGCGGCGGACGGGGACCCGGCGGACGACGAATCGCCCCCCTCCCCCGGCGAGACGGAGGTGCCGCTCGGCGCCCCCCACGTGGCGCGGGGCCCGGGGGCACCGCCCTCGTCGGACCAGCTCCTGGCGACGAGCACGGTCGCGAGCAGGGCGAGGGACAGACCGGCGCCCATGAGCACGGCCTTGCTGTGCCGACGGGAGTGCGCGAGGTGGCCGGCCGGAGCGGGGCGGTGGCGTCCGACGGCTCGCGGCCGTACGAACGGACGCGTGCCCGGTGCCTGCGGGGCGGTGCCGCGACCGGGCCGCGAGTCGAGATACCGGCGGGAGCCCCAGCCGAGCACGGTCTCGGCGAGCAGCGCGTCCAGACCGTCCTCGAAGTGACTGAGCTGCTCGGCGGCGTGTCGGCAGTACCGGCACTCCGTCAGATGCCGTCGGACATCGGGCAGCAGTGCTCCGCCCCGGCGAATGGAGACGTCGAGGAGACGGTTGTAGAAGCGGCATTCCGTGGTGGGCGCGAGTTCCCGGTGGGCGCGTACACAGCCCGCCCGGAATTGCTCCCGCGCCCGCTCCAGCCCGGCGGTCGCGGTAGCGGCGTCCACCCCGAGCAGACCAGCAGGTATGGATATGGGCTCGGCCTCGACCTCGGTGTGCCACAGCAGGCATTGGGAGGCGCCCGAAAGGGACTGGAATGCACGCTCGGTGAGCCGTCGCCTTTCGGGGGTGGCCGGCCTCGCCGCACGTAGACCGCGGCCGCCGGTCGGCTTGCGGAGTTCCGGCAGCAGGGTGGAAATTCCGTCGTCCGCGGCCCACTCCTTGACGGTCTCCCGTACGGCCGCGAGGAGTTGGGGACGCAGGGCACCGCCGGCCCTCCCCGAGAGCACCCGGTGGAACGCGGCGGCGGTCGCCATGGACGCCGAATCCGCCGATGCGAGCAGGCAGATGACCGCGTAGTCGTGGGTCGCCCGCCAGTGCCGGGCCATCAGCAGCGCCACGGCGTGGGCGTCCGTGTCCGCCCCGCCCAGCCGGGCCACGAGATCGCGGTCGGACTCACCGGGACGCGATCCGGGCCGTGGCGGGTACGGCGGGCGTGGGGGGTGAGGAGATTGCACTGGACCATTTCCTTCCAAGCCGCAGGACGGCATGCGAAATGCGCGTCCGTAGGAAAGCAGGTGCCTGATTGGTGCATACCTATGCCGCGTCAGGTGCGGGTCGGTTATTTGGCCGCTCACCTTCGCACAAACGCCTCACAGGAAACAAGAAGTTCGAGTGACCCACGTTCAAAACGTTGCCATTTCAGAAAAGTTACCGGCGGTATCCGCACCGGCATTCGATAAATGCCGTCACGCCGAGGTCAAGTTGTGTGCGTGGAAGGGCGGTTGGCACACGAAATCTCCTCTTCACGGCTGGAGCAGGCGTGCGCAGCCGAGGGCGACGCCGCACGGCCGGACGCGGTGCGCGATCCGGCCCGCCTCGCCGACATTCACCACATCGCCAGGGCTAGCACGCGGCGCTCGGGAGCAGATCCACCTCTACGGCTGCGCGGCCGTAGAGGGCGGAGCGGCCGACCGCGACCGGCTCGCCGCCTGATTACACGTCGAGGGGTGCCGGCCGGACCGGCACCCCTCTCACGAAGCGCAGCTCAGCTGTTGGGCCGAAGCGTCCAGACGACCGTCATCTCGCCGGTTACGGCCCCGTCCTCACGCCGGATGACCACGGACACGGGGAACTCCGGCCGCTTGCCCTCGTCGAGTTCCGCGACGACCTCGGTGGCGGGCCGGCCGAGCGTCGCGGTGGCCGTGACGGCGCCCATCGCGAGCTTCTTGTACGCGATCTCGGCGCGGACCGCGAGCGGTACGGCACGGGAGAGCTGGTCTCCGAACGCGGCCAGCACGATCGCCCCGCTGGCCGACTCGCCCAGCGTGAACATCGCTCCGGCGTGCGGCCCACCGACGTGGTTGTGGTACTCGCTCTGGTCGGGCAGTGCCACCACGGCCTTCTCCGGAGTGGTCTCCAGGTACTCGAGGTTGAGGGTCCTGGTCATCGGCACCGTGGCGGCGAGCATCTCGCCGATCGACATCTGGTCTGCGCTCATGCCGGAATGTTACTCACGAGTAGACACCTATGGCCAGATCCTTACGGTGATCGCCGTATTCTTACCGCCCATGTGGCCAGGACAGCAGTCGCCGGGGGACGGGCAGAATCCGCAGCACCAGCCGGCCGGCGGAAACCCCTATCAGCAGCCCGGATACCAGCAGCCGAATCCTTACGCCCAGCAGCCGCCGCCCGCGTGGGACGCGCCCACCGCTTCGGGCGGACCACCGGGGGGAGGGCGCCGCACCAGGACGTTCGCGATCGCCACGGCCGCCGTCGTCGTGGTGGCCGCGGCCGTGACCGGGGCCGTCCTGCTGGGCGGCGACACGGACGACAAGGCCGATCCCGATCCGACGCCTTCCCCGTCCTCGTCGGCCACCTCGGCCGCGTCGGAGAATCCGCGAGCCGCAGACGGTCAGAAGCCGACCGTGGCCGGCTGGAAGGTGGTGGTCAATCCCGACCTGGGCGTCGCCTTCGACGTACCGGCGGACTGGGCGCTGCAGTCGACGAGTTGGGTGTCGTACGTCTCGGAGGACGATGACCCCGAGGACAAGCCCTTGGTCGCCATGAAGGCCCCCGCGGTCCTCAAGGAGAAGTGGTGCGGGTCCGACGAGGACAAGGACGGCGAGATGGACTACACGCCACTGGCCAGCGTCGGCACCCGGGGCAACAACGGGGCCAAGAGCACCGAGGAGATCGCCCGCGCCGACTCGGCGACCTGGGTCTACGGCGCCTACACCCAACCCGACCGTAAGAAGGTCACGACCGGCCCGGTCACCTCTTTCACCACCGCCTCCGGTCTCACCGGCAGCGCCGCCACCTCGCAGTCCTCCGGAGTCGCGGCCCATGGCAAGTGCGACTCCGACGGCAAGGCGACGACCTTCGCCTTCAAGACCTCCGACGGCGACTTCGCCTCCTGGTCGTTCTTCGGCGCCGAGGGGGTCGGCGAGGAAGTCCCGGACGCCACCGTCCAGAAGATCATGAAGACCGTGCGGCTCAACACACCCACGGACGAACGCTGATTGCTGCGTCGTCAACTGCGTCGTGATTGCTACGTCCCTGACAAGGGTCGGTGACCGAATCGTGTCCCTGACGGGACTAGGGTGGCTGCCCATGTGGCCAGGACAGCAGCCGCCCGGGGGCGAGCAGAATCCGCAACAGCAGAACAATCCGTACCAGCAGCCGGGGTACCAGCAGCCGAATCCGTACCAGCAGCCGGGATTCCAGCAGCCCAACCCCTATGCGCAGCAGCCGCAGTGGGGCACTCCGGCGCCGGTGGGGTCTCCGGAGCCGCCGCGCGGGGGTGGCGGGAACCGGACCAAGTTGGTCGCGATCGTGGCGGCGCTGGCCGTCGTCGTGACCGCCGCCGTGACCGGATTCCTGGTCCTGGGCGGCGACAAGGACGACAAGGCGGACGACGTCACCGGCAAGGACGGCAAGAAGTCCACGAGCCCGACCACCGAACCGAGCGTCTCCGCGTCCCCCTCCGAGGACAACCCGCGTAACGGCGAGGCGGACCAGCCGACCGTCCCGGGCTGGAAGGTCGTCGTCAACCCCAAGTGGGGCACGGCCTTCGACGTCCCTGCGGACTGGACGATCGAGTCGCCCGGCACGTTCATCGGCTTCGAGGACGAGAAGAAGGGCGACGGCTCCGCCCTCATCGGCATGTCCGCGCCCGCCTACTTCAAGGAGAAGTGGTGCACGTCCGACGCCGACAAGGACGGCCGGACCGACGACACGAAGCTGGCGGCGGCCGGCACCAAGGGCCAGAACGGCGCCAAGAGCACCGACGAGGTCGCACGCAACGACTCGGCCTGGTGGGCGTTCGGCGGCTACACCGACCAGTCGGACGCGTCGAAGAAGCTGCTCACCCTCGTCAAGCCGAGGCCGTTCACCACGGCGTCGGGTGTCAAGGGCAGCGTCGCCTCGGCGTACACGAAGGGCGTGAAGAAGGAGGACAAGTGCGACTCCGACGGCAAGGCGACGACGTTCGCGTTCAAGAACTCCGCGGGTGACTACGTCTCCTGGAGCCTCTACGGGGCGAAGGGCGTGAGCGGCGAGCTGCCCGAGAAGACGATCCAGAAGATCCTCAGCACGGTCCGACTGCACGGCGAACCCACTGGATGACCCCACGGGATGCCCCCTGCGGGGCCCTGACCGGCCAGAACTCACCCGATGCTGAACGCCCCGTCGGGGGGCTCGGGTGACGGTACGGCGTCCTCGTCCTGCACCGGCGCGGCACCGCCGATGAAGTCCCGCAGGGCGGGCCCGTGTTCGACCCGCGCGGGGAAGGCGTCGGCGGCGGTGCGGCGGGCCAGGGCGGCCGTGTCGAGGGGGCGGTGCGCGGCGACGAGCACCGCGTTGCCGAAGCGGCGACCGCGCAGCACGCCCGGTTCGGCGACCAGCACGAGCTCCTCGAACACCGCCGCGAGGGTGGCGAGTTGGGAGCGCAGGAAGGCGAAGGGCGCGGCGTCTGCGAGGTTGGCCAGGTAGACGCCGTCGGGGCGCAGGACGCGTCCGGCCTCGCGGGCGTAGGCGAGGGACGTGAGGTGCGCCGGGACGCGTGAGCCGCCGAAGACGTCGGCGACGAGGACGTCGGCGGAGTCCGCGGGGGCGGTTTCCAGCCAGGCGCGGGCATCGGCGGCGTGCAGGTCGATGCCCGCGCCGTCCGGCAGCGGCAGGTGCTCCACGACCAGCTCCAGCAGGGCGCGGTCGGCCTCGACCACGTCCTGCCGGGAGCCGGGCCGGGTCGCGGCCAGGTACCGGGGCAGGGTGAGCGCGCCCCCGCCGAGGTGCAGCACGTCCAGCGGGCGCCCCGCCTCGGCGACGGTGTCCAGGACGTGCCCGAGCCGCCGCGCGTACTCGAACTCCAGATACGCCGGCTCGTCCAGATCGACGTACGACTGCGGCGCCCCGTCGACGGTCAGCAGCCAGGCCCGCTTCCGGTCGATGTCGGGCATCAGCTTGGCAACGCCCTGATCGACGGGGCGGGTGACGGGGATCGGCTCGTTCACCTTCTCATTGTGCCTTTGTGCAGCAGACCTATAGGGGCGCGGGGCTGTGACAGCATGCGGCTCCGCCGCGGGGGCGCGACCAGCCACAACCGGCCCGCAGTCCCCCACGCACAGACACCACCCTCACTCGACGGCGGTCACGGTCCCCGCTCCGACGGTCCGCCCACCCTCACGGATGGCGAAACCAAGCCCGGGCTCCAGCGGCACATCCCGCCCCAGCTCAACGGACACGGCAACCGTCTCTCCCGGCCGCGCCACCGCCACCTCACCAAGGTCGAGGTCACCGACTACATCCGCCGTGCGGATGTAGAACTGCGGGCGGTAACCGGTCGACACCGGCGTCGTACGACCACCTTCGCGCGCCGACAGGATGTACACCTGCGCGGTGAAGCGACGACGGGGCACCACACTCCCCGGCGCCGCAACCACATGACCGCGCCGCACCGCATCCCGCGGCACACCCCTCAGCAGCAACGCCACGTTGTCCCCGGCCTGCGCCTCCTCCATCGGCTTGCCAAAGGTCTCCAGCCCCGTGACCACCGTCTCGACGGAGGCCCCGAGCACGTCGACCCGGTCCCCGACCCGCACCGTGCCCCGCTCGACCGCCCCGGTCACCACCGTCCCCCGGCCGGTGATGGTCAGCACGTTCTCCACCGGCATCAGAAACGGCGCGTCCAGATACCGCTCGGGCATCGGCACATACGTGTCCACGGCGTCGAGCAACGCCTCGACGGACGCGGTCCAACGCGGGTCCCCTTCCAGGGCCTTCAGCCCCGAGACCCGTACGACAGGCACGGCGTCGCCGCCGTAACCGTGCTCGGTGAGCAGGTCACGCACCTCCAGCTCGACGAGGTCGATGAGCTCCTCGTCCCCCGCGTCGGCCTTGTTGAGGGCGACGACGATGTGGTTCACGCCCACCTGGCGGGCCAGCAGCACGTGCTCGGCGGTCTGCGGCATGATCCCGTCGAGCGCGGAGACGACGAGGATCGCCCCGTCCAGCTGCGCGGCCCCGGTGACCATGTTCTTGACGTAGTCGGCATGGCCCGGCATGTCCACGTGCGCGTAATGCCGGGTGTCGGTCTCGTACTCGACGTGCGCGATGTTGATGGTGATGCCGCGCGCCGCCTCCTCGGGTGCCCGGTCGATGCGGTCGAAGGGCACGAACGTGGAAGAGCCGCGCTCGGCCAGCACCTTCGTGATGGCGGCGGTCAGCGTGGTCTTGCCGTGGTCGACGTGGCCCATCGTGCCGATGTTCAGATGCGGTTTGGTGCGTACGTATGCCGTCTTGGGCATGGCGGTACCTCGAAGCCTCTGCGAAGGAAGATGGGGACCCCAAGGACTCGCCGACCCTCCCCCTGCGGGGTCCGCCGGACGATCCGGAGAGGGTCAGCTTCGGGCGCCGTCAGCAGCGGCCAGGAAGACGGGAACGGCAGCCTTCGGGGCATCCGCGACCGCGGATGCTGCGAGGACGAAGGCGTACCGGAACATGACGCAGATCATTGCCGACGCGTCGTCCCACGTCGAACGGTTTTTCGCGGTGCCGGCCCGCACAGCGGACGCGATCCGTGCGGCGATCACACACGTCCGTCGGTTACCGTCACTGGATGCTCGATGCCACCACCCGCTCTGGGGGCACCGCCACGGCACCTCCCCGGGCCGCTGCCACGGAACTCGCCGTAGCCGTTCCCTCTCCGGTGGGCTTCGGCGCGCGCTGCACGAGAGTGCTGCTCTCGCCGTGGACGCGCCTGTCCCTGCTCATCGCCCTGCTCGCGGGCGCCGCCTCGGCCGTGCTGCTCTTCGAGCCGCAGCGGCTGCTGGCGGACGGCTGGCCGCCGCAGCTCGGTGGAGCCGCGGCGGCGGTGGTGTTCGCGGTGGCGTACGGGCTGTGCACCGTGGCGTTCGTGCCACGACCGCTGCTCAACCTGGCGGCGGGCGCGCTGTTCGGCTCGCAGCTGGGCCTCGGAGTCTCCATCACGGGCACGGTGCTCGGGGCCGGTATCGCCTTCGGCCTCGGCCGGGTGCTCGGCCAGGACGCCCTGCGTCCGCTGCTGCGCGGCCGGTGGTTGCGGGCCGCCGACGGGCAGCTCAGCCGGCACGGCTTCCGTTCCATGCTGGCGGCGCGGCTGTTCCCCGGGGTGCCGTTCTGGGCAGCGAACTACTGCGCCGCCGTCTCCCGCATGGGGTACTTCCCGTTCCTGCTGGCGACGGCGCTCGGCTCGATCCCGAACACCGCCGCGTACGTCGTCGCCGGCGCCCGTGCCTCCACGCCGACGTCGCCGGCCTTCCTGATCGCGATGGCCTTCATCGCACTGCCGGCGCTGGCGGGCGCGGTGGTGGCCTGGCGCAAGCGGCACCATTTCCGGGACCGTTAGCCCCCCCTCTGGTTACTACACCGCTTCCAGAACCATCGCGTTGGCGAGCCCACCCGCTTCGCACATCGTCTGCAGGGCGTAGCGGGCGCCGCGCTCCCGCATCGCGTGCACGAGGGTCGTCGTCAGTCGGGTGCCGCTCGCGCCGAGCGGGTGGCCGAGGGCGATCGCGCCGCCGTGCACGTTGACCTTGTCGAGGTCGGCGCCGGTCTCCTGCTGCCAGGCCAGGACCACGCTGGAGAAAGCCTCGTTGACCTCGAACAGGTCGATGTCGTCGAGGGACAGGTGCGCCCTGCGCAGCACCTTCTCCGTTGCCGGGACGACTCCGGTGAGCATGAGGATCGGGTCGGAGCCGGTGACGGCGAAGCTGTGCAGCCGGGCGAGCGGGCGCAGGCCGAGGCGGGCCGCGGTCTCGCTGGACGTGATGAGCACGGCCGATGCGCCGTCGTTGATGGGGCTGGCGTTGCCCGCGGTGACGTTCCACTCGATCTGCGGGAAGCGCTCGGCGAAGTTGGGGTCGTGGTAGGCGGGCTTCAGGCCGGCGAGGATCTCGGCGGTGGTACCCGGCCGTACGCACTCGTCGCGGCTGACGCCCTCCAGGGGCGCGACCTCGGCGCCGAACAGACCGGCGTCCCAGGCCGCGGCGGCCTTGCGGTGCGAGGAGACCGCGAAGGCGTCCATCTGCTCGCGGTTGATCGACCACTTGGCGGCGATGAGCTCCGCGCTGATGCCCTGCGGGACGAGGCCCTCCTGGTAGCGCTCGGCGACTCCGGGGCCGAAGGGGTCCTTGCCGGCCGGCACGTTCGACCACATCGGCACCCGGCTCATCGACTCGACACCGCACGCGACGACGAGGTCGTAGGCGCCGGAGATGACGCCCTGGGCCGCGAAGTGCACGGCCTGCTGGGAGGAGCCGCACTGGCGGTCGACCGTGGTCGCGGGGACGGTCTCCGGGAAGCCCGCGGACAGGACGGCGTAGCGGGTGGTGTTCATGGCCTGCTCGCCGACCTGGTCGACGGTGCCGCCGATGACGTCGTCGATCAGCGCCGGGTCGACTCCTGAGCGCTCGACGAGGGTGCGCAGGGTGTGGGCGAGGAGCTCCACGGGGTGGACGTGCGCGAGGGCGCCGTTCGGCTTGCCCTTGCCTATCGGGGTGCGTACGGCTTCGACGACGACTGCGTCACGCATGGTGCCGGCCTCCACGATGTGCCAGTGAGCGATTACCGGTGAGCGATACCGGTGGGCGATTACCAGTAAGTAGGAAATCCAAACTCACCATAGCTCTGAAGGTTGGAAAGTCAAACCCCATCGGTTGGACAATCAAACCCTCCCCTAAACTGGGCGCCATGGCCGCTCCCAAAGACCCGCGCCCCTGCTCCATCGCCGACGCCCTGGCGCTCGTCGGCGAGAAGTACTCACTGCTCGTCCTGCGGGAGGTGTGCCTCGGCAACGGCCGCTTCGACCAGTTGGTACGCAACATCGGCGCCCCGCGCGACATCCTCGCCGCGCGGCTGCGCCGGCTCGTGGACGCCGGGATCCTGACGAAGCGGATCTACAGCGAGCGCCCGCAGCGCTTCGAGTACCGGGCCACCCAGGCGGGGCTCGAACTGGAGCCGGTCCTGATGACCCTCATGGAATGGGGCGACCGCCACCTGCGGAAGGACGACGACCGCCCGATGGTGCACGAGCACATCTGCGGCCACGAACTGGTCCCGGTCCTCACCTGCCAGGCCTGCGGCGCTCCCGTCCGCCACGAGGACCTGACGGCCCACCCCCAGGCCCCGGGCTGGACGGTGGCGGGGCCGACAGCGGCGTAACTCGCGCCACAGCCCGAGCCACCGCTTCCCGGCCCCTGTGCCGGGACCGTTTTCCGGGGACGCTACGCTGCCCCTCGACACCTGTGATCACACCGCGCCCGCCGGCGCGGTGCGCCCTTCGCTCCTCACCACGATCAGCGCTTGGACTCCGTAACTTCATGTCTTGGTTTGAATCCCTCATCCTCGGACTCGTCCAGGGGCTGACCGAGTTCCTCCCTGTCTCCTCCAGCGCCCACCTCCGGCTGACGGCGGCCTTCTCCGGCTGGGAGGACCCGGGTGCGGCCTTCACGGCGATCACGCAGATCGGCACCGAGGCCGCCGTGCTGATCTATTTCCGCAAGGACATCGGGCGGATCATCTCGGCCTGGACGCGTTCGCTCGCGGACAAGTCGATGCGCCAGGACCACGACGCGAAGATGGGCTGGCTGGTGATCGTCGGCTCGATCCCGATCGGCGTGCTGGGAGTGACGCTCAAGGACCAGATCGAGGGTCCGTTCCGCGATCTGCGGATCACCGCGACGATGCTGATCGTCGTGGGCGTGATCATCGGCGTCGCCGACCGGTTGGCGGCGCGCGACGAGAACGGCGGCCGCCACCGTGCGCCCAAGCAGCGCAAGGCCCTTGAGAACCTGGGTGTGAAGGACGGCCTGATCTTCGGCCTGTGCCAGGCCTGCGCCCTCATCCCGGGTGTCTCCCGCTCCGGCGCCACCATCAGCGGCGGTCTGTTCATGGGCTACAGGCGCGAGGCCGCGGCCCGCTACTCCTTCCTCCTCGCCATCCCCGCGGTGCTCGCCTCCGGCCTGTTCGAGCTCAAGGACGCGATGGAGACCGACCACGTCTCCTGGGGTCCGACGATCTTCGCCACGGTGATCGCCTTCGGGATGGGATATGCCGTGATCGCCTGGTTCATGAAGTTCATCTCCACCAAGAGCTTCATGCCCTTCGTGTGGTACCGCATAGCGCTCGGCCTGGTCATCGTCGCCCTGGTCGCCATGGGCGCCCTGAGCCCCCACGCGGCGGAGTCGGCGGGCTGACGGAGTGCGCACATGTAGCGTTACCTAGCATTTTCTAGCGTCTGACTGCATCACCACGCCATGATCATCTCCCACTCGTCTCCCACCTGGGAGGCAGGGTGCACCCCCTTAGGGCGTGTGCGTCCGCAAAGCAAGGGATGATACGGAAGGGCCCGCACGGCTTGCCGTGCGGGCCCTTCCGTACAGAGGGTGGACCGGGTCAGCTGAGGTTCATGTCCGGCCTAGGGCGTGTCTGATGGGTCGGTAACGGCCCGCATCGCGGATCGTTCTCGGTCGTGTGGGGCGGGGTGACTTATCCGATGTGGAGTGGGCTCGACTGGAATCGCACCTGCCGAGGAACACGGGGCGGGGCGGGCGGTGGAAGTGTCACCGCAAGGTGATCAACGGGATTCTGTTCCGGCTGCGCACGGGGATCCCGTGGCGGGATCTGCCGACGCGCTTCGGCAAGTGGCAGACGGCGTATGACCGCCATCGCAGATGGTCAGCGGACGGCACTTGGCTGGCCACGACACGACCGGCGCCGCGCCGTCGACCTCGGCGTGCGCGGCGGACACCAGGCGGCACAGCCGCGCCCACCCGGCCGCGTTCTCGGCGGCACGCTGCACGAGGGCGTCGGGGAGGGAGGCTCCGTAGCGGGCGGCGTATCCGGAGGCGACGCGCAGATGAGTAAATCCACGGCCTCCCACCTCCCGTCTTTCGCTTGCCGTCCGTCCCTCCCTGATCCGTGACCTCTCCAGGTATCCCACGACACCCCGAATTCGCACCAGCGTGCGAACGAGTGAGTTGATGCTGTCGCCCGCCGCGCAGCGGACGCATGTGACTGAGCGTGCTACTTGACCACTCTGTGCCTCACAGTTGGCCGCATCGGTTGAGCTGCGTCGCACCACAGCTCAAGACGACCATGGAGCCCGGCACCGTACGCAGTACCGCGTGAAGGCGCCAACACCATCCCTTCACCGCGTTGTGAACCATGCCGTGAACGCAGACACGCCGCAGTTCATGACGACCGTCAAGAGTCGCACCGGAACGTGCTGGACAGTCATACGGAATCCGCCAATTCGGATTTCCAAGGCGGGGGCTTTGTCACGGTTTTCCAGAGTGCTGCGGTCGCTCTTCATCGTGGCTCCTCCGTCAGGTCGCCTGTATCTACGGAGAAGAGGCCGTCACATTTCGTGTCACTCTCGTCGCAAAGTGGTCGCGTCCCGCGAAGTGGTGTAGCGGCACAGAGTGAGCGACTCCGCAGGTCACTGGGGTCGGCGCTCCGGCAGAACGCCCTTCCGCCGCTCCAGGCGGAAGATGGGCGCACGGCCGCCAGTTGCGCGCCCAGGTGAACCGGCTCAGAGTCAGCTGCCCCTTGCTGCGCTGCCCCTTGACCTGCGGAGTCATGAACTCGAGCCGCGAACTGCGCAGCGCCTGCCCCCAGGCGCTGCTAACTTTCGTTCACCTAGTCGGGTTTCTGCCGGCTCGTATCCTTGAGCGGATTCTCCCGCCATCAGGGGTGCGTCGGCATGTGGGCTGGCCAACTACGGTCCGCAGTGGCCAAGTAGCACACTCAGTCACAACGCAAGGACCGGGAGGGCCTTGATTCACAGGCCCCGGGAAGCGCGCATGTGATGTGCCTCTCACTTCTCAAGTCGTTCTACGGAAACGGCGTCGTTTGGGCGGTAAGGGGTGAGGTCGGCGCCCGTCCGGCCCGGAGAGGCACTCCATGCCCCAGCTCTTCCACAACCTCGCGTTCCTCGCGGCGCTGGTCAGCCTCGCGGTGATCGCCTTCCGCTCGCTCGCGCTGGACGCCGGCGACGACCTCACCGCAGACCAGGCCCGCGTCCTGTGCGCCGCGATACAGGCCATCGAGCACGTCGCGATCGCCTACGGCGCCCTGGCCGCCCAGGACGCGCCGCTCACACTGGCCGCGAAGGCGATGACGCTCCTCCTCGGGTAGCGCCGCTGCACATGCACGGGCGCCGCGGCGGCCGGAGTCTGATCGTGTGGACCTTCCCGTCGACGTCGCACTCGCCGAACTCGTCCCGACCCTCCCGGTCGGGACGGGCTGGCGGTACGAGATGAAGTTATGGACAGGGTTTGTTCTTGTCCGCTGTCCACGGCTTCCCTGTCAGTCGCCATCTCGCAGCGTGGTTGGCATGGCCAGGTGGCGCGGCATCAGGGTGTGATCACTGTCAGCCTTTCCGGAGCGTTGATGTCTACCGTTTCGTTCGCTGTGACCGAGACGTCCACCTGGCCTCCGCCGACTTTGAGTCCTTTCACCGTGAGCGGTGCGTACGTCGAGGCGAAGTTGGGCGCGATGGTGACCGTGCCGCCGGGGACGTCTGCGTTCAAGCCCAGGGCTGCCTGGAGTACCAGGATCGCGGAGGCGGCCGCCCATGCCTGTGGTCGGCAGGATGCCGGGTAGGGGGCGGGGTACGGGCTCTGCTGGCTGCCGTGGCCGGCGAAGAGTTCGGGGAGGCGGGCGTCGAAGGCCGTTGACGCGGTCAGCAGGCCGGCTGCCAGTGAGGCGGCGGCGTCCGGGAATCCGGCTTTGATCAGGCCGTGTACGGCGATCGCCGTGTCGTGCGGCCAGATCGAGCCGACGTGATAGCCGTAGGGGTTGAAGCCCACCGCGTTGCTGCTCAGGGTGCGCAGGCCGTGGCCTGCGTCGAGGTTGGGTCCGGCGATGCGGGCCGCGAGCAGTGCGCTCTCCTCAGTGTTGAGCAGGCCGGTGCCGAGGAGGTGGCCGAAGCCGGAGGTGACCGATTCGACCGGCTTGCCGTCGCTGTCGAGTGCGACGGCCGGGTAGGGGCCGTGTTCGTCGGCCACCCAGAAGTGGTCGCGGAAGCGGTCCGCGAGCCGCTCGGCCCATGCCTCCCACTCATCGGCCCCCGGTCGGCTGAACGCGCGCAGCAGTGCCGCTCCGCCGAGCGCGGCATGGAAGGGCTCGGTGGCCCGACATCCGATTAGCCGTTCATGACCCCAGCGACCTGCGGGGCCCTCGGTCTTGATCGGAGCTGGATGGCTCCCGAGCACGTAAGAGGTAGTTCCCGCAAGGGGCTTGGACCACGATCATCATCGGTGATCAAGTGATCGCTCTCGACGCCGACTGCGAGCGTCAGCACACGTCAGTCTTCTTTGAGGGCTCAAGGCCCGGATCGTCGGCGGACGTTGCGCTGACGCCGGCGGCCGGCGTCGAGGAGGCGCCTTCAGCGACCTCAGCTACCACCCATTAGATCGTCGGCCGCAAGCGGAGCATCGTCACCGACACGCTCGGCCTGCTCCTCGCGGTGCTGGTCACCGCGGCCAGTGTCCAGGACTCCGTGGCCGGCACCCAACTGCTCGACCTGATTGCCGCCGGCCATCCCGGCATCCGCAAGGTGTGGGTCGATGGCGGTTACCGCCAGCACCTCGTCGAGCATGCCGCCACCTTGGGCATCGACATGGAAATCACCGCCCGCAAACCCGGGACCAGGAGATTCACCCCGATACCGAAGCGGTGGGCGGTGGAGCGGACGTACGGCTGGCTGATGCTCCACCGGCGCCTCGCCCGCGACTACGAGACCCTTCCCGCCCGCTCCGAAGCCATGGTCCACCTCGCCATGACCGACCTGATGGCCCGCCGCCTCACCGGCGAGACCACCATCTCCTGGCGCGATCCGACATCACTCGATGAAGTCCGCATTACGGGATGAAACAACGGGAGAAAACGACCTCTGACCACGAGAGCGGCAGGCTCTTTCGCACCAGCGCGGAAGGGGCGCCAGAAGAGCACCAAGCCATCCAGCGACCCACTCACCAGTTCAAGGCCGTCGTAATGCGCCTCCTGAGCCTCCGTGCGCTGGGGACTAGGGGGGGGTCCCCTTCATCGGCCGGGGCATGGATACGTCGTAACCAGCAGACTCCGTACTGCCAACCGACTGCAAGAGCGTAGGCGGCCCGCCATCCTCAGGTTCGCTCGGCTTCAGGAGGACCGATGGTATCTTTCGCCCCAGGGTTCGAACTTCCGCCCTTTTACTGTCCGGTCGATGAGGCGTTGCACCCTGATTTCGATGAGCTGAGGCAGCGGTGCGTGGCATGGGCGGATAACACCGGCCTGTACGGCAACGACGCGGTGGAGCGGGCGTGGGGCCTATATGGCACCCATGCCGACCTCGCGTTCGCCCGCTGTTGCCCCGTCGCTCCCAAGGAGCGCCAGTACATCCTGATGCTCTGGGCACTGTGGGTGTTTGTGGGCGACGACAATCACCATCACGACGAGACCGCCGTCGGCTTGACCGGCAGGCCGGGCGGCCCCGACCTCAAGATGGCCCGCATGGTCGATCTCGGGGGCCGACTCCTCTGCGCCGCTGACGGGCCCGACCAGGTTCTGTCAGGCGGCAGCGAAACGGTGCAGCGTCTGTCGCGCACCAACGCCGAGATTGTCAATATGATGCGGTCAGTGGGTACTGCCACGCAGGTGCAGCGCTTCTTGGACCGTCAGCGCCAGTGGGTCTTGGGTGAGCTGTGGCTGGCCAGTGTTTTGGAGCTGGGGCGGGTGCCGACCGTGGAGGAGTACACGATGCAGCGCCATAGTGCGTCTGGCGGACTACCCGGCTTTGAACTGGCCGCCTTCGCACAAGACTTGCGGCTTAGTGACACCGAACGCAATGACCCGGCACTGGTCACCGCGATCAGCGCGGCCAACTTGGTCATTTCCTGGGACAACGACCTCATCTCCTACCCCAAGGAAGCTTTCCACGGCGAGGGTAAGGGCAACATGGTCGGCGTCATCGCACATCATCTCAACTGCTCCCCCCAAGACGCGGTCGCGGAAGTGACTGCTATCCGTGACCGAGTCATGTCCCTATTCCTAGGCCTGCACGACAAACTGAGCCGCAGCCGCAACAGCCAGGTGCGCCAATTCGGCGACTTGTTAAGCCATTTCATCCGTGGGCACCTGGACTGGTCCGCCGCCATCCCCCGCTACCGGGAGATCACTGACCACAAGACCCCGCCTCCGCCCGACCTGCCCCCCATCACCATGGAGTGGACGGACACGCCCTCCGACACCCGCATGACCCCCGTCGACATCGCGCCCATCGCAGGGTGGTGGGACCAGCTCAAGTGAACTGCCCTCACAGGATCACTGCCGATGGGCGGGCAGAGCGGATCGAACGCTCCCTCGACCGCTTGAAGGTGGATTTCCGCGCCCTCACCCGCTTGGACGCCAACGAGGGCGGGTTCGTCTGTGCCTGCAGGTGATGCGGGGTTGTGTCAGGGCCGTGGGGCACAACGGCGTACGACGCCGGCTGCTGTCCACGGTGCAATCAGCGCGCCGATCATCGAGACGGTGGTCCGGAGGAAGAGCAGCGGTCCGTAGCCGCCAAGGGGCACGGCCAGGGCAGCGTCGGCGAACTGCCTGTGAGCTGCCGTTGCGTTCGGCTGCCACCCATCCTGTCGAGGCGCAGCTGCTGGAGTGGGTGCAGGCACAATGGCCCTCTCCGCCCTGGGGGACCAGGCCACTCCTGAGAGTGGCCACCGGCCCCTGTGTCGTCGGTGGATGTTTCTTCGGTCCAGGCGATCGCTGGGAACGGTCCCCACCTGCGGCGGCCTGCGACGGCACGCCGCGGCCCCAGCAGTGGAACATGCCCGCTCATCTGGATCGCCGCATCTGCTCGGACAGGTCAGCGAGCGTCTCGGTGCTCTCCTCCGCGAGGCAGGCATCGCCCCGCATCCCGTACATGCCGTCCGGCATTAGCGGTGGCAGCGGATTCCCGGAGGCGCGTGCCTGGGAGACCGCCTGTCGCCATCCGGCCGGCTGCACGGGGCCGTCGCGGTCCTTGAACGTCGTCACTTGCACCCCGGGGTACTGGGCGGTGGGCAGGATCTGGTGCTGGGTGATGAACTGCCAGCCGAATGCCCTGGTGTCCGAGAGGGAGCCGGTGCGATTGACGACCACGATCGGCTCGGGCAGCACCAGCATCCCGGTGGGCAAGAGGATGTCCCGGTCGCGGTCCAGGGTGCTGATATCGGCCGGTTCGAGGGTGGCGGCCGCGGCCATGACTGCGGCGTGCGCGGCCGGGGAGATGACGATGGCCTCCGCCCACCGCAGCAGTTTCTGGATCTGACGTATCTGCCATGCGGCGGCCTCCCCCGCCGCCCGGGGCCACGGCGGTCGATGGCCCTGCTTGCCCAGCGTCATCGACAGCGCCGCGTCCCGCTCGATGGCCTCGGGCTTGCCCGCCATGTCTGCGAGATCTCTGTTCAGCAGCACGGCGTGCAACTCGGTGACGACGTTGTTCATGTTGGAGGCGAGCGTCATCTGCACCCACGGGTTACCGGTCAGACACCGCTAGGTCTGCTCCCGCAGGCGGTGTGCCACCCGCGCCGCAGCAGCCGCGGTCCACTGCCCGTCCTTGTCCCTACTGCGCTCCCGCTTGCCCCGGCTCGCCTCTCCCACCCGAAGCCCCCTCCGCGTCGGCCAGTTGACGAAGCCGTACCCGACCAGCACGGACGCGACACGGCGGGATCCAGCCGACGGCCTTATGCCAGCGTGGCTGAGTCACCGCCGCTGAGTCGGCGGTCGCTGACCGACGCACACCCGCCGCCAGCCACGACGATTATTTAGGTTTCGCCGGCACTTCACGAAGGTCAGGCAGCATGGACTGCTGTCAGGCAAGTAAGGCAAGAGGTCGCGTCGGAAGTGGTTCGGTCAAACCACTTCCTGGATGTCCGTTCGACGGGTAGCGCCTTTATGCGGGGTTCCCGTATTCGACGACGTAGGCCGCGTAGTTCTCCGCGAGGACAACCTGGCCAGCCTCAGCGGTGAGGCGGCCGACCGAGGTGACGGCCGGGACCTGCCGGTCCTCGATGGTCGAGGTGATCAGCGGAAGGATCGCCGCCTCCCGCGAGGCGGCGGTCCTTCCGGTCCGTTCCCGTCCGGTCCGTTCCCGTCCGGTCCGTTCCCGTCCGGTCCGTTCCCGTCCGGTCCGTTCCCGTCCGGGGTGGGCCCGGCCGGGAACGGACCCCGAGTCCTAGTACCAGGCAGTCTCGGCCAAGCGCTGGTTGTCGCAGAACAGCACCGCCTTGCTCTGCCGACCGTTGAGGTTGTTGATCACCTTGGTGTAGGCGTAGTTGATGCCCGGGTCGACCGTTTCGAGCACCCACACGATCCCGGAATCGGTGAGGCGGTTGCTGTGTGCGGCGCAGCCCTGGGGCGCGTTCTCTATGCGGGCGAACGAGCCGCAGCCGGGGCTGTAGAAGTACTTCAGGGTGATGGTGCGCCCGGCGTAGACCGCCGTCTTCGTCGCCCCGCCGGGCACGCCGGGCTGGTAGTAGCTCCCCGAGCAGGAGGTCTGTTCGGGATAGAGGCCCTCGTTGGGGAGCGTGCCGTAGCCAACGCTCTGGATGGGGGCCGCCTGGGCCTGGAGCGGCGTCAGCGCCGCCAGGCCGAACGCGAATGCGACGCCGAGCAGCGCGCGCCACCCCCGGCGGCCGGTCCCACGGTCGGTCTTTCTGTTCCGTCTTGAGATCACGTTCGTCTTCCCCCCTGGAGATCGAGGTCGCGAGGTGTCGCCAAACCGTTTTCCAGATTGTTCGCCCACGTCGTGAGCCGCCAGGTATTTACAGGTCATCTCAATTGGCGGGTCGGTAGCCTGCCGGGCCCGTAGGAGTCGCTGAATTCACCCGCGAAGCGTTCAGCAGCGCTCCCGTCGGCGATGCACCACGGGCAGAAGCGTCCGTTGACCTCGTGGGCGGTGTAGAAGGTGGCTGTGCAGATCCAAGCCCGTGCGTAGAGCGGCCGCGCGTACGCCTCACGTTCGGGACCGCGCGGCTGCTGGACAAGCTGGCGGAGCTCTACCCCGCGCCCGCCGCCCTGGCCTCGGTGCCGACCACGTTCACCGGCCAGCCCGCCCCCGAGGAGCGGACTCTGCCCACAGGTCCGGCCCCCGAGGCTGCGGCCATGACCGAACACGAGAACACCCAGACCGCCCCCGTTCCCGCCGCTGCCGAGCAGGCCGCGCCGCGCCCGGCGCGCACCGCCAGGAGCGCGTCGACGTCGCGCCGCCCGGGCGTGCGGAAGGCGGCCCCGGCCAACACTCCGGCGGGCGGCACCGACCCGCGCTTCGAGAACGGACCGCTCGCGGTCGTCGACGTCGAGGACGGGCAGGTCTTCGCGTACTGCACCGGCGGCCTGGTCCTGGACGTGCCCGCCAAGTCCCTCCCGTCCCTGGTGGACTGGACGCTGAAGGAGGCGAGGCTGGGGCAGCCGAAGCTGTCCGGGCCAGGCAAGGACGCCGACCCGCTGCTGGTGCTCACCGAGTCGGCGTTGGAGCGTTACGGCCTGCCGGTCGCCCTCACGGAGGAAGAGCGGCTCGCCGGGCGGATCCCGGAGGACCACAAGGTCATCAAGCAGCTGGCGCGCGCGGAGTGGAAGCTGACGAAGCGCGGGTTCGGGCCGTGGGCGCGGATCTACCGCCCCGCCACCGGTTCGGAGCGTGCCTGCGTGCAGCTGTGCATCCCGTCCTGGCACGCACTGGACTCCCGCCACTGGGGCGAGGCCGGGCAGCTTCCGCCGGCGGAACTCGCGCGTGTGCTGGGTGTGTACGCGTCGCGGGTGATGACCCCGCGCGGCTCAACGGCCGTGACCGGCCTGGAGCTGATGACCGCGCTGCACCCGCCGACCCGCGCATCCGAGCCGGACGCGACGGGTAAGCGGCACTCCGAGCACAACCCCGGCTCGCTGGGCAAGGACGCGGTGGACTGCGCGCCGTGCGAGGCCCCGGACGGGCACCCGCTCCTGGCGGACCTGCCGCGCTTCCACGTGCGGGGACCTGCGGAGAAGCTGTTCGAGGAGGCGTACGACTGGGCGGCCGATGACGGATGCCGAGTGCACCCTGCGGCACCTGGTCGGCATCGACGTGAACATGGCCTTCGCCGCCGGAGCGAACGGCCTGGTCGTCGGCCTCGGTGCGCCGACGCACGTCAAGGCGCCGGTGTTCGATGCGAAGCTGCCCGGCTCGTGGCTGGTCGACCTGTCCCACGTCGACCTGTCGAGGGTGAAGGTCGGCAAGGGCAAGTGGGCGGACCTGGACGTGAGTCTGTTGCCGAGCCCGTTCACGCCAAAGGGCGAGCGCCCGGAGGGGCCGGCCTGGTACGCGACGCCGACCGTGGCGTACGCGGTGGAGCTCGGCTACGACGTCGCGCCGGTCGAGGCGTACGTCCGGTACGAGAACGGCCGCTACCTGGACGGCTGGTACAACCGGCTGCGTGACGCCTTCCTCGCCACGATGGCCGACCTCGGCGTCGACGCGGACATGGAGCCGGCCGACTTCATCCGCTCTCTACGTTGACCAGACGGTAGTTGTGGCGCTCCTGCTGCCACTGGTCATACCAGACACCCCTCAGTTCCCACCGCCAGAATTGGTGCCGTACTCCCACACAGTCCCACTGCTGCGCGCGGGCGCCGTCAGCGTGCGAACCGTCGGAGATCTCCAGGCACTTGCCCGTGCCCGCGTTCACCAGTCGCCCGACATGTCCGTCGGGTGGGAAGATCGCGGGGAGCCGCCCACCGCCCACTGCCGAGCCGGGGCCTGCCGACTCGGCGGTGGCGGGGGTGACAGAGACGGCGGCGAGCAGTGCGGCGCTGGTGAGCGCGCGGAGGACACGGGGCAGCCGGAAAAGGGGCGACACGATGACTCCTCTGTGGGAGTGACACAGGATCAGCACCGTGAATGTACTGGTGGGACGAAGCGTGGGTCATCGGCCATCCGTGTGAGCCGCGGTCGTGTTCACGCTGCTGTACCCCGGTCGGAGGCGTCACAGCAACACGCGCGGGGGTCCGGCGATGTGCGGCCGGATCCGACGCGTGCAAACAGTGATCACCAGCGTGGAGGAGTGATGAGGGTGCGGGGACCAGGTGGGTGCGGGTCGTATTCGGATACGCGTTGGGCGGCGTACCAGCCGAGGGCGCGGACCATCGCCTTGTGCAGTGTCGGTGGGAGTAGCGGGTCGAGGTGCTGCCAGGCGTGGTCGACGAGTTCGCGGGCTTCGGTGAGGCAGACATCGAGGGCGCCGCTGTGCATCAGCAAGTCGGATGCTTCGGCGGCGCCGGCGTCGGTGCGCGCGTGAAGGGCTGTGCGCAGGCGTAGACGGTCGTTTTTGTCGAGGAGGCCGGTGGCGTGGGCCACGGGGTAGGTGACCGCGCCGTTGCGGAGGTCTTCGGCGGGGGTGCGGACGGCGAGGCCGCGGCGGTACTCATCGGGACTGCACTGGCCGTACAGGTCGAAGACGTCGTCGCTGATCTGGTAGGCGATGCCGACGTTCTCGAAGTACTGGCCGGTCTCGCGGACCTGTGCGTCGTCGGCGTTGGCGAGAATGGCTGCGATCTCGGCGGTGCTGCGGACGAGCATGCCGGTCTTGAGCCGGTGGGTGGTCCGGATCTGGGCCAGGAGGGTGCGTGGGTCGCCGGTCTCGACGGCTTCGTCGAACGCCGTGTGGTGTCCGGCGAGGTCGAGGGCCTGGCCCGCGTGCGCGGCGCGGAGGTCTCGCAGGTAGAGCCGGTAGATGCGCAGCAGCGTCTGCGGGTCGGGCTGCGGCACGCGCCCGATGAGGGGATCGAAGGTGTAGTAGCCGAGGGTGCCGGCGGTGATCGTCGGGGCGGTGCCGAAGACCTCGTGGACGCTCGGTGCACCGCGGCGGGTCGGGGAGCCGTCCTGGATGTCGTCGATGATCAGGGCCGAGGTGTGCATGAGTTCGGTGAGGGCGGTCAGGGGACGGTAGGGCTCGGGGTCGACGCCCAGGAGGCACAGGACGGTTGCGGAGATGTACGGGCGCCACGAGCGCCCCGGGTTGTCCAGCAGGTGCAGGACCGGGGCGACGACGGCCTGGTGGAGGCGGGGGTGCGCGGTGGGATCCAGGTCCGTTCCGTGGCCGGTGCCGGTGAGCAGTTCGACGGCGGTGCGGTCGGCGGGATCGGCCGGGTATACGGCGGCGGCCTCCGCGCGGGCGATCTCGTGGCTGCGGCGCATGTAGTTCTCGATGTCGCCGATGGTGTTGGTCGGGAACGTCTGCACGAAGGCCGTCCCCGCCACGGGCATGTCGCCCATCGTGCCGCGCACGGTGGCGGGGCTCTCCCAGAATGCGCGGCCCACCATCAGCGTGCGGATCTCCTGTCCGGCTGTGGGGGCGGCGACCTCGACGTCGAGGCCGAGTGCCGGCACGCTCACGCGCACTGCGGTGGGGTAGGTGTTGAGCGTGGCCAGCGAGGTCCAGTGGCGGGTGGGCTGCCAGGTCAGGTCGTGGTGGGCGACGCTGCCGTCGGGAGCGACGGCGGTGGCGCGGGCGAACTCCAGGGTGGCGGCGCCGGTGAGGGGATCGGTGTTGCGTGCGTGGATGCAGCTGATCTCCCACCCGTTGTCGAGTTGGAGTCCCGTCCACTGCCAGGTGTGGTCCGCCGTGCCGGGCGCCCGCTGGACGGCGTAGTAGCTCGTGCCCCAATCCTGTTCGAACCAGGCATCTCCCGTTACCTGCTTGCGGACACCGTCCTTGGTGAGCAGGGTTCCGCGGGTGTGCAGCCGGGGCAGGAAGTGCGAGGTCATCGCGTCCGCTTCGGTGGGCAGCCGCCCGGGATACCGTCCCTGGGCATCGAATTGCGGGACTGCCGGTTTGGCCGCGGTGAGGAGCAGGTCGAACTGGTCCCCGTTCCGGAAGGACAGACGGTAGTCGCCGTTCTCCTCCTGGCGCAGCGCGGCCAGGTCGCCGAGGGTGATGTCCAGTGTGTAGGCCAACTCCTTCACCGGATTCTGCAGCAACCGCTCAGGGAGCAGGGGGCCCTCGGCCAGGGCTTCGGAAAGCGCTGTGCGGACCCAGGGGTCCATCGCCGCGTCGCCGGTAACTGACTCGCGGACCGCATCCAGCATGGTGGGCGAGATCCAGGCGCCGTGGCGGACACCTGCGGGGCCGGAGTGCGTGCACACCAGGCCGTAGCCGGGAACGGCGGCGCGATCCCGCACGTCGGGATGCTTCAGGATGCTGATCATCCAGCTGTACACGTCGCCGTCCTCGTCGCGCAGATGCCCGATGAGGTACCAAGCCTCCGCACTGGCCGACGGGTGAGGGGCGCCGAACGGCGCCGGATCGACGGCGGAACGCGATGCCTGCGGCGGAACCTGTGCGGCGGGGCTGGAAGAGAAGCTGGTCACGCCGGAAACCTACGGTTTTGTCGCTGACGGGCCGGGCGCAGTCGTCATGAATGCACCTCATCGGATGAACTTGCCGGCCAAAGCCCCTCCAAGCTGGGAGGAGGCCGTGCCCTCGCCGTTCCCGGCTCGTTGAAAGCCGCACGCCGCGGAGAGGATCCCTCGGTGAAAGTCCCAGGGGAGGGGGCTCGATGAAGGTCAGCGATGTGCACCACGCCTACGGCAAGCGCGTGGTGCTGCGCGGTATCGACCTGGAACTGCGGCCGGGTGTGCTGGCCGGCATCGTCGGGGAGAACGGGGCAGGCAAGAGCACGCTGCTGAAGATCCTCTCCGGTGAACTCCGCCCCGGCCACGGCACGGTCCGTCACCACGGAAGGTTCGGTTACTGTCCGCAGACAGTCGTTCTCAACGACGTCCTCACCGTCCGTCAGCACCTGGACTTCTTCAAGAACGCGTATGCCCTGCCGGACCTTCGGCGGGCGGAACAGGTCATGGAAACACTCCAGTTGGGAGAGTACGTCGACGAGCGGGCCGGTGTGCTCAGCGGCGGAACCCGGCAGAAGCTGAACCTCACGCTGGCCCTCATGCACGACCCGCAGGTCCTGCTGCTGGACGAGCCCTACCAGGGATTCGACTGGGACACCTACCAACGCTTCTGGGACCTGGCCACCCTGCTGCGCGAGGACGGCCGCTCCGTCCTCGTCGTCTCGCATCTCGCCTACGACGCCGAACGCCTCGACGTCCTGTGGCGCCTGGACGACGGCCTCCTGCACGACCGGACCACGGAGCGGGCAGCATGAGCCGCCATTTCACCCTCTTCGCGACCGCCACCCGCTACGCGCTGATCGAGCATCTGCGCAACCGGTTCGCCATGGTGCTCGTTGCCCTCTTCATCCCCACGTGGGCCGCGCTGGCGTTCCTGTCCGTACCTAGCACCAAGATCCGCTTCCGGCTGCGGGCGACCGGAGAGGTGTTGACCCCCGGCGGCAACCAAATCACCGAGATCACCGGAGTCCTCAACGCGGTCACGCTGATCATCGGGTTCATGATGTTCGCGGCCACCTTCACCGGCGGCCACTTCGACCGACGCCTGGCCCTGGCCGGCTACCCCCGCACCCATCTCGTCCTCGCCAAGATCACCGGCCTCGCATTGGCCTCAGCCGCCGTCGCCGCCTACGCAACCACCCTCACCTGCGCCTTCCGAACCCCCGAACAGCCAGTCGTCTTCGCCACCGCACTGTTCTGCGCCGGCCTGACCTACGGCGCACTCGGCGTCGCCTTCGGCTCCCTGCTGCGCCGCGAGGTCGAGGGCATGTTCGCCATCCTGATGACCAGCGTCATCGACCTCGCACTGCAAAACCCCCTGTACAGCTCCAGCTCAGACGATTCCATCGTGCGCTACCTGCCCTCCTACGGCGCCATGCAGGCCAGCACTGGAGCCGGGTTCTCCGCCACTCCCGTGCCCAAGTACCTCGCCATCCAGCTCCTGTGGTTCACCGCGGCCGCACTGGTCGGCTTTCTCGCCTTCCACCGCCGCACCCGCAACACCCTCACAAGACCAGACAAGGTTCGCCTCATCCCTCCACGGCAGCCCGACCACGATCTGCAGCCAGATAGCCCCAAGCCAACAGTTTGAGCCCCACGTAGAGCGGGACGAAGGGAACCCTGGGTAGTCAGCGTCGTCTCACCCCTGACGCCAGTACCAACCCACAGAACCCTCGCAGTAGACCGTCACAACTGATCGCTCCGCAGAGTAACGGCAGGGTGACATCCAGTCCATTTGCCCACAAGCAGGCTGATTTGCCAACTGTGCTGCGCCATCACATCAACCCCACCCGCAGCGGTGGGGCGCCCGGCCGCAGAATCTGTCCACAGGGGAACGGGTGTCTGCTGGATGCATGATCGACAGCGACGACACGCAGCCGCCGGCCCCGCGCCGCAACAGGGTCCTGGTCGCCCTCAAGCGGGCGGAGCGCAAGGTGTTCACTCGGCCCGCGCCGAAATCTGCGAAGGCTCAGATGGAATTCCTCTACACGCGCGCCAAGCAGTCCACGAAGGCCTTGGCCGAACAGCTGGGCGTCTCGATCCGCACCGCGCAGCGCTACCGCGCCGGGCAGCAGACGAAGCCTCAGAAGAAGCTGCGGGCGGCCCTGGTGGAGGAGACCGAATCTCAGTGGCAGCCGCAGGTCAGGGCACAGGCGCGGGAACGGGCGGCGACCTCCAGCGGCATGATGGTGGAGATGACGGCCTACTTCGGATTCACCTGCACGGGCAGCTCGGACGACGGCCGCGAGCGCACCATCACTAGGCCGATCTCGCCCCCTTACGCCGCTGAGATCCTCCGCCTGCAGGAGGCCGGTGCGACGGAGGAGGATCTGCATCCGGTCGTCGCGGAGGCCATCACGGAGTCGTATTTCACGGAGTGGGGCACCCGCGCCGACGGGCTCCGAGCGGATTTCACGCACGTACGGTCGATAGATTTCCAGTTCTGACCATGCGGAATTAAAGGCCTGCTCGGGGCGGCGACGCTCTTGCGGCGGTGCAGTGGTCCTCCAGCACGTGGAGTCGGCCGTGAACCTGTGCGCCACTCATGCACGGGCTGTCCTTCTTACTGTTCGAGATCAGTCCTCGCCGACCTGAGTGATGGCTGTGCGCAACAACTTGGCCATCGATCGGCCGGCCACCCGCAATGGTTCCGGATCACGGGTAGCCCGGCTGAGCATGAAAGCACCCTCCAGCATCATGACCATCGAGTACGCGAGGGACTGCGCCGTCTTCGGTTCGGCCACCCAACGGCCGAACCATCGCGTCGCCGTGTCGACCCACTCCTCGAAAACCTCCGCCGTCGCGACCCGCAACACCTCATTGCTGCTCGCGACCTCCAGGGCCACCGTCCCGATCGGGCACGCGTCGGCATAGTCGGCCGCTGCAAGGTCATCTGCGGCCGCTTCGAATGCGTGCACGAGGGATTCCACCGGATCCGGCACGCTGTCCAGCAGAGCCAGGACCATTCGGCCGTACTCGGTTCCGGACGTGCGGATCATGTCCTCGGCCAGTTGTTGCTTGCCGCCGGGGAAGAAGTGGTAGATCGAGCCGAACGGTGCGTCCGCCTCTGCCGCGATCCGTTTCAGGCCGGTGGCCGAGTAGCCGTGTCGGCGGAACAGCACCGTGGCGGCACCCTGGATCCTGGCTCGCGTGTCCGACTGTCCCATTGCCTTCCACCCCTTTTCCCCTCCAAGATTACAGTAGAACGATCTATCAAGTGGAGGCTGGGATGCCGAGGATCGAGTTGTCGTCCGGACTGATCGACTACCAGGACACCGGCGGTGAGGGGCCTGTGCTGGTGTTCGGACACGGTCTACCGATGAACGAGACCCAGTGGCGCAAGGTGGTCCCGCTGCTGGACGGATACCGCTGCGTCCTGCCCACGCTGCCCCTGGGTGGTCACCGTCAGCCGATGAACCCGGATGCCGACCTGTCCCAGCGCGGTGTCGCCCGGCTCCTGGGCGAGTTCATCGAGGGGCTCGGTCTGGGGCGGGTGACCCTCGTACTCAATGACTGGGGCGGGGGCCAGTTCCTGGTGTCGGAAGGGCAGGACCAGCACATCGCGCGCCTGGTGCTGGTGGCCTGCGAGGCCTTTGACAACTTTCCCCCAGGGCCGGCCAAGGCCATGGCGCAGGTGTGCAGGGTTCCCGGCGGCGTCTGGCTCCTGACGCGGCTCATGCGCGTTCCCGCCTTCCGTCACAGCCGGGGCGGATACGGCGGGATGAGCCTGCGTGGGGTCCCCGACGAGATCATGGACGACTGGTTCGCTCCCGCCACCCGCAGCAGGGCCATCCGCAGGGACTTCGCCAAATTCGCCACCGGGGCACCCGAACGCAAGACCCTGCTCGCCTGGAGCGAGCGACTGCGTGACTTCGACCGCCCGGTACTGGTCGTCTGGGCGACCGAGGACCGGTTGATGCCGCGTGAGCACGGCCCCCGGCTGGCCGAGCTGTACCCGCAGGGCCGGCTGATCGAGATCGCCGACTCGTCCACCCTCATCCCCGAGGACCAGCCCGAACGACTCGCCCAAGTACTCACCGACTTCCTGATCCAAAGCGGAGCAGAACCGGTCCGACACGCCTCCTGAGCGCGGGGGGCGGCAGGCGGATCCGACAGCCGCTACCGCCCTCCCGCCAAGGTCGACACTGCAAGCCGGGCCGGTGCCGCTTGGCGCCGGGAGTGACGCATCAGATCACCCGACAGCGGGCTCGTGCACGAGGTCCTGTACCGAGCCGGACGCCTCGTCCCCATCAGCCCCCCACCATGATGGGGATTCTTGAAAACGGCCAGGGATGCTCCTCGCATCACTCGCTCTGGTGTTCAACGAAGTGGGGAGTTTCAAGGAGCGTGGCCCGGGTCGTCGGCTTGGGTTTCCCGCTCGTGGAGTGTGCCGGCCGTGTCGAGACGTCGAGACGCTGGCTTCGTGTCGGTGGCCAATCCGGGTGTCGGCGTACACCTGAACGCGGCCAGTCAGGTACAGCCATACGTCCCAAGTCCTGAAGGCGGTCGAGTACATCAGGGAGGGCCGGGGCTCGCCGGATCTCTCAGGGGCGGGCATGTCGGGCTGGCAAGGGCGCCCCTAGGCTTCAGCGCGTCGCAGAGAGGCAGGCGTACGCCCGATGAAGTCCCTTGCGGTACGGGCGAGGTGGGCCTGGTCGGCGAAGCCTGCGGTGGCTGCGGCCAGGGCGGCGGTCGAATCCGGCAGGTCGGCGATCGCGGTGCGGAGCCGGCCCCATCGGCGCAGGCGGATAAGCGTAATGCCCACGTCCTGGCGGACCAGGGCACGCAGCCGCGGGGCCGACAGGCCGACCTCGATGGCGATGGAGGTGATGGGCATGTCCAGATCGCGCAGCGTGCAGAGGTCGACAGCGTGGGCGACTCTCGGATCGAGTGGGGAGGGGCACCCGGCGAGTGTCCGCAGCTCGGTGTATCCGGCGGTCAGGTCCACACCGGTGTCGGGGCCGTCGGAATCGGTGGTGCCGAGCGCGGCGAGCAGGCGGCGGACCTCGCCGGCATCGAGCCGTATCGGCTCCGGGTAGGAGGGCAACAGCCAGGCGTCGATGAACAGGGCGATGTAGGGCGAGGTCGCCGCACAGGTGTGGGCCAGCTGGGGCGGAACGATCAGCCCGGGCGCCGCCACCAAGGGCCGTCCTGGCTGGCGGAGTTCGACGTGGCCGCCGATCGGCAGCACGGCTTTCCACGCGGGCAGCCGGTGTTGGGCGACGCGGAACGGGCGAAATTCGGCGAACATCGTCGCTTCGGTGCCGGAGGCGAAGACGATGCGGCGATCGTTTTGTTCAAGTGCCCAGTCACGAGGTGAACGGATCATCGTGCCATGCACGCTATCGCTGCCGTCGCCTTGGCGGTGTTCCTGGTCGTCACGGGGGTCCTGCATTTCCTCGTCCCTGGCTACTTCCTCAGACTGATACCCGCTTGGCTCCGCCGGGAGCGGCTCCTCGTGGCCGTCAGCGGGTCGGCGGAGGTCATGGTGGGTGCACTGGTGCTGGTTCCTTGCAGTAGACCGGTCGGGGGCTGGGCCGCCGCCCTCCTGATCACCTGTTACCTGGTGTCCCACGTGGACGCGCTGCGACGCGCGCGGCCGGACCTGCCCCGGCTGCTGGAACGGCCGGCCGGTGCAGTGGCTCGGCTGGTGGTGAACATCCTGTACATCGCCTGGGCGGTTGCCGTGGCCAGATCGGCGGCCTGATGCACGAGACGTTTCGGGCCGCGAGGCGAGTCGGGCAGGGACGAGTCGGGTTCCTGAGTCAACCCGCCTGCCGTAGACGATCTTGTGACCTCACGAGGTCTGGTCACGAACACGTACCAGCACCTGGGGACGTTCACCTGTACGCCGCTGGGGAGTCAAAGTCGTACGCCGACACCGGGATCCTCACGCACGGCCACACCAGCGATCAGCTGCCTGCGGAGAGGTCCCCGTCAAGGAGCCGTGCCGTGAGTTCCATGCACCGCGTCCGGGCCGCGGAGAAGCCATAGGGCATCTTGGTTACCGCTTCGAAGGCACTCATCTGGGTGTCCTCCTCGCCGCTCGCCTCGGCGTCGTAGATCTCGAAGAGCTTCTCCTCGGCCACGTCCAGTCCGGCCGCTTCAATGGCCTGGAGCAGGGCCTTGTGGTGGGCGCAGTGCTGCGCGGCGAGTTCCTCGACCTGCGGGTCGTGGGGGTCGACGGTGTCATCGAGGGCGGCGTCGGCCGCGTCGAGGCGGTCTGCCTCGGCCCGTAGGCCGGGATGGGTCGCCAGGGTGATGAACACGCTGGCCTGAATTGCGGCTCCCAGCGGCCCGAAGATCCGTTCCGTGACCAGCAGGGCGTCCAGGTCGGAGGGGCGCAGTGCGCCAGAAGGCAGGTGGCTGAGCCGGTCCGTGACCAACGGGGAGAGCAAGCCCAGTGGGCTGCCCACGACCCGCAGGCGCTGGACTGCCGCGCGCTGACGCTTGATGTCGGCCTCCTGGGCGGCCAGGGTCTCCTCCAGCCGGCCCAGGACGTCCTCAACGTCCCGGGCTTCGTCGAAGGCGGCCCGCATGTCGTCCAGGCTGATGCCGGCCTCGGACATCTTGCGGATCCACAGCAGGCGGATCATGTCGTCGTAGCCGTAGCGGCGGCGTCCGTCTCCGCCTCGCTCGGGCTCCGGCAGCAGACCGATCTGGTGGTAGTGACGAATGGCGCGCGGGGTGGTTCCGGCGAAGGCGGCGGCATCGCCGATCTTGACCTCGCGGGGAGGCGTGGCGGAGGGGTACATCGCAGACAGGGCCTTTCGTGCTGTGGTGCCCTCGACGACACCACATGCCGCTACGGCATGTGCAACTAGGGTCTGTTTCATAAGTGGATCAAGGTCTGCCATGATCCACTCGTGGGGCGTGGAGATCTGACGAGCGAGCAATGGGCCAGACTGGAACCGCTGTTACCGGCGGGCAAGAAGCCGGGACGGCCTCCGGTCTGGTCCAAGCGGCAGCTGATCAACGGCATACGCTGGCGTACGCGAACCGGCGCCCCCTGGCGCGACGTTCCCGCCCGCTACGGCGAGTGGGAGACCGTCTACGGACTCTTCCGTCGCTGGCAGCGCGACGGCACCTGGAGTCGGATCCTCACCCAACTGCAGGCCGAGGCCGACGCGAAAGGCCTGATCACCTGGGACGTGAGCGTTGACTCCACCGTCGCGCGAGCCCATCAGCACGCCGCCGGAGCTCGCAAAAGGGGGATCTGCAGCGAGACAAACCCGGCGGAGTCGCAGTCGAGCCCGCCGACCACGGGCTCGGACGCTCACGCGGTGGACTGACCACGAAGGTGCACCTGGCGGTCGAGCACGGACAGAAGCCGCTGTCCTTCCTGGTCACCGCCGGCCACCGGCACGACAGTCCCCAGTTCCAGCCGGTCCTGGAGCGCATCCGGGTACCCCGCGTAGGCGTCGGCAGGCCGCGCTGGCGACCGGACCGGGTGCGGGCCGGTAAGGCCTACGGGTCCCGAGCCAACCGCGACTACCTGCGCAAACGCGGAATCCGCTGCACGATCCCGGAGAAGTCCGACCAGATCCGCAACCGCAAGAAGTTGGGCGCCCGCGGCGGTCGTCCGCCGAAGTTCGACAAGGACGACTACCGCGAGCGCCACGCTGTCGAGTGCGGGATCAATCGCCTCAAGCGCCACCGAGCGGTGGCCACGAGATACGACAAGCTCGCCGTCCGCTACGAGGCCACCGTCACCATCGCCGTCATCAACGAGTGGCTCTGACCTTGCTCGCCAGCCTCGGTTAGCGAGAAATGCGGTATCGCTGCAGGTAGCCAGACATTTAGCCTGTGGCGCATGCATTAGCCACGAAGGCGCGACCGGCGCCTGGCTCGCCGTGCGCCGTCGGAGCCGGCCCAGCGTGAGGCGTTCCGGCTCACAGCCGTGGGCGCTGATGTGGTCCTGGTTGGCTACTTCTCTGCGAAGCAGAAGGACTTCGAAGCGCTCATGGCGTCGGCAGCGACGGAACTGGCAGCGCACGGCGCTCGGGTCGTCGTGCAGATCGTGCAACGACGAGGCGTCTCGGACGGCGGGGTCCAGAAGATGGGCCTGCCCTACTCCTCGCGGACTCTGCTGAGCTACGGAAAGGTCCGCGAGGTGGCTCAGGCCTGTGACCAGGTCAAAGCTGACGCAGTGATCTTCGTTGCCACCTTGACCGAGCGCCAGCAGCGCACGCTGACAAACATGTTTGGCCGCCCTGCTGTGAGTCTTGCCGACATCCTCTCCGCCGACTGACCGCTCGCACGAGGCAGGCTTTTGAAACAGGCCCTAGACACCACCCGGACCCTGACGGGCTATCGGGCGGTCCCTCGCCATTGGTGTCCCGTCCCAGGACAGGCCCGGAATGGGTGGGGAGATCCGTCGAGCAGGTCTGATGGCACCCCGAGCAGGGGTTGGGGATTTTCAAGGCGCCCCATCAACCAGACTGTCCATCGCCTCAGACAGCCTGCGGCTTGAGATCTTCGCTACTGGTGACAGGAAGGCTGCCGAAAGAGCACTTGTGGCAAGACGCGTGCCTCACTGGTGACAACCAGCCTGATTCGCCCGATCTCATTCACCAGCTCAACTGCTCTGCCGGTGACAACTACCGTGCTTGGGCTCATATTCGCGGGCCGTCGTACAGCGCTCTGGCGGCGGCCCGCACCTTATTCCGCACGCCGAATGCGAGGCCCTGATGAGCAGCCCCTGGCCGCCCCGGCACGCTGCCCGCCGTCCCGTTCCCCGCGCGGCCGCGCCCCGCGAGCCGGTCGACCACGCCCGCATCGGCCGGCGCGTGGTCCGCCGCCGCGCGAAGGGCATGGACGCGGCCGCCGTCGCGGCGGCCCTCGAGGACGCCCGCTTCGACGCGCGCCAGGACTCCCGCCACGAGCACCTGGCCGACGACGAACGCGGCCGGGCGGAGCTCGCGGAATGGGAGCGCATCGACCAGCTGCTCGCCGCCGCTCCCTCCGGCACCGTCTACGACCCGGACGCCGACGACGTCGTCCAGGCGGAGCTCGCCACCGACGCCGCGGCCGCCGCCACCCGGGAAGCCGAGCTGCGTGAAGCCGCCCGGATCGCCGTTCGCGCCGATGAGCTCCAGGCGCTGCGCGAGCTCGGCACGCTGGAGCAGACCGAGCCCCGCGAGGGCGACGAAGCCGTCCGGGACGAACTCACCCGGCGGGCCGGCTCGTACATGCAGAAGGACGTCGACACCTGGCTCGCCCACGCCCTGGCCGCGCACCGCGGGCACTATGCCGATCCGGCCGTCCGCGCGGCCGCCGCCGATCTGCTGCCGACGCATCTGCTCGCCCATGCCGCACTGCTCACCGAACTTGCGCACCTCGCGCCGGGCGCCGACGTCGACCAGCTGGCGTTCGCGGCCCGGCTCGCCGCCGCTGACCCCGAGGCCACCGGCGAACTCGCTGCGTTTCTCGCCCGCGCCCGGTCCGGGCAGAGCTGATCTCACCCTCCGCAATGCCCCGGCCCTCCCCGATCCCATCGGGTTGACCGCCGCAGCGGACATAGGCTGACTCAACTATCAGCCGGAGGAGCGTCACACCATGGAACCGACCGTCGACAGGCCAGCGCCGCAGGTTACCGTCACAGACATCCGTACCCTTTTGGACTCTTCCGCTGAGCTCCCCGTTCTGTACATCAACTACGGTCCGGGTGACGGGGGCACCGAAGCGGAGTTGGACGTGTGGGCCGCAGGCCTGGTCTACCAGCCCGACATCGTCCTCACTCACGCGACCGCTCTGGACCTGCTCGGCGAGGAACCCAATAGCGAGACCATCGCAGCGTTCCTGCCGAAGGTTCAGAAAGCCGTGGATCAGATGATCTCGGTCCGGGGTATGTGAAGCAGATCTGCTGCTCGATCGAGGGGGACCGTCTCATTCGGCAAGGTGTCACGCTGACAGAGCGTGAGTGTGACACTGCCTGTCACGCTCCCCTGGAAAAGTGTCACGCCGCCTTGAATATGTTCCCTTATGTCCGCTTCTTGGATCCCGTGAGCCTCTCCGGGCGGGATTCGAGGGCGGAGCGTGACGCTTGTGACCATACATCGCGCGCACTCGTGAGCAGCGCAGAACGTAACGACGGCGACGCCCGGTAGATGGTGCGACGGCCACACGAAGACCGCCCGCCTCCAGGCCGCCGACGGCCAGATCGTGGCCCGCGCCCGGCCTGAACAGTGGAGCTGGCCTGTGTCATCAACCCCCCGTTTCCCCAGGTGGGCACACTCAGCTGTGTCACTGTTCAGCTGATCTGTGTCAACGATTCGGTTTGCCGTTCGGCTAGGCGTCGATGGACGGGCAGCCGAGCGGCAGCGGAGGGATCTTCAGACCGCTGCCGCGAGATCGGCCCAGATCGCCTCGGGACGGACGATGCCGTAGTTCTGCGCGCCCCTGGTTCTTGTGAACCGCGGTTGCGCTTCCAGTGCCCCCCTCACGGGCGGTTTGGCATCCGGAGCAGGTCAGGGCCTGCGGCGAGACGGTGACACTCGGATAGCTGCGGGGGGATGACCTGGCCATCGGGGGCGGGAACCGTCCGCGTGCCTTCCGTTGACCAAGGGAGAAGCATGGCGAACGAGCTGAAGTACGGCGACCAGGTCCACCTGCAGAACGGCTACAACAGCTGGGCGGGCGGTTACCTGGACACCAACGGCCACAGCAGCGACGGCGGGGCGAAGTACGGGGTGTCGACGGCGGACTCGCCCACGCGGGGAGAGGGCACCGGAACCTGGCAGATCCTCTCCGCCGAGGGCAAAGCCGTGGGTGCCAACGTGGTCAGCGGGGACCTGGTCTACCTGCGGAACCTCTACGGCGGTGACGGCGGCTACCTCGACACCAACGGGCACGCGATCGCCGACCAGAAGAACAGCGGCGGCAAGTACAACGTCTCGACGTCCAAGGACCAGGACCGCGCCCCCGGTACCGGCCGCTGGCGCCTTTTCGTCCAGGCGTCCAGCCCCGGTGACCAGCACGTCCGGCCCGGCGACGTGATCCACTTGTGGAACACCTACGGCGACAACGGCGGCTTCCTGGAAACGAACGGACACGGAACCGCCGGCGGCAGCAAGTACGACGTGTGCACCAACGCCTACTACAACCGGGCCCAGAACGTCGGCGACTGGAAACTCCACCGCGCGTAAGCCGGCACCGGCAACGTCGCTTACCGCCGGGACCCCTCCGGCACCCCTCAAGGGCCCACGCCGAACTCGCCCTGGACCTCACGGACCAGGGCGGGTTCGCGACCTTCGGCCGGGAGGCACCGCCGCACGGGTGCCAGCACCTGGGCGTCACATGACGCGCCAGCTGATGCGCGGCAGGACGTGGACTAGGACGACGACCCGCGCCCGGCGATCCGACCCACTGGGACTGAGGCGGCGACATCCCCTGACGGCCTGCCACTCGGTCGGGTGAAGACACGGCAGCGGCGGAACTCTCCCGGGGTGACCGGGCGTAGTGCCGTACATGGACCCGATCCACAAGACGCACGTGAGCGAGCCGGGCCTGCTCGTCGTCGACGTCGCGGACGCCGACGACGCCACCGCGCTCGCCTTCCAGCAGCTGCTCGCCGACCGGTGGGCGACGGCCACAGCGGAGCAGACGACGCGGGACGCCGGTCAGCCCGGCGTACGGCTGCGCTGCTACCTGGACCTGCGCCAGCAGCTCACCGCGGCCGCTGTGGCCGGCCCGACCGTGGAGCCGACCACGGCCCGGCCCTGACTCATTACAGGGCGCCGCCTTCGCCGAACAGCGGCACCTCCGCCACGTCGACGTCCGCGCGGATGCGGTGGGGGCGGGCCGGGTGCCGCCACCGTCCGGCGCTGTCGCGGGCGACGTCGACGTCGACTTCCATCACGACCTCCGGCTGCACCAGGACGGCATCGAGGGTGCGCTGCGTTCCCCAGCCTGCCGAGAACGTCCAGCCCGTCCACGGATGCACGCCGCGCGGCGGGGCCAGCTGGTCGGCCACAGCGCGGCCGGCGGCCCCGGACAGGGTGGTGCTGCGGCCGACGTACCGCGGGCGGCTCGCCGGGTCGTAGCGGCCCAGCAACAGCGTGCGGGGCGCGGCAAGCGACCCGGTGACCGCGCCGATCACGGCTTCCGTGGTGACCCTCACCTTGTACTTCCGCCACGACCGCACACCCCAGCGATAGGACTCCTCCAGCCGCTTGAAGCACAGTCCCTCCACCCCGGCCGCAGTCCACGACAGCCACTCCCGCGCCACGGCCGGGTCGGTCGTCGACGGGCACAGCACCCACGGTGCCGTCAGGCCGCGCTCCGCGAACAGCGTCTCCAGCGCCGCACGGCGCCGGGCGTACGGCCAGCCAGTCAGGTCGTCGCCTCGGTGGACCAGGTCGAAGGCCACGAAGTGCGCCGGCCACTCCCGTGCCGCCTGAGCGGCAGCTGCCCCGCGCCGGGCGAGCCGCTGCTGCAGCCGCTCGAACGCCAGCCGGTCCCGCTCCCACACCACCAGCTCGCCATCCAGCCCAGTGTCCTCCGGCAGCTGCGCCAGGGCCGCCGCCCGGATCTCGGGGAACGAGGCCGTCATGTCCGTGCCGCGCCGTGAGCGCAGCAGCACCCGCCCGCCCGCGTACACGGCGAGCTGAGCACGGTAGCCGTCCCACTTGGGTTCCGCGGCCCGCCCAGCGGACAGCGCAGGGCTGTCCGCGGCCACGGTGAGCATCGGCTCGGGCAAGGACCAGGTCATGCGGCTATGCCTTCCACGTAGCCCGGGGAAACTCCGTAGTTGCTCACCGCCGGGTCGCTTACGCTGCGCGATGTGTCTGCACCGAAACAGGCATGTGTGAGCGAAGCCCGCGTCGACGAAGCCTGGGACACCCTGCACCCCTTGCTCCCGCCCACCCCGCACAAGGCCATGGTCGACGTGGTCGGGCGGGAGGGGCCCCCGGACCTGCGGCACTCTGCCTGACGTCTCGTCTGGGAGGAGGGGAAAAATCTCGATCTGCCGGTACCTGGCTTCCCTGCCCTTCATCCTGAGACACATGACGTCCAGTGACCCCGCTCCGGCACATCCGCAGCCATCAATCACATCGGTGACGCGGCACGACATCTTCAACTACCTGCGCGAGATATCGAGCCCCTGGTGGGGGAAACTGGACGAGGTCACGTTCCTGGAGCACCTCTACGACCTGGACCAGCCTGCCCCCGAGAACAGCCGGCTCCCGACTGTCCGCGCTGACATCCAACAGCACCGGATTAACAACGAAGACCTGGACGACGACTGGATCTTCGAGGACCCCCGGTTGGAGCTCTTCGACGGACCGGACGAGGTGCTGCTCGCCTTCCTGGCGCGAACGGTCCATCCCGAGGTCGCGGCCGGTGTCGAGGAGGCGATGAAGCAGGTTGAGGAGCTGAACCGGCTGCTGGCACCGGACGGATGGGGTCTGCGTTCATACGAGTTCCTCTCGGGCCGCCCTATCTACACGCCGGTCCGGCTTCCGCCTACGGGACCGCTGGTCTCGCTGCCGCTGAATGACGACGACACGGGCAAGCTCGATTTGGTCCTCGGGCAGACTTACAGCCTCCTGGACTGCGCCGGCGAGGAGCCCGCATGTGACCTGTTGCGCACGGCTGTCCTGACCCTGCGCCGTGATGGTGGCTTCTTCCACCCCATGCCTGGTGACGGTTGGACGGCGGCAACCTACGAGGCAGTCCTGACCGTGGAGCGCGAGCTCCAGCCCGCCTGCACCCCGGAGATGAAGGAGGTGATCTGGCGGACACTGGAACCCCTGCTCAGCCAGCTCGGACGCACCGACGTCCAGAACCTTGTGGTCGAAGGCGATACCCGGCCGCTGCCCAACATCCCACCGGACTGGCGGACTGAGGCTGCGGCACCCGCTACCCCCATCGTTCGCGGTCTCCGCATCTCCTTCTCCACTACCGAGTTCGACGTCACCCGCAGGGACTTCGCCGATCTGGAGATCCGTGCCGCGCAGGACAGCAGCGGGTTCCACTACCTCTACGACACCCGCGCACGCCGGATGATCACCGACTTCGTCCTCGACGACCGCCCCCAGGTGGCCACCCTGTGCAGCGTCACCATCATCAAGAAGGGCGACACCTTCACGCCGAGGATCAAGCTGTGGAAGAAGGACAAGAGGAAGGCAGGGGAGGTCTCCGCCACGTATACGGTGCCCGATACCGGGGCCACCCGGGCTGTCAAGGCGCTCGTTGACACCGGGGATGTCCACGAGAACTTCTGGAAGGTCATCAACTTCCTCCAGGGTTGTGCGGGGCTGAGCACGCCTGGCGGCTCCCTCCAGCTCGTGGCCGGGGACGAGGGCCAACTGACCCAGCTGCTGGCCGGCCAGGACCGGACGATGGTTCTCGGCGCGGTCAGGACTGCGATTGGGGGTGGGCTCACCGAAGAGGACATCCGGCTGATCAGCAACCGCAGAGAGCAGCTCCAGAGGTTCGAGCGGCTGCTGACCGATCGGGACTACTTCCAGCAGGAGGAGAGCCTGGCAACGACGCGCGGGGCGGAGGCGGTCTGGCAGGCCTTCTTCGAGGCGAACCAGTGGATCTTCGGCTACGGACTCAACCTCATCGCCTGCGAATCCATCGGCGACGGCAAGCTGGAACGCATCACCACCGGCGCGAACATTTTCGGCGGAGCCGGGAAACGCATCGACGCCATCATGCGTTCCAAGGGCCTGATCAGCAGCATGCTCTTCTGTGAAATCAAGACCCACGACACGGAGCTGCTCGCCAAGACCCAGTACCGCGCGGGCGTCTACCAGGCCTCAAAAGAACTGGGCGGCGGCGTGGCGCAGGTGCAGAAGACCGCCAGCAAGGCCCAGCAGCTCATCTCCCGCGAGTTCCTCACCCGCTTCTACGACGACGACGGCACCCCGACCGGCGTCGAACTGTCCACTACCCGGCCCCGGCAGGTCGTGGTGATCGGCAGTCTGCGCGAGTTCACTCACAACGGTGCCGTGAACCCCGAGAAGATCAACTCCTTCGAGCTGTACCGGACATCGATCCAGGACATCGAGATCATCACATTCGACGAGCTCTACCAGCGAGCGTGCTTCATCGTCGAAGATCGCTAGGCCGCCCATCCGTCGGTCTGAGCGGCCTGTGTAAGACGACGGCCTACGGCCTCGCGTGACCCGGGCTGTCAGCGGCGGCTGCCAGGCTGAGCGGATGGACCGTGATGAGGAGCAGCTGCTGCGCCGCCGGGTCTACGGCGCCGACTACGACCACCCTGGCCCGCGGCCAGAGCGGCTCTACGCCGAGCTGGTCGGCGGGCCGCTGGACGGCCTGTTGCTCGACATCACCGGCTGGACGCAGACGGAAGTCGACACCGGCGTGTCCCTCCAGACCGAGTTGGGACAGTTCGGCCCCGACGGGCGGGCTCTGTACGACCCACGCCCCGGCGACCCGACCCGCTGGGATTGGGGCGGCGACACTCCCTGACCGCCCCGGCCGGCTCGCCCCGAGATCCCGCCAAGGGCACGCTGGGAGGCGTGACCAGCGCACCGATCATCGTGCACCGGCCCGTCGGAACGGGCGGCCGGAGAGTCACCGTGCACCGCCAGGGCCGGGATGAGGTCCTCGGCACCGCCTACAGCGACCACGACCTGGTCGTGTTCCTTGAAGGCGCTGGCATCGCCGATCCCGAGGCCATCATGGACGACCCGCAGTGGGTGGAACGGCGCGGCGGTCCCGCCCACGAATTCACCGCCACCTGATCACACACCTTCTGGTGATGCCGGGTTACTCATCTAGAGATCTTTAAGGGTGCGGGTTACGTGGGGTCGTGACGGCTGTCGTGTGCGGCGCTATGCCGGGAGGATGAGGTATCCCGATGGCGGTGGATTGACGGCTGAGGAACGGGCTCGGCGTGAGCAAGTCCGGCTGGCAGCTGCTGACCTGATCGAGGCCGGGGGCAGTGACCGGGAGGTCGCCCGACGGTTCAGGGTGACCCGGATGTCGGCGAATCGATGGCGGCGGGCGTTGGCTTCAGGCGGTCGGCAGGCCCTGGCCTCCAAGGGCCCCGGCGGCGCCCGCTGCAAGCTCGACGCGGGACAACTGCGCGTGCTGGAGACGGTGTTGGATGCCGGCCCGGCCGCCTCCGGCTGGAGTGACCAGTGCTGGACGCTGGCGAGGATCGCCGAGGTCGTGCGCCGCCGGTTCGGCGTCGAGTACACCCTGGCCGGGCTGGACCTGCTGCTGCACCGCATCGGCTGGAGCGTGCAGGTCCCCTCCCGCAAGGCCACCGAGCGGGACGAGGCGAAGATCGCCGCATGGAAGGACGAGCAGTGGCCCGTCATAAAAAGAGGGCGGCGGACTTGGGCGCCTGGCTCTGCTTCGAGGACGAAGCCGGCCAGGGCCTGAGGCCGCCCAAGGGCCGCACCTGGGGCCACCGGGGCCGCACCCCGGTAGTGCGGGTCACCGCCGCAGGCACCAAACGTGTCTCCATGGCGGCGCTGATCTGCACCAAAACCGGCCATCGGCCCCGGCTGATCTACCGCATCCACCTCGACCGCGGCCCCGCCAAGCACCGGCGCAAGGGCTTCACCGAGACCGACTACGCCCGCCTGCTCGATGCCGCGCACCAGCAGCTCGGCGGCCCCCTCGTCCTGGTCTGGGACAATCTGAACACGCATGTCAGCCGCACCATGCGGGAGCTGATCGCGGCCCGATTATGGCTGACCGTCTACCAACTACCGGCGTACGCCCCGGAGCTCAACCCCGTCGAGGGCGTGTGGTCGCACCTGAAGAGATCGCTGGCCAACCTCACGAAACACAGCCTCGACCAGCTCACCGCGTTGGTGAAGACGCGGCTGAAACGGATGCAGTACCGCCCCCGCCTCATCGAAGGCCTCATCGCCAAGACGGGGCTCGACCTCCAACCGCCGTAACCTCAGCCGTTAAAGATCTCTAGTCAGTCCATCATGAAATAGCTTAAATCATAGGTAACGCGATCTTTAGTCGCACATAAACTCGCACACGCGCATTAGCCAACTAATCGTCTTGAATCAGGTAATTGACTCCACGGCGGCACAGGCACCTCGAATATTGAGCTGTGCGCTGATCGCAGGCGTACTGCTGGCCCTCCGGCGCCCGGAATCACGGTCTCAACGCTGCCGGGCACAGAGAGACGAGGAGTGCAGGTGCCCACTCAGTCCGACTTCCAGACCGGCGAGATCCCCCACGGCTTCATGATCAATGAGGCCGGCGGTCTCATTCACTACAAGTACGGCATCGTCCTGGCCATCCCGCAGCCCAACCAGGTCAGCCCCGCTGCCTGGGCGGACGCCTTTCTCAGCTTCGGCTGCGACTGGGCGGACGTGCGGCTCAGGGTGGCCCTCCACAACGGCACGAGCTGGACCGTCGTCAGCAACTGGGACATCACGGCCGCCGGCCCGCGCGTCGCTGAGAAGCTTCCTGCGGGGACGCAGAAGGTCAGCATCGGGCGGGTGAAGAAGACCGCCGCCGACATGGTCGACGAGGCTCCAGTCAGCTGGCTGCTCGAATACGTGTAGCGCGCCCGGCCGCCGTGGCGCTCTGGTCCGGCCCTGCGCCGGTCCAGAGCAGGCAACGCCGTAAGCATCAACGCGGGCACCGCTGCGGGCGACCCAATCTCAGGTCACTTTGGCAACCGCCGCCCAAGCGGCACGAACACCCGGCACGGTCAGTGTGTATCCCGACGCGGCAAAGGAAGTGAATGGCATGACGACTCCAGCGAATTACCGGCAGGGTTCGACGTGGCTCCAGACCAGCCCGGTTGACTTCAGCCACGACCTCGCCGGCGCCGACCGCGCCGATGAGCGGATCTCCGAGGTCGAGGAACTCAAGATCCCCTTCCCAGGGGTGTGGGAGATCTCCTACCACGCCCGCTCGTACACCGGCGGGACCGCAGCGGCGAGTGAGCTCGTCCGCACTGCACTGTTCAAGAACGGCCAGCTCATCCCGGGCACTGAAGCACTGACCGGGGGACACACTGTCATGCAGACCACCGCCGGGCAGACGATCCTGGAGAAGTTCGACCTCAATGACGTCATCACGCTCCACGCCTACCGCATCGGGAGCAACCTCGCCTCCGTCATCAGCAACGGCGACGGACGTACGGGAGTCATGGCGCACTGGGTGAGCCCCGGGTTCTAGGCCACTCCTCTCGGGCGGCCAAGCCGGAGAGGACGACGAGAACAGGGAAAGGGGGGCGGGGGATGGCGCTCGTCATCGAAATTCGGCGTGGGACCTCGACCTCCCGGCCTGGACGGAAGCGGGGCGGCGGGCTGTCCCACAGCCGCAAGGACGAAACGCCCTGTACGGCCGCCAGCCGCTTACGGGCTGCCCCGCGATTGTTCCGCAGCAGCCAGCCACCCGGGCCAGATCCTGAAGACCGTAGGTCATGTCCCGAATTGGCCAACAGCATCCCCCAGGGCGCGGCGCCGTTCGCATGCCGTGCACAGTGTTCCCCTGGAGGGGAAACGGTCGGGACGGCAGCCGATCTGTCCGTCGCAGGCCCCGTCTGGGATGCTGAAGGCCAGGCTCGACAGGGGGGCAGACGGTGTATACGGAACCTATGGCGCGAGCCGTTGTGGAACCAGCAGTACTCAAGCTGATACGGCAATACCCCCGTGGCAGGTCGTTCTCCACGACGGTCACATTCGGCGGGGACGACTTCAGCATGTGCGCCCACATACGGGCGCAGTGGGCGGCACCCGGGCAGGTGAAGATCGCACTGGCCTGCTGGGTCGTCAACATGGACACCGCGCGCTACCTCGGTGACAACCCACCTGCCAGGGAGGAGATGCGCCTGCCGCCGGAAGGCACAGCGGAGTGGGACGAGGAACTGACCAGCCGGGTGATCGGCCACCTCGCAGCTCGTATGAACGCTCTTGCCACCGCCCGGCCGACCACCGACGAACACCTCACCATCACCGTGCCTCTCGTCCTGACGTAGTCCGGTTGAAGGGTCGGCCGCACAACGCCCGGGGGTGCCCCGGCCTAGACCGCACACACAGGTGACCAGAGCCAGCCCGGTCGCTATCTGCATCGACGGCCTGGAGGCCGCTGTAGACGAGCGCGGCAGTCAGCGATCGATCAGCTCCGCGACCTCGCCGGTGCAGCCAGATGGTGATCAGGGCGCGCTGAGCGACGCGACGCCGGTTTCGTCACGGACTGCCTCGCGATTGATCTTGGTCACGTCAGGCGACATACGGAAGGCCGCGCGAGTTGTCTGGGTTGTGAAGATCAAACAGGTCCGCGCGGAGGGGGCGCCGGTGCCACCGAAGTCCAAGGTCGATCTGTACGCGGCGATCCGCCGTGATGTCCGGGCGGGGATGTCGAACCGGGCCGTGCAGCGCAAGTACGGGGTGGGCTTCCGGACGGTGAAGGCGGCTCTGGAGTCCGTCTGGCCGGAGCCACGCAAGCAGCTGCCACCCGCAAGACGCCGCCGGCTAACGATCTCGGCAGCGATTTCCGGCCGAGCATCCCTGCGGACGGGTCGAAATGAAGTGGCGCCGCCGGTGCCCTGTTGCTTGGATGCCCGGCGTGACTTCTGCCGATTTTGACGATCACCCTGAGCGGGCACTGCTGGACCGGCTCGAGGAGTACTACAACGCGGTCCCGCGCCACGGCGCCCGCGTCGAGGACCACGGGCCGCTCACCCTGTTCGTGCGGGAGGGCCAGGGCTGGCCGTTCTACGCACGTCCCGCACGGGGATGGTCCGGACCGCTGGAGTCCATCGACGTGCAGAAGGTCCGTGCCCGCCAGCGGGAGCTGGGAATCGCGGAGAGTTTCGAATGGGTCGCCGAGACCACGCCCACGCTGCGGGCAGCAGCCGAAGAGTCGGGACTCGTGGTCCACGAACATCCGCTGATGGTGCTCGATCCCGGTACTCCCGCAGCTCCATTGGAGGGGTTGTCCGGGAACACATCCGTGCAGATCATAGGCGCGGACGATCCGATACTGCCCAGCGCCCTGGCCGTTCCTCATCTCGCCTTCGCCGAGCCTGGAACCCACGTCGGTCTCGCGGGAACACCACAACTGGCGGAAGCGATCGACGCCCGCGTCGCCGACGGATCGGTGGAACGCGCGATCGTGCGTATCCGGGCGGGTCTGACGGCGGTCGCCGCAGCTGTCGAGCACGGATCAGCACTGTCCGCGGGCCAGCACCAAGCGCTCGCAGGAGTCAGCGAGATCGTCGGCGTCGGAACGCTCCCCGCAGTTCGCCGTCGCGGTCTTGCACTCGCGGTTACTGCGGCACTGGTGGCCGACGCCCGATCGCGAGGCGCGGCAACCGTCTTCCTGTCGGCAGGTGACGACGATGTCGCGCGGGTCTACGCCCGACTCGGCTTCCGCAAGATCGGTACGGCGCTGATCGCCGAACCCGCCGATTAAGTCGGCCCCATCCCCGTCGAGCGGTACCGACAGACCGGCCTTATCTACAGCTGCCAAGCATCCGCGCAGGCAGACAGGTTGTGGCGGTATCAGGTACATGAGGCACATGGCCTTTACGGAGCTGAGGGAGGAGCAGGCCAGTGACCACACCGTCCATTGCGGCAACAGTGCACACCTTCAGCAAGGGGATGGGCGTAGCCGCTCCACAAATCGGGGTCGGTCGGCGTGCGGCCATCGTCCGCCCGGCCGAGGGCGATGCCATCACTCTCTTGAACCCCGTGGTGGTCGAGGAGTCGGCAGACACCGATGAGCAGTTCGAGGGTTGTCTGTCGTTCTTCGATGTCCGCGGCAAGGTTCCCCGCCCGCGCACGCTGCGGGTACGGCATCAGGACTTCGACGGGACGTGTCAGACGACGGTCTTCACCGATGGGCTCGCCCGGCTGGTCGCGCACGAAGTCGATCATCTGTTGTCAGGTGCTGAATCGACGGCTTGCCGTGTTTGACCTTGTCGGACGTTGGCGGCATGCCGCTGACCTAAAAGTGCGGGGGCTCGGAGTTGGAGCGGGTCAGAGAGTGAAGGTGCGCCGATGACGGCGGAGATCACCAGCCGGATGCAGGCGTCCGGGATCGTTCAGGAAGGCGACCCGGTACTGCTCGAAGTCGCTCGTGCCTTCGTGTTCCCGGCGGAGGTTCAGGAAGCGGCTCGGGTGGTCGAGGCGCTGAACGCTGCTGCCGATCGTGTCGCGGCGCTTCATGACTTCGCGAAGGGGATGGGCATCGCGGCGCCGCAGATCGGAATCGGGAGAGCCCTAGCCATCGTCCGGCCGCCGGCGGGCGAGCCCTTGACATTGCTCAGCCCGGTGGTGGTCGAGGGCTCGTCCCGCGCCCGCTGATGCTCCGCGTTGAGCACGAATCCGTCGACAGCCTTCGCCGCTTCTCCGTCTTCGAACGAGGGCTTGCCCGCCTGGTCGCTCACGAACTCGACCACCTCGCGGGCAAGCTGTATCGGGCGCGCATGCGCCCTGGGGTCGAGCCGATGCCGGTGGCCGAGTACCGAGGTTCGGGCTCAGCTTGGCAATACCGGCGCTGATTTCGCCGGGGAACGGCTCACTGGCGAAGTTGGTAACCCATCGCGCCCCAAGAGCGCGCCGCCGTCGTCAGTTGCCCGGGGCCTGGCCTGCGGATCGCTGCGGTGCAGGTTTTTGGCTGAGAGCTGGCCCATTACCGGTAGTTCGTCAAACCCGGCGGTATAGATCAAGGGGTCTGCCGGCGGTGACCGCGTCGAGGAGGGCTTGAAGTTCGAGCGGCGGGTCCTTGTCGGTCCAGGCTCGCCACCAGCTGCGCAGGGTAATGGCCGGGGTGAGCCAGGAGCGGACGGCCCGTAATGCCCTGGCCAGCAGGGCAATTGGGGCTCGTGGGGTGTGACGGTGCCCCCTCTCTGGCCGGTCGTCGGGGCAGGGATCTGGTGCGGTGTCGTCCAGCGCCCCGGGTGGGGCGAACCACTGGTCCCAGCAGAAGGTGAACGCGCAGTTCACCAGCGTCTGGTGACGCCGGATCGCGGTGTCGGAGCGGACCTGAAAGTCGGCCCAGCCGAGTTCGTCCTTGATCTGTTTGTAGCTTTGCTCGATCCAGGGCCGCAGCCCGTGAAGGCGGACGATCTCGGCGAGGTTGGCGGGCGGGTGGACGCTGGTGGTGGCGTGCGGGGCGTCGGGGTGGGGCAGGTTGGTGGCCAGGTACCAGGTGGCCTTCTCCGGCAGGCCGACCGGGTCGGTGGTGGCCACGACCAGTCGGCAGGGTGAGTCGGGGCCGTAGCCGCCCAGGCGGGCATCGGCGGCCCACCAGGTCTCGGTGTGCCCGTCACGGAAGTGGCGCTCGATGGGCCTCCAGTCGCCTGGATGGTCGGGGTCGGTGCCGGCGAGCGCGCGGGCGGCGTCGATCGGGGTGTGTGGCTGGTCGGCGCGGGCCCAGGTGCCGCGGTGCGGCTTGAGCGCGACGACGCAGGGCAGTCCGGCGTCGCGCAGGGCGAGGTACCAGTCGTCGCTGGTGGAGTAGGCGCAGTCGGCCACCACGGCCCGGCAGGCGAAGCCCGCTTCCTTGCCGCGCACCGCGAGGGCGGCGGAGATCTGCGGCTTGGTACGGAAGCCGGGATCGGCCCGGCCGCGGGGGAAGCGACGGGCGGGGGTGTACGGCTGCGCGTGCAGCGGGTAGTAGATCCGTCCGTCGGTCCACACCGTGGTCACCGTGACGATGCCGTTGTCGGTCTTGCCCAGCCGGCCCAGCCACTGCCGTCCCACGTGTGCGGTGGCCGTGCCGGCCTCGCGGTCTCCGGAGTCGTCGATGACGATCACCCCGCCACTGTGCGGCGCGGTCGCCTCCTGCACCCGCGGCAGCTCAAGCCGCCGCCCGTTGACCCGGTCGGCGTCCCAGGCGGCTTCGGACAGGAAGAACTGCAGCCGCTGCACCCCCGGGCCGCCGGCACCGACCACCGGCTCCGCCCCGGCCAGACACGTGATCGTCTTGTTCCGGTCCCGCGGCGCCAGTAGCCCGGTCAGATACTCACGAAATCCCCGTCGCTGAGCCAGGCTGCCGAAGAGGTCATCGAACCGGGCCGCGTACTCCTCCAACGGACCCGGCGCGGGCGGACACGGACGGCGGGCGGTCATCTTCGGCCCCCACGACGGCAGTTGACTCTTACCACCGCCCTACGCCCAACCGGCCCCGTCGTCAACCCACGCTACCGCCGGGTTTGACGAACTACCGGTAACCCACGGTCGTCGAAGCCGGCGGGGCGATCACGATGGGTGACTGTTGAAGGCGACGCGCCGCGGCAGTGCGTCTGCGGGGTCTTCGAGGCAAGCTCCTGCTGGTCGCCCTCGGCGGCCCGGCCATGCCCGCACGACGAACTGTGACGCGGCCGGGCCACGCGGCGGTGCCTAGAGGAAACTGACGTTCTGGGCGAGGGCGAGACGGCTGGAGTAGTTGATGGTGTTAGTGGCCGGGCGCATGTAGGCGCGCCAGGCGTCGGAGCCGGACTCGCGGCCGCCGCCGGTCTCCTTCTCGCCGCCGAAGGCACCGCCGATCTCCGCTCCGGAAGTGCCGATGTTGACGTTGGCGATGCCGCAGTCGGAGCCCTCGGAGGAGAGGAACAGCTCGGCCTCCTGTTGGTCTCGGGTGAAGACACTGGAGGACAGGCCCTGCGGGACGTCGTTGTGCAGCGCGATGGCCTCCTCGAACGTGTCGTAGGTCAGCACGTAGAGGATGGGGACGAAGGTCTCTTCCCGGACGACGTCGGTCTGCTCGTCGACGCGGACGATGACAGGCTCGACGTACGCGGCCTGCGGCGCCGTGTCGGCCAGCCGCCGGTTCCCGCCCGCGAGGATCTTGCCGCCCTGTGCCTGGGCCCGGGTGAGGGCGTCCTGCATGCCGTCGAGTGCCGTAGTGGAGATGAGCGGTCCGACGAGGGTGCCCTCGTCGAACGGGTCGCCGATGGGGAGCTTGGCGTACGCGGCCGTCAGACGCGCGACGAGCGTGTCGGCGATGTCGCGGTGGACGATGAGGCGGCGCAAGGTGGTGCAGCGCTGGCCCGCCGTGCCCGCGGCGGCGAAGACGATGCTCTGGACGGCGAGGTCGAGATCGGCCGAGGGGGCGATGACGGCGGCATTGTTGCCGCCGAGTTCCAGCAGGCTGCGCCCGAAGCGGGCCGCGACGCGGGGGCCGACCTCGCGGCCCATACGGGTGGAACCGGTGGCGCTGATGAGAGCGACGCGCGGGTCGTCCACGAGTTTCTCGCCGATGGCGCGGTCCCCGAGCAGCAGGCGGTGTACGTCGCGGGGGGCGCCGGCCTCTTCGGCGGCCTGGGCCAGCAGTCGGTCGCAGGCCAGGGAGATCAGCGGGGTCAACTCGGAGGGCTTCCAGACCACCGTGTCGCCGCACGCCAAGGCCACGGCGCTGTTCCACGACCACACGGCTGCGGGGAAGTTGAACGCGGAGATGACGCCGGCCACTCCCAGCGGGTGCCAGGTCTCGGCGAGGCGGTGGCCGGGGCGCTCGGAGGCGATGGTGCGCCCGTAGAGCTGACGGGACAGGCCGACCGCGAAGTCGCAGATGTCGATCATCTCCTGGACCTCGCCGAGCGCCTCCGAGCGGATCTTACCCGCCTCGATGGTGATGAGGTCGGCCAGGTCGCGCTTGTGACCGCGCAGCAACTCGCCCAGTCGGCGGACCAGTTCGCCGCGGCGGGGCGCAGGAGTGCTGCGCCAGGTGAGGAACGCCTCGCGGGTGGCGGTGACGGCCTCCTCGGTGTCGGCGACGGTCGCGGCGGTCAGGCCGAAGAGGTCCTCGCCGGTGATGGGCGTACGGGCGTGGAAGTCGGTGCCGTCCGGGATGGTGACGCCGATGCGCTTCAGGCTCGCACGGGCACGGGCGCGCAAGTCCTCCGTGGTGGGCAGGGTGGTGCTGGTCATGATGCTCCCTTGAGGGTGGTGAGGGTGAGGAGGCCGGACCTGCGGGGTCAGCCGAGCGCGCTGTCGAGTTGCAGCTCCCGGGCGACCTGGGCGAGGGAGTTGTTCTGCTGCCGCCGGTACAAGGCGAAGGGGTCGAGGACTTCGCGGTCGATGGCGCCGGAGAGCCATTCGCTGTCGTAGGCGGCGCCTTCCTGCTCGTTGTCCCTGGAGCCCTCGCCGCTGAGGTTGGACTGGAAGATGCCGGCCGCGGAACGGGGCAGGAAGTCCTCGTAGACGACGGGCTCGGCCCGTACCCAGCCCTGTTCCACCAGGTCGTTGATGCCGGTGGGCGGGCGGCTGCCGTCCCGGGGCCGGTCGGGCGCGACGCTGTAGGTGAAGTACGCGAGTCCCTGGGCGGCGAGCTCCCGCTCGGTGCCGGGGACGTGCTCGGCCCACAGGGCGCGCGCGAGTTCGGCCCGGTCGGCTCCGGGACGGAGTGCTGCCTGCTGGTCGACGAGGGCGATCAGGCGGTCGTAGAGTGCGCGACCCTCACGGGTCACGGCGATGCCGCGGGCCTCGACCTCGCCGAACCGCACCCGCAGGGCACCGCTGAGCACGCTGCCGTCCGGGGTGCGCAGGGCGCGGGGCTCGGCCAGCGCCCGGAAGGACGTCTGGCGCAACAGCAGGTCGGGGCCCTTCCACCGGGGAGGTCCCTGGATGGTGTCGATCATCTCGACGCCGCGCTCGGTCATGCGCCGGTAGAGCTCGTCGATGTCCAGGACACGCGGGGTGAGGTGGTTGATGTGGGTGCTGCGGACGCCGCCGATGTCCGCGGCCACGGCGGAGACCCGCTCCAGCGTCTCGTACCAGGCCTTGTCGATCGGCTGGTTCGACAACTCGAAGGCGGCCACTGCCAGTTGGAGGAACCCCTCGGCATCGTCCTCGGGCAGTTCACGCTCGGCCTCCGCCCGGTCGGCCAGGGCGAGCAGCTCCTGCGGGAACAGTTCGCGGGCGGCGAGGAACGTCTCCAGGCGGGAGCGTAGATCGTCGTCGAAGAACCGGGGGTCCGCGGGGGTGAGCATGGAGGTGAAGACACGGAAGGGGCTGCGGGCCAGTTCCTCGCCGTCGACGGGACGGAACGCGGTCGACACGACGGGCACCGCGCTGGAGGCGGCCTCCCGCAGGTCGTAGAAGCCGACCGGGTGCATGCCCAGGGCCCCGAAGACGCGGGCGACCTGGCGCAGTTCGGCGGGGGTGCCGACGCGGATGGCGCCGTGCCGTTCCGCGGTCACCCGGCTGATGGCGCCGAGCCGTTCCGCGTCGGCGCCCTGCGCGCGCAGGACGTCCTGGTTGACCTCGCGCGAGACGTCAACGAGCGTGGTGTAGGCGGGGACCTCCCGCCCGTACATGTCCGAGAGCCGGGCGGCGAAGGCGGCGCGCAGCTGCCACTGGCTGATCATCGATGGGGCTGCCTTTCCATCGGGCTTTCAATCGCGTTTTCCATCGGGGCTCACACCACGTGGGCTTCGGGGCGGATCTCGGCCCCGGCCCGGAAGCGGTCGGCGCTGAGGGGGGAGATGTCGACGAACGGTTCGCGGTCCAGGCAGAGGTCGCGCAGGATTTCGCCGACGGCCGGGCCCTGCAGGAAGCCGTGGCCGGAGAAACCGGTGGCGTACAGGAAGTTGCAGAGCTCGCTGGAGCGTCCGATGAGGGCGTTGTGGTCGGGGGTGACCTCGTACAGGCCGGCCCAGCCGTCGGCGATCTCCATGTCGGCCAACTCGGGGGCTCGCCTGCGTACGACGTCCCGGAAGAGCTCGAGCCACTCGGGGGTCCAGGTGGTGTCGAAGCCGTCCGGCTGGTCGGGGTCTGCGAGGCCGAACAGGAGGCCGTCGTCACTGTTGTGGAAGTAGGCCGAGGACGAGAAGTCGATGGTGAAGGGGATACGGGGTGCCGGAGGCGTGAGCGGCTCGGTGAGGGCGAGCTGGCGGCGTACCGGCCTGACCGGCAGGTCGATGCCGGCCATGTCGCCGATCTGCCCCGACCAGGCGCCCGCCGTACAGATGACGGTGGAGCAGGCGATGCGGCCGCGGTCGGTGTGGACGGCGGTGACCCGGTCGTCGGCGGTGTCCATGCCGGTGACGCGGGTGTGCGTGGCGAAGGTGACGCCGGCCCGGGCCGCGGCGTCGGCGTATCCCTGGACGACCAGGGCGGGGCGGGCGTGGCCGTCGGTGGGCGAGAAGGCGGCGGCCACGAGGCCGTCGGTGCTGATGTAGGGACACAGCCCGCGTGCCTCGTCCGGGCCGATCAGGCGGGTGGGGACGTCCAGGCTGTTCTGGATCCTGACGCTGGTCTCGAAGTCCGCGGCCTGCCGGTTGCTGGTGAGCAGGAAGAGGTAGCCGACGCTGTCGAGGCGGATGTCGGCGCCGGGTCGGTGCGGGAAGTCCTGGAAGGCGCGCAGGCTGCGGCTGCCCAGTTCGATGTTGAGCGGGTCGGAGAACTGGGCGCGTACGCCGCCGATCGGCTTGCCCGAACTGCCGCAGCACAGGTCGCCGCGCTCGACCACGACGATGTCGGTCACCCCCGCTTCGGCGAGGTGGAAGGCGGTGCTGGCGCCCATCACGCCGCCGCCGATGATCACGACATCGGCGGTCGGCGGAACGGTGCGGAAGGTGGATGAGGCGGACAAGGGGCCATCCCTTCCAGAGGCCGCCGCCTGAGCCGAAGAAGCATCCGTTCGGGGCGTGGCTTGGGCTCTCGGTAAGTGGAGAGACGCTGATCAGCTATCTGCCCGCCATCGTGACGCAGCCCCATCGTTGACGTCTATGAATAGTTGGTGTAGCTGATCTATTAGCATCTCTATATGGACTGGACGAGTTCCCAGTTGCGCTCCCTGGTGGAGCTGACCCGGCGCGGAACCATCACCGCGGTGGCCCAGGCCCTGGGGTACACCCCTGGCGGCGTCTCCCAGCAGATCGCCGCGCTGGAGAAGGCCACCGGTATGGAGCTGCTGCGGCGGGTGGGGCGGCGGGTGGAGCTGACCGACGCCGGGATGACGCTGGCTCGGCACGCCGAGCGGATCCTGTCCACGGAGGCCGAGGCCGTCGAGGCGCTGGAGCGCAGCCGGGGCGAGGTCGCCGGGGTGCTGCGGGTCGGCCTGTTCGCGACGGCCGCCGCCGAGATCCTGCCGCTGGCACTGCGGCGCGTGCACGAGGCCCATCCCGGGCTCGACGTGCACAGCCGCGACATGGACGTGGACGAGGTGTACGACGCTGTCGCCTCCGGCGGTGTGGACTTGGCGCTCGGCCTGGACTATCCGGACGTGCCCATTCGGCGCGACCCGGCCCTGCGGGTCACGCAACTCTACCGGGAGCGGTTCTCCCTCGCGGTGCCCGCCGGGTGGATGGACGGCCGCGAAGAGGTCGCCCTTGCCGACACCCGGGACCTGGGGTGGATCCTGCCGCTGGCCGACAGCTACTACGGCCGCGCCGTACGCACCGCCTGCCGACGGGCGGGCATCGAGCCGGACATACGGCACGAGGTGACGGACACCGCGGCCACTCTGGCGCTGGTCGAGGCGGGCATCGGGGTGAGCACGGTGACGGATCTGATGCTCAGACTGCGCGCCTCGCGCTTCGACGTGGTGAGGCTGCGCGAGACGATCGAGCGGCACATCGTCGTGGTGTTCCGCTCCTCCGCCGAGCACCGGCCCACGGTGGCGGCTCTGGTCGAGGTCCTGCGAGCGGTGGCCGAACCCCGGCGCGACATCCCGACGTAGCGCAGGTTTCGCTCGCCGGCGTCATGCATCGGGGCACGCCGACTCGGCCGGGTGCAGAAACGGCTCGTCCACGGGCACTGCGCGCCGCAGCGAGTCCAGCATGCCGGCCAGCAGTGGATTGCTGTTCTCACTGCGGCGCAGGGCCATCACGGTGCGGTGTGCCGAGCGCTGGGCGAGCCGGGTGGCCTCGATCGTGTCGCTCGGCGCATGGCCGAGCGCCGGAACCACCGCGACCCCCAGCCCCGCGGACACCAGCTCCCGTACGACGTCGTAGTTGTTGCTGCGGAAGGCGACCGCGGCCTCGAACCCGGCCGCCGCGCACAGCCGGACGAGCGACCGGGCACCGGCGGTGCCCTCGCGGCTGGTGATCCAGCGGGCCCGGGACAGGTGGGGGAGCTGCGCGCTCAGGCCGCTGTCATGGGTGCGGAGCAGTACGAGGTCTTCCCGCAGCAGCCGGTGGTGGGTCAGACCGTCGGGCCATGGGCGGGGGCTGAGTCCGTACTCGTACACCAGTGCGACGTCCAGGTCGCCGTCGCCGAGTGCGGCGGCCAGTTCCTCGGGTTCGCCCTCCTCCAGCTGGATCTGCGCGCGGGGATGCGTCTCGACGAACGTCGAGAGGGCGGACGGTACGAGCCTGACGCCGGCCGTGGGAAAACTGCCCAGCCTCAGTCGGCCGGTGACACCGGTGGCCAGCTCCTGCACGTGGTGATCCAGGTCGTCCAGGGCGGCCAGCACACGGTCGCTGAGGTCGACCAGGCGGTGGGCCGCGGCTGTCGGACGGATCCCATGGGCCTCCCGCTCGAACAGGACCAGTCCGGTCTCCTTCTCCAGAGCGGAGATCTGCTGGGAGATCGCGGAAGCGGTGTAGCCGAGATCGCGGGCCGTGATCGCGAACGAACCGCTGCGGACGACGGCCTTCAGCGTGAGCAGGTGCTGGGGCTTCAGCAACACGGACTCCTGAGCGGAGGGGATGGACGACCCAGCCAGCATAAGAATTAGTTGCCCTGCCGAGTCATTTCTTGCGCTCTGCTGGCCCTTGTCGAACATCTGGCCCCACCCGCATCGTGAGCTGAGCCAGGGCCGACGCGACTGGTGAGCAAGCACCGGCGCGACCGGTGAATGAGAAGGGGCGGGCACAGTGGCCACGACAGTCCAGGACCTCGGCAACCCCGATGCTGCGGAGGTGGCCGAGGCCCTCGGCCGAGGGAACTGCGGAGAGGTCGCCCGTGGCCCCGGCCGCCGGGCACAGTACTCGGCCGACGCCTCCAACTACCGTCGGATCCCGCTCGCCGTGGTCTTTCCCCGCGTGCGGGAGCACGTCCTCAACGCCCTTGCCGTGTGCCGTCGCCTGGGGGTGCCGGTCACCTCGCGCGGAGCCGGCACCAGCACCTCCGGCCAGGCGGTCGGGCCCGGAGTCGTGCTCGACTTCTCCCGGTACTTCAACGGCCTGCTCGTACTGGACCCACAGACGCGGACTGCCACGGTGGAGCCGGGCATCGTCCTGGACGACCTGCAAAGGGCGGCTTCCGCCCACGGCCTCCTGTTCGGCGCCGACCCGTCGACCCACAGCCGCTGCACGCTCGGCGGCATGATCGGCAACAACGCCTGCGGATCACACTCCCTCGCCTGGGGACGCACCGCTGACAACGTCTTGGAACTCGATGCGGTCACCTACCGGGGCACGGTGGTCCGGCTCGGGGAGATGACACAACAGGAGATCGACGAGGCCATCGCCGCCGGGGGTGACCGCGGGCAACTGATCGCGTCCCTGTACCGGCTCGCCCAGGACAACCTGGCCGCGCTGCGTACGAAACTGGGCCAGTTCCCGCGGCAGGTGTCGGGCTACGCGCTGGAACACCTGCTGCCCGAGCGCCGCTTCAACCTCGCCCGGGCCCTGGTCGGCAGCGAGGGCACACTGGCCGTGATCCTCTCGGCCACTGTCCGCCTCATCTCCCCACCTCCTGCCCGGGCCCTGGTAGTCCTCGGCTTCCAGGACGCCGGCGCAGCGGCCGACGCCGTGCCCGCCCTGCTGGGGCACCAGCCGCTGGCGCTGGAGGGACTCGACCACGCGCTGACCGACATCGTCACCCGCCCCGAGACCCGCGCCGCGATCGACACCCTGCCCGCTGCCCGGGCATGGCTGTTCGCGGAACTCGGCGGTAGGGCGGACGAGTTGCTGCCCAGAGCCACGGAACTCGCCGAGACCGCTCGGCAGGCCAGGGGATGCACGGGCAGCGAGGTCATCACCGACCTCGCACGAGCCCGGAGACTGTGGCGGATCCGCGAGGACGGAGCGGGGCTGGCCACCCGTCTGACCGACGGTTCCGAAGCCTGGCCCGGCTGGGAGGACGCGGCCGTGCCGCCGGATCAACTGGGCTCCTACCTACGCCAGTTCAACCACCTTCTCGCGCAGTACGACCTACAGGGCGCGGTCTACGGGCACTTCGGCGAAGGCTGTCTGCACGTTCGCATCAACTTCGACTTCACCACTGAGCAGGGCACCGCCGTCTTCCGCACCTTCGTCACCGACGCCGCGAAACTGGTGGCCGCGCACGGTGGCTCCCTGTCCGGCGAACACGGCGACGGCCAGGCCCGCTCCGAACTGCTGCCGCTCATGTACGGGCCCGACATCATCGCCCTGTTCGAGGAGTTCAAGAACATCTGGGACCCCGACAACGGCCTCAACCCCGGCGTGATCGTGCGACCGCTGCCCGTGGACGCCAACCTCAAGGTCAGCCCGCGCCGCAAGCCGCTGCCGCTGGCCCCGCCCTCGAGGGGCTTCGCCTTCCACGCCGACGACGGCGACTTCGCCAAGGCCACCCGCCGCTGCGTCGGCGTCGGCAAATGCCGTACCGCCGCTCACCGCGGCGACGTCATGTGCCCCAGTTACCGGGTCACCCTCGACGAGAAGGACTCCACCCGAGGCCGCGCCCGCCTGCTGTACGAGATGACCCAGGGCGAGGTGATCACCGACGGCTGGCGGTCGGCCGAGGTCCGCGACGCCCTCGACCTGTGCCTGTCCTGCAAGGGGTGCAGTGCCGACTGCCCGGTCGGCGTGGACATGGCCACGTACAAGTCGGAGTTCCTGTACCACCACTACAGGCGGCGCGTCCGGCCCGTCTCGCACTACACCATGGGCTGGTTGCCGCGGCTGTCACGTCTGGCCGCCCGGATGCCGCGACCGGTCAACGCCCTCACCGCCTCCCGGCTCGCGCCGGTCGTCAAGAGGCTGGGGGGCATCGCCGCCCAGCGCGAAATTCCCCGCTTCGCGGACGAGACCTTCCTGACGTGGTTCCGCCGCCGCACACCGCCGGGCGACGGCGGACGCGGCCCGGTGATGCTCTGGGTCGACTCCTTCAACAACCACTTCACGCCCGAGGTCCTCCGGGCCGGGGTCGCCGTGCTGGAGAACGCCGGCTTCCGCGTCCAGGTCCCTGGGGGCACCCAGTGCTGCGGACTGACCTGGATCACCACCGGACAGCTCGGCATCGCCCGCCGTATCGCCCAGCGCTCAGTCAACACGCTCGCTTCCGCAGTCGAGTTGGGGATGCCGGTCGTCGGCCTGGAACCCAGTTGTACGGCAGTGCTCAGGACCGACTTGCCCGAATTGCTCGATGGCGACGGCCGCGCCCGAGCGCTCGCAGGAGCCACAGTCACCCTCGCCGAACTCCTCGTCCATCGGGCCCCGGACTGGCAGCCGCCGCGCATCGATGCCCGCTCGATCAGCCAGACCCACTGCCACCAACACGCCACCTCCGGCTTCAGCTCGGACAGCGCACTGCTGCACCGCATGGGCGTCGACAACACCACGCTGGAATCCGGGTGTTGCGGCCTGGCCGGCAACTTCGGCTTCGAACGCGGCCACTACGACGTCTCCGTTGCCGCGGGCGAACAGGTCCTGCTGCCCGCGGTGCGCTCCGCCGCCCCCGACACGCACATCCTCGCCGACGGATTCAGTTGTCGCACCCAGATCGCCCAGCAGACCGACCGCACCGGCACCCACCTCGCGCAGCTCATCGCCCGCACCCTGCCAAAGGAACACACGTGACTGACGCACTCGCCCTCGTCGACGACTGGGGCCCCGAGAAGATCGTTGTCGTCTCACACCGGCGCACCGGAATGAAGGGCGCCCTGGTCATCGACAACACGGCCCGGGGCATGGGCAAGGGCGGAACACGCATGAGCCCCCATCTGACCGTCGAGGAGGTGGCCCGCCTCGCCCGCGTCATGACGTGGAAGTGGGCCGGTGTCGACCTCTTCTACGGCGGCGCCAAGGCCGGCATCGTCGCCGACCCCGCTTCCCGCGACAAGGAGGCCATCTTGCGCGCGTTCGCCCGGGCCCTTTCCAACGAGGTGCCCCGCGAGTACGTGATGGGGCTCGACATGGGGCTGACCGAGAGCGACGCCGCCATCATCCAGGACGAACTGGGCGACCGCGGGGCCGCCGTAGGCACCCCCGAGCACCTCGGCGGCGTCGCGTACGACGAGCTCGGCGTCACCGGCTACGGAGTCGCCGAGACCACCGATGCCGCGGCCAAGCGCCAGGGACTGCTCCTGGCCGGGGCCCGCGTCGCCATCCAGGGATTCGGTGCCGTCGGTAGCGCGGCCGCCCGGCGATTCGCCGAACTCGGCGCCACCCTCGTGGCGGTCTCCACCGCCCACGGTGCGCTGCTGGACCCCAGCGGGCTCGATGTCGACGACCTCCTGGCTGCCCGCGAAGAGTACGGCGACCACTTCGTCACCCGCCTGGGCCGGGGCACCACGCTCACCTCCGGCGCGGAACTCACCGTGGACTGCGACGTCCTGGTGCCTGCGGCCCTGCAGGACGTCATCGACCACAGCACCGCGCACGAGATCAAGGCCAAACTCGTCGTAGAGGGTGCCAACCTGCCCACTTCCCCCCGCGCCCAGGACATCCTCGCCCGGCGCGGTGTCACCCTGCTCCCCGACTTCGTCGCCAACGCCGGAGGCATCGTCGCAGCGGCCTTCGCCATGGATGCCCGCCACTCCGGCTTCCGGCCCGACACCACCGTCATCTTCGAGACGATCTCAGCGAGGCTGCGAGCCAACACGGTCACCGTCCTCGACGAAGCCGAGCGCCGAGACGTCACCCCGCACGCCGCCGGCCGCGCCTTGGCCGAGCAGCGTGTCCTCACGGCAATGAGAAGCAAGGGACGTGTACCCCGTGACTGACTGTCCCCTGCGTCGAAGCCCGACGGTCGGTGGTGCAGCGGCGATGCGGAGGCGCGCGAAGGGGCACCGAGTGGTGTCAGGCGCGTACAAGCTCGCTCTTTCGCCGAGGCCGTGGCCTCAGACCGTCTGGAGCGAGGACTCCGCGTTGCCCGAGGACAACTCGTAGGCCGCGAGCAGGCGTTCGGTGTCGGCCAGCTGCCTCAGCCAGCCGTCGCGGACCACGTCGATGCCGGTCTCGGGCTCCTGAAGGGACGCCAGGTACCGGGCGACAGGGGCGCCGCCCGGACCGGCCTGCTCGTGCAGTTCGATCATCTTCGCCACGAGCTTGGTCTGCATGCCGTAGACCGGGAACTGCGGGCCGCGCGGGGCGATGAGGCCGATGAAGTACAGCTTCTCGACGGCCTCCGTCACGATGCCGGCGGCGTAGCGCACCGGGGCCCCGGCAGCCCAGGAGAACAGGGCGTCGTCGAGGAACGGGAGCCGGACGTTGAAGCCGGTGGCCCACAGGATGGTGTCGTAGTCGTGAGCCGTGCCGTCGCTGAAATGGACGGTGTCGCCGTCGAAGCGGTCGATGCCGGGGCGGACGGTGATGCGGCCGTGGTGGATCCAGTACAGGAGGAGGTCGTTGACGACCGCGCGGCCCTCGGCGAGGGTGGCGCCCTCGGGTTCGGGCAGGCCGGGGTAGGCGTTCCAGTCCCCGATCGACAGGCGGGCCATGAGCCGGTTGATCAGGTCCTGCTCGGGCGGGGAGAACTCGGCCAGGAACGACACCTGTTGGCGCGGCACACCGAAGTACGTCTTGGGCTGGAACCACGAGCCCTGCCGGATGACGATGTCGACGTCCAGGCGGTGCTGGGCGACGTCGACGGCGAGATCGCAGCCGGAGTTGCCGGCGCCGACGACGAGGATGCGGTCGCCCTCCAGGTCGGAGACGTTCCTGTAGACGCCGGAGTGGATCGTCTTTCCCGCGAACTCGCCGGGAATGTCCGGGAACTTGGGGTCCCACAGGTGGCCGTTGGCCACGAGGACGCCTTCGTAGACCTCGTCGTCTCCGGCGGAGGTGGTCACCCGCCAGCCGTACGCCCCCGCCTGCGCGTCCGTGACTCCCTCGGGGGCTTCGACCGGCTCGACGCTCGTGACGGCGGTGTTGAACCGGATGATCTCGTAGAGGCCGTGCTCGCGCGCGTACGACTCGATGTAGGCGCGCACCTGGTCGCGGCGCGGGAAGTGCGGGTAGTCGGCGGGCATCGGGAAGTCCTCGAACGTCGTCATGTCGCGCGACGTGATGAGGTGGAGGGCCTCGTAGTCGGTGTGCCAGTGGCCTCCGACCAGGTCGGTTCTCTCGAAGCAGTCGACGTCGTGGCCGAGTTGCCGGAGTTGCTGGAGGGCGGATATGCCTGCGGCGCCGGCACCGATGACGCAGTAGCGGGGCATGTGGATTCCCTTCGTGGTCCGGGGCGGGGACTACCGAAGCCGTCTCGGCACAGGTGTCTCGACGTGGACGATTCGTGCGGGGAGCGAGCTTCGCGTACCCAGATGCGGTCAGGGACGAGTGGTCGGCCCGCCCAGATGACCAAAGTATTGGCAGCAGGGCTGCTCCAGGTAAATGCGCAACTTCGGTCATGTGCATAGGATTTCCCTATGGCTGTCCCGTTGGCTCCGGCAATCCTGCCAAAGGCTTAGCCTTGAGGGCCTCCCGGACTTCGAGTGTTTACCAAGCGCCCAGGGGTCTTCATAATCTCCGCAAGCGTTGAGGCGGTCAGCGGCCGCACACGCGTCGCCGTCATCGGATTCCAATCTCCCCGCACCCTTGCGCTCCGGTCCCTCCCGCCGCGAAATCGGCATGCCCTTTTGGGGCAATCTGCTCAGGTCACAGCTGAATGACGAAATGAAGGCGAAATACAGCTGACCTATTGCGTCACATTCCCAAACAATACAATCCCCTCACCTTTCCCCTCCCTGTGGCGCTGAGGAGTGCAATGCGCAGATCGGCAAAGATTTTCGCGACGGTCGTGACGACCGGACTCGCGTTGAGTGCCTGTGGTGGTAATGCCTCGGGCGGCGCGGACGACAGCTCGTCCGGCGGCGACGCGCTCGTCATCGGCGTGGACCTGCCGCTTCAGGGGGCGTCCAAGGACGCGTCCGAGTCGACGGTCAACGCGATGCGGCTCTACTTGGACCAGATAGGGAGCAAGGCCGGGAAGTACAAGGTGAAGCTCAAGGTCTACGACGACTCGACCGCCGCCAAGGGCGGCTGGGACGACGCGACCTGTGCCAAGAACGCGCAGGACCACGTGGCCAACACCGAAGAGGTCGTGGTCATGGGCACCTACAACTCCGGCTGTGCGAAGATCGAGGCCCCGGTTCTGAACCAGGACCCGAGCGGCCCCATGCTGATGGTGTCGCACGCGAACACCAACCCCGGGCTGACAAAGGCATGGGACCCGGGCAAGCCCGAGAAGTTTTTCCCGTCCGGCAAGCGCAATTACGCCCGCGTCATCGCGACCGACGACTATCAGGGCGCGGCGGGGGCCCAGTTCGCTGCCAAGGATATCGGCGCCAAGAAGTGCTACATCCTCAATGACAACCAGACCTATGGCCAGGGTGTCGGCAAAGCCTTCGAGGGCGAGGCGAAGAAGCAGGGAATAGATGTCCTGGGCAACCAGGCGTGGGACGCCAAACAGCCCAACTACACAGCGTTGTTCACCAGTATCAAGGCGTCGAACCCGGACTGCGTCTACCTCGCCGGCATCTTCGACAACAACGGCGGCCAGCTCGTCAAGGATAAGGTCAAGGTCCTCGGTGACAATTCCAAGGTGAAGCTCATCGCGCCCGACGGCTTCAGCGGTTACCCGGAGTTCGATGGACTGGCACAGGCCCAGGGCGCGTACATCACGTTCGCCGGCCTGACCGCCACGACACTGCGCGAGGAGGGCGGCCCGGGTGCCGATCTGCTCGATGCGTACAAGAAGAAGTACGGCTCCGACCCGGCGACCAGTTACGCGCTGTACGCCGTGGAGGCGCTGCAGGTGATCCTGCAGGCGATCGAGAAGTCCGACGGCACCCGGAAGAGCATCACGGAGCAGGTCTTCTCGGGCAGCGGGATCAGCATCCCGGCCGACGAGTCGATCGTGGGCAAGAAGCTGGACATCTCCCCCAAGACCGGCGATGTGAGCGTCCTCGACATCTCGGTGCTGCAGCTCGTGAACAAGGAGGAGAAGTTCCTGAAGCCGTGGCCCGTCAGCTGAGTTGAGGCCCGGGGCGGGCGCCACCCGATAAAGGTGGCGCCCGCCCCGGATCGGCTTCCGGTCCGCTTCTCCCCGCACCGTTTCCCGACCCTCGCGAGGCCTTCATGGCAGCAACTGCCACCAGCACCGTGGTGCCGGCCACGATCGACCGCAAGGCGGTCATCCAGCGCGAACCTCCAAGGACCTGCACAGCGGTGACCTGGACACCGCCTGGACGGCTTGCGCCGACCACGACCGGCACCCAGCCACCGGCGTCGCCTGCGGCGACTCCTTCCTGGACTGCTTCCACTGCGGGAACTGCCTGGTCACCCGCGACCACCTGCCCAGACTCGTCGCCCTGCTCGACGCGTTGGGCGAACGACGACAGCAGATCAGCGAACTGGACTGGTGGAAGCGCTACGGGCCGGCCTGGGGGGCGGTCAAGCGGGACATCCTCGCCAAGTTCGACCCCACCGAGATCGCCGACGCCCGCACACAGCAACCCGCAGACGCCCTGCTCGATCTCGTCGAATCTCCCTGGGAGCAACTATGACCATCACCGCCCTGGCACCCGCCGCCCACACCGCCGCGGGTCCCTTCGTCCTGCGGACCCGCCAGCTGCGTCCGGGCGTCCACCTGAATCAGACCAGCCGCTACGACGATGAAATCTAGCGGTTCAAGCAGGCCATGCTCAAAGAGCACGAGCGCGCCTACATCTTGAACTTCCCCGTCCTGCCGGACCGGTTCCGGCCCGCGGCCAAGAGAGTGTTCTACAGCCTGCTGACGGCCGACCCGCCCGACGGCGAGGACCAGATCAGCCTGCACAGCATCAGGTCGTACTTCGGCGACCTCAAGGCGCTGATCCTCTGGCTGGACAAGCGATGGCCCCCGGACCGCGTCACGCTGAGCGAGGTCACGCCCCGGGACCTGGAGGACTACAGCCGCCACCTGCTGGCCACCTACCCCGCGTCAACCAGTGCCCGCGTCCGGCACCGCAGGGCCATCCGGATCCTGTGGCGCTGGCGGACCCGGCTGGGAAGCGAGGCCCTGCGGTTCGACCCTCTGCGGCTCGACGGCTGGAGCGAGAGCAAGTCCGAGAAGCGGGCCGAGAACGCCACCGACCGGATGCCCGAGCAAGTCCTCGGACCCTTGCTGGGCTGGGCGTCCCGATTCGTCGACGAGTTCTCGGCGGACATCCTGCGCGCTGAGCACTGCTGGCGGCAGATGCGTCTGCACAAGGTCACCCGCAAACGGCGCAAGGGCGCCATCCAGGCACGGCTGCGGCAGATGCTCGACGAGCACCTCGCGCAGGAGCGACCCTTGCCCGGCTACTACGGACGTCCGAACGTCGAGCACATCGCGCGGACGCTGGGCTGCGGCCGCAAGTCGATCGACAGATACGCCGACATGATCGAGGCCGCTGCCGCCGTCGTCGGCATCGCGCCGTTCAGCTACTTCGACACCGAGATCACCGCACGGTTGGACGGCGCACCGTGGATCGACGGCATCGCCACCTTCCATCTGGCCAACACGAGCCTCGCCCACCTTGCGCGACACCTCCAGGCCGCGTGCTACATCGTGATCGCCTTCCTCAGCGGGATGCGGGACTCGGAGAACGGGGCGGAGTTGCATCTGATGCAGCACTCCGCAGGGTCGAAGTACGCGTGAATCTGCAGGTGAGAGGCGTCTGTTCCGTCATCCTCTCGCATCGTGCCCGCGATCTACCAGCAGCTCTTGCGCCCCGGCGATGCCATCCCAACAATGTTGCACCTAACGCAACGGAGGTTAGAGTGGCGAAAGCTGCCGATTTGGCGGGTGCGGCGCATCTGATGCTCGTGGACGGGATCTCCTACCTGGACCCCGAACCCGCCGTGTTCGAGGCCATGTTGGAGGGGTGGACCAAGCAGCAGCGGGCCCGTTTCCTGAAGTGGGACGGGACCATCAAGCCGCGACTGTCGCTGGTCCGCCGGTTCGCCGAGTTCTCCAACCAGTACCCGTGGCAGTGGCAGTCGGCGGAGTTCGAGGCGTTCATCGACCACCTGCGGACGAAGACGCCGACGTTCACGGTGGCGAGCGGCCGCAACTACCAGAACCACCTGCGGCTGTTCTGCGAGTACATCACCGATCCGCGCTACGACTGGACGTCCGTCTGCCAGGAGCGATTCGGTCAGGTGCCGGTCCAGATCCTGCACGAGTGGAACACCGTCACCCACGTCAGCGAGTACGAGGGCGACCCGAGCCGTCGGCCACTGACCTACGACGAGATCCAGGACCTGTTCGACGCCGCCGACGGACGAGTCGAGGAAATCCGAAAGCGCGGCCGCAAGGGCGCGTTGACCGCGATGCGCGACTCCGCCCTGCTCAAGACCTACTACGCCTACGGCATGCGGCGCCGGGAGAACGTCGGTCTCGACCTCGCCGATCTGCGGCGCAACCCGAAGGCCCCGCAGTACAAGCGCCACGGGGCGGTGTTCGTACGCTGGGGCAAGTCCTCCAAGGGCAGCCCGCCCAAGCGCCGCACCATTTTCACCGTCCCCGAGATGGACTGGATCGTCGACGCCCTCGATCACTACCTGACCGAGGTCCGGCCCCGGTTCAACGTGGGGAGACACCCCGCGATCTGGGTCACCGAACGCTCCGGGCGCCTGTCACGCCGGTCGGCGAACGAAGCCTTCGAGGCCGCCAAGCAGGCCGCTGACCTGCCCGAAGAACTCGAATTGCACTGCCTGAGACATTCCTATATCACACATTTGACCGAATTCGATTACCCGGAACGCTTCGTTCAAGACCAGGCCGGTCATGGCTATGCCAGCACGACGGCGCTTTACACCGGTGTCTCGGATGAGTACCGCAACCGGCTGCTGCACAAGAAGTTGGGCCAGCGATTCCCTGGCATCTGGGAGGACCCGAAGTGATCAAGAAGATGGGCTACCGCTGGAATTTGCGCAGGCTCATGGCCGACCGGGAGATGTTCCAGACCACCGACCTGGTGCCACTGCTGGCTGAGCGGGGCGTCAACCTTTCTCGTGAGCAGGTCTTCCGCCTGGTCACGCAGCCGCCGCAGCGGATGTCGATGGACACCCTCGCAGCTCTGTGTGACATCCTCGGCTGCCAGCCCAACGACCTCATCGAGATCCAGGTCGTCAACGAAGAGGTACGCAAGACCGCTGGCGGGGAGACGCCCGGCCCGCTTCCGGCCGTGCGTCGGAGCTCGATCCGGCGGCCGGAGGGACTGTGACCGCGCCCTCCCCGACCGCCCCGTCGATCGTCGCCCGGCTCGCCGCGCAGGCCGCCCGCCTGGAGGCCGCGACGGCCGCTGCCGTCGGCCAGCTCACCTCGGTGCTGCCGTCGCTCGAGGCCCAGGAGGCCGAGGCCGCGCTGGTGACCGCGGTGCCGATTCCCGTGCGCGGGGCGGCGAAGTTCCTGGAGGAACTGGCCGGACACCTCGCCGCCCACAATGACGCGCTGACGTCGGGCAGTTCGCTCTGCCCGCCGGTTTTGCTGCGGCTCGCCGAAGTACTGCACGACGCCGGCCACCCCGTGGTCCGTCCCGGTTGCGCACACTGCGGAAAGATACGAAGCGACCTGCGCCAACTGCGTCCTGAAGGACGGCTCTGCGGCACCTGCGACGCCCGGAGCCGGCAGGCGACATGCGCCCGCTGCGGCCGCGAGAACGTACGCATCGCGGCCCGCCGCCCCGAGGGTCGCATCTGCCATACCTGCTACCACTCGGACCCGGAGGTCTTCGAGGAGTGCGCTGAGTGCGGCCAGTCCCGCGCTCCGGCCGTCCGCCGCGAGGACGGACGAGCCCTCTGCAGGAGCTGTTGGAGACGCCCGATGCACACCTGCGTGAGCTGCGGAAAGACCGCAGCCGCCGCCCTCGTTGACGACGACGGGGCACTCTGCCACCTCTGCTACAACCGCCACCGCAGACCGAGGCGTCTCTGCGGACGGTGCGGACAGCTCAAGCGCATCGCCTGCAACGCGCGCGACGGTCAGCCGGACCTCTGCGACGGCTGCTACCGCGGTCCCGAGGTGGCCTGTTCAGTCTGCGGGCGGACCCGCCCCTGCAACCGGAATCAGCAGGGTCAGCCGGTCTGCGGCAACTGCTACCGGCGCACTCGCTCAGGAGAGCCGTGCGCTCGGTGCGGTCGGACCAAGCCGGTCAATACCCGGTGGCCCATCGGGCCGGTCTGCATGAGCTGCTACACCGCTGTGCTCCGGTCACCGGCCGAGTGCTCCCGCTGCGGCACGGTCCAGCCGCTGATCGCGCGGGACGACGACGGCGCCGGAGTCTGCGGGCCCTGCGTCGGCTTCGCCGTCGACTACACCTGCCGCCAGTGCGGCCGGGCCGGTAACCCCCACAGCCGGGGCCGATGCGCGCACTGCGTCCTCGCTGAGCGGGTCAACGCCCTGCTGACCGGGCCCGACGGCACGGTCGCCCCGCAGGTCAAACCGCTCGCCGCCGCGCTGGCCGACGCTCCCTCACCGTTCCCCGCTATCCAGTGGCTCAAGGAGAGCCCGAACACCAGGCTCCTCGCCCAGCTTGCGGCCGAGGGCCACACGCTCAGCCACGAGTTGTTGGACGAGCTCCCGCCCAGCCGGAACCAGCGCTACGTCCGACAACTTCTGGTCCACACCGGTGTCTTGGAAGAACGTCATGAGGACCTCGAACGCATCCCGGGCTGGCTGGAGCACGAGCTCGCCGACAAGCCGGCCGCGCACGCCAACCTCGCCCGACCGTTCCTGCACTGGTTCCTGCTCCGGCGGGCACGCCAGCGGGCCGCTATCCGTCGCCATCCTGCCTCCGCTGACCGCGACCTGCGGCGCCGCGTCAGCGTCGCCCTGGACTTCCTGGCCTGGATGGACCAACGCGGCCTGGCTCTCGCCGACCTCGCCCAGGAGCACATCGACGACTGGATCGCCGGAGCCACCAGTCAACGTCGCTACCTGATCCGGTACTTCCTGAAATGGACCACGAGCCGTCGGCTCACCCGTGAACTCACCGTCCCCTCCATCCCGAGGCAGGAGCCCCAGAACCTGCTCGACGAGGACGATCGGTGGCCGCTTCTCCAGCGTTGCCTGACCGACGAGGCCCTGCCCACGGACGTCCGGGCGGCCGGCGCGATCACTCTGCTGTTCGGCCCGTCCACCGAACGCCTGTGTCATCTGACGCCCGGGCACCTCAAGTTTGGCGACAAGGACACCCACCTCGTCCTGGGCCGCCACCCCGTCCTGCTGCCTCCACGGCTCGCCGAGCTCCTTGGCCACCTCGCCGAACAGCCCCAGCTGCGGCCGCAGCTCTCGCGAGTCCAGCCGGGCCCTCGCTGGCTCTTCCCGGGCATGGTCCCGGGCAAGCCGATCTCGACGCACGGCATGACCCAGAAGCTCAACCGGCACGGCATCCCGGTCCGCACCGCGCGCAACGCGGCGCTGGCCGCCCTCGCCGCTGATCTCCCCAGCCCGATCCTCGCCGACGTGACCGGGATGCACCGCCACACCGCGCTCCGCTGGGTCGCCTACGCCAGACGCGACTGGGCCGAGTACCTCGCTGCCCGCGTCGAGGACGAGGCCCACAAGCGGCAGTAGGACGTGAATTGTGCACGGTCGGAATGACCCCTCCACGACGAACACCGAGGAAGTTGCCGGTCCACACGCGTGTCTGCGAGAGGTACCCCGATCTGCATACGGTGCTTGTCATCGAGAGACACAGATGACACGCATGGCAGAGGACGTCCACCAAATGGCCCACTGAATTTTCCATTTGGCTTAGTAGCGAACGGCCTCGGCGCACTCGGGCCCCTAGCGTCTCAGATGACGGGGGATCCCTTTTCACCGGAAGGTGGACATGCCTCGAATACCGGCGCACCGCGCGCCTGCCCGAAAACCCGACGACGTTCCCCGCGCTGGACAGGGCGTCAAATCCCTAAGACGCGTACTCCCGGTGGCGCTGACCATGGTACTTGCGGTGGTTATCGGACTGATCCCGACGGGCACCGCTTCTGCTGTCGGCGAAGCCATCAGTCTCAGCCCTACGGAAGGGCCAGCAGGCACCACCGTTACCGTCACCGGCACTAACTGGGAAGAGCATGCCAGCCGTGGCCTGGACGTCCCGATCAACATCGGGACGAGCCAGCTCGCAGTGGCGCATCCTGCTGCGAATGGTGACTTCGTCGTCGACATCGAGATTCCGCGAGCGACTCCGCCCGGCGCTGTGAGGATCGATGCCATCATCGGCAACGGTGGTTCTGCCAGCGCCACGTTCACGGTCACGGAATCGAGCAACCCTCAAACCACCCCTCAGACTGGTCTGGCGGCAGCCAAATGCAAGCAGGTTAAGATCGTCTACGCCGGGGGGTTCAACGACTCCACCGGAGGGACAGACTTCACCGGGCCCCTCATCGCAAGGCTGAAAGACGCGGGACTCACGGACCTTCCCCCAGTTGAGCAGGTGGACTACCCAGCCCTTCATGGCGTGGTGCACCCACCGACTGAGCTGGAAACAAACACTGATGAAAAGGCTGTTGTGGCCAAGCTGAAGTTCTTGCTCCCGCAACTGCCCGCGGATGGGTGCTTCGTACTCATCGGCTACTCCACCGGTGTCGTCGCCATCGAGAAAGCGACTAGCACGGGTCCCGACGTCATTAGCAAGAACCTGGGACGACGGATTGCCGCGATAGAGCTGTTCGGCAACCCGAAGCAGCTGCCGATCGTCACTCCGCATGACGTTGGGGCACAGTACAAGGGGCGGACTATCCGTGAGTGCAACCCACTCGATACCCTCTGTACGGGCGCTGTGTCGCAATCCTGCAAAACGGCCCTCCTCCTGGGGGACAAGATCGGGATACTTCGTTCCTGCTTCCCCTCGGAACACTTGCCCCCGGCATACGCGAAGAGCGGGAAAGCAGACAGCGCAGCCACAGAGGCTGTGTGTCTCGTGCGAGGCACTGCATGCCCTGCGGCCCAAACAGTGGAGAGCGGAGACACCCTGTGGGAATTGGCCGAGAAGATTTTCGGCAACCCCACAAAGTGGCGGGCAATCTTGGACGCGAATTTCGCCAAGATCGAGAAGGTCGCACGCGACCACGGGTTCGTATCGAGCGACACCGGCCACTGGATCTTCCCGGGAACTGATCTAGTCATCCCAGCTAACGCCTAACAGGCAAGGAATCCACTAAGTCAAACAGGTCACCCCTCCGAACTACCTAAGGTTTGGAGGGGCGGGCCTATTGGATTCTTCTCCTACCTCTTTGTCGAGCACTGCACTGGGGTCTTCCCACGGTGGAGCCGACCCAGTGTCTTGGCGACGTTCGTCTGGGTGCTACGGACGTCAACGAGCGAGTAGCTTCGGAGCCGATGTTCACGCGGACCCACGTGTCCCTCCGATCCTCGGCCTCTTGCCGGAAGGCGGTCCTGGCCGCCCTGGCTGCCGATCGTCCCGCAGCCGTCCTCGCTGGCCTGCTCGGCATCCACCGCAACATCGCAGGGGGAATAGCGCACGGTTGGAATAACCCCCTCCCGCCAGTAGTCAAGCATCTGCGACGCGGCTGCCTGCAGATTCAGCGAGACGAGGACGGCAACCCCTACCGCTGGAAGGTCCGCAGCCTCGCCTTCAAAGGCGAACGCGACACCGCGGGAGTCCCGGCGACCTGGGTCGTCGGGGAACCCGTCGCCCGCGCGATCAAAGTGATGGAGTCCCTCCAACTGCCGGACGTGGACCACCTCTTCTCCCGGCTCGGGCACGGCCCTGCGGCACAGGAGGGTACGTTCGCCGCGTTGACCAGCGGGGCGACGAACACCCAGCTCGCCCGCTTCGTCACATGGATCAACGACTACTGCGCGGACACCGGGCGGCCCGACGTCATCCCCAAGGTCAACAAGATGGTGTTCCCCTTGAAGACCAGCGTCTTCCGCCGCACCCACGCCTGGTTCATCGCCCGCCGGCCCGGCGGTGTCATCGCGGGCGCCCTGCAATACCGGCACGCAAGCATCCAGATGTTCGAAGGCTATGCAAAAGCTCGGGAATTGCATCCGATGGGCGAGAAGTGGCAGGTCGCCAGCTCGTGGCCGGGGTCGGCGAGGCTTGGACGCTACTAGGAACTGGCGCCCTGAGCAGGCAGGTTGCCAAGGAGATCCCTCCTGATGCAGGATCTGCCCTCCAGAAGGGATGGTCTGGAGTGGTGCATCAGCGCAATGTTGCTCTGGCGGGGTCGGCTCATCTGGAGCTCGTCTCCGATGTGGTCCAACTTCGTCCCGAGGACGCGATGTTCGACGCGATGCTGCGAGGGTGGCGGGCTCAGCAGTTATCGCGTGGGCTGAAGGACGACACGATCGGATACCGGGAACGGCTGATCCGCCGGTTCCTTGAGTACGCGAACGAGTACCCGTGGCAGTGGTCGCCGGGGCACATGGACGAGTGGTCGGCCTATCTGACGGGCGAGAGGAACCTGGCGCCGTCCACGATCCGCAGTTACCAGGGCGACGTCCGGCTGTTCACTGAGTTCCTCGTCGATGGCCGGTATGGCTGGGCGACGGCCTGCGAGGATGCCTTCGGGGCCCATCCGGTGGCGATCTGCCACGAGTGGAACACCATTGCCCACCTCAGCGACTACGAGGGCAACCCGGAGGCCAGGCCATTCACCCGGGCGGAACTCCAGCTCTTCCTCGACTACGCCGACGACCAGGTCGAGCGCGCGGTTCGGTCCAAACGCAAGGGCGCTCTTGCCGCTTACCGGGATGCCACTATCTTCAAGGTGATCTACGGGTGGGGCCTGCGACGCACCGAGACGTCCAAGTTGGACGTGGTGGACTTCGGGCGGAATCCGAAGGCGCCTCAGTTCGGCCGGTACGGCACGCTCAACGTCCGTTACGGCAAGGCGAAGAAAGGGCAGGCGCCTCGGCGCCGGAACGTGCTGTCGGTGATGGACTGGGCGGTGGAGGCAGTCGCCGACTACGTCGAGAACGTCCGGCCGCGGTTCGGCTGTGAAGACCACCCGGCTTTGTGGGTGACCGAGCGGGGCGGCCGGGTCAAACCCTCTGAGATCAACGCCCGGTTCGTGGCCTACCGGGACGCGCTGAAGCTCCCGAAGGAACTGGTCCCCCATTCCGCCAGACATTCATATGTCACGCATCTGACGGAAGACGGGGTGGACCGGCGTTTCATCCAGCAGCAGGTCGGCCACGAATGCGACAGCTCCACCGCCATCTACACCCACGTCAGCGACGACTTCATGAACACTGCCCTGAGCAAAGCGCTGGCTCCGGCACTCGCCGGTGTGTGACGAGGAGGGTTCTGCTGATGGCCGCCAAGCTCGACTACCACTGGCATCTGCGCAAGGTGATGGCAGACCGCGGGATGTTTTCCACGACCGACCTCATCCCGCCGCTGGCGGAGCGCGGCATCACCCTGTCGACGAGCCAGGTCTACCGGCTCGTCGTCGAACGGCCCGAACGGCTCAGCCTGAAGATCCTCATGGCCCTGCTCGACATCCTCGACTGCACCATGGACGACCTCATCGAGCCCGTCGCCGCGGCCGGCTCCGCAAGGAAGCCGAAGAAGGCGGCCTCCGGCGGAACGTCCGCAGCCGGGGGTATCGCCGGCCTGCGGCCCAAACGGGCCCGCATCAGCAACACCGATCGCTCGTGACGGCACCCGGCCGCCCGAACCAGGCCGTCTGCGACCCCGTCGGGCTGATGGTGGACCTCGTCACCGCGGTCGAGGATCACGTCGAGGTCGAACAGATTCGCGCCGTGGTCGTCAGTGTCGCGGGCGGCCGCGCGAAGGCACGGCGTCTGGCCACCGCGCTGGCCGAGCGACCGCGGTGCTGACCGACGGACGCTCCCCCGCCCCGAAGGCGGTCGGTGACCTGCTGATCGCCCTGAACAAGGCCGGAGCCACGGCGGTCGCCCTGCCCCGTTGCGCGAAGTGCGGCAAGCCGATGCAATACCTCCAACGCCTGGACCAGGACTGGTTCTGCGTGCTGTGCCATGGCCAACGTGAAGCATGCACATCCTGCGGAAACGTACGCCGGGTCTTCGCGCGCGACCGCTGCGGACAGCCCTACTGCACGTCCTGCCCAGATCCCGACGGCAGAGATCCCGTCGCAGTGATCCACACCGTGGTCACCGCGCTGGACGCCAACGCGGACCCGGAAGTGGTCGCTGAGGCGGTCCGTCAGGCGACGGCCAGGCCGTCCTCCCGCCGGAAGCTCGCCTGGGCGTTAGAGGACAATCCCCGCCTGCTCACAGGGCACGGCCACCTCACTCCGCTCCGCACGGTGCTGCCGTTGATCGAACACCTCGCACAAGCCGGGATCGCCGGGATCGTCCGCCCCACCTGCCCGCGCTGTCACCGAGCGGTCCGCATCGACAAGGCCATCGACGGACAGCGGCTCTGCCGCTCCTGCTTCGCCAAAGCCCACACAGCCGAGTGCTCCCGCTGCGGCGCCCTTCGTGAGCCCGCCACTCGCGACGCGCAGGGCCGGCCGCTGTGTCCGAACTGCCTGATCAACGACCCGGCGAATCTGGAGACCTGCACTGATTGCGGCGAACGCCGCAAGGTCCACACCCGCACCTCTGACGGACCCCTCTGCCGAAAATGCCGCCCCCTGCCGATCCTGACCTGCTTGATCTGCGACCGCACCACAGGCTGCACTCTCTCCCGGCTCACAGGATCCCCTCGCTGCCGGGCCTGCATGCAACGACGCTCACGATGCACCCGCTGCCACCGAGTCCGGCAGATCCACTCCGGCACCCTCGAACAGCCCCTCTGCGGCCCCTGCACCAACCCAACGGACGACCTCTGGCAGCCCTGCCCCGGCTGCGGATCCACCGAACGACTCAACGCATCGCGCCGCTGCCTCCGGTGTGTTCTCCACCGCCGGCTGGAGGAGCTGATACCCGCATCGAACAGCACCATCCCGGCCCAGCTACGCGTCCTACGCGAAGCACTGGCATCCGCCGAACGGCCGAAGTCAGCCCTTCAGTGGCTGGCGGTCAACACCGTCTCCACCGCCCTCAAAGACATCTCCGCGGGGCGGCGCGAACTCACTCACCAGGCACTCGACGAAATGCCGGCCGGCAAAGCGCTGGACCATTTCCGCAGCGTCCTGGTCGCCACCGGCGCCCTGCCGGCCCGGGACGAACATCTGGCCCGCCTCGAACAGCTCGTGACCGAGCTGATTGCCGCACATCCAGATCACGAAGTACGCCAGATCCTGCACCGCTACGCGATCTGGCACCTCCTGCGCCGGCTCCGCCGCCGCACTAAGGACACCGAGACCACACACCAGCAGCTGATCACGGTCCGCAGCCATCTGCGAGCCGCCGCCGGATTCCTCGACTGGCTCGCCGCCCAGCAACTGACCCTGGCCACCTGCCGCCAAGCGGACCTGGAGCGATGGCTCACCAGTGATCACGCCAGCCTCCGGGACACGACAGGTCACTTCATCCGCTGGGCTGTCAAACACAAGGCAGCCCAGCGCCTCAGCTTCCCGGCAGTGCGATGGGCCGGCCCCTCGCGGCCTCTCGACGGCGAATCACGCTGGTCCATCGCCCGCCGCCTGCTGCACGACGACGCACTCGCACCCGAAGACCGCCTGGCCGGGCTGTTTTTGCTCCTCTATGCCCAGACACCCGCCACGATCAGCCGCCTCACCATCGACCGGATCCGACAGGCCGATGGAGCGGTGACCATCGGCTTCGGCAGCGTCCCCATCGCCCTGCCTGACCCGCTCGCCAACCTCGCCACTCAGCAAGTTGCTCTCCGCCGCGGACACCCTGTCCTCGTCCCGACCCCCTCGGTCTGGCTCTTCCCGGGGCGCCAACCCGGCCGCCCCATCAGCACATCGGCGATGGGCGACCGACTCCGGAAGCTCGGCATCGGCCCAGCCGAGACGCGATCAACCGCTCTCTTCCAACTGGCCGCCGACCTGCCCGCTGCTGTCCTCGCCCGCACGCTCGGGATCCACATCAGCGTGGCCGTCCAATGGCAGCGAGCCGCCGCCGGTGACTGGGCCTCCTACGCCGCCGAGGTCGGCCGCAGACAGAGCACATGAGCCAGGCATTCCGACAGTTCCAATAACCGACTCCACCATCAGGCACCAGCGCGTCCGGCTTCCGGGCAGAGGTGGAGAGTGAGCAGGCCCTGAGCCGCGGAGAGTTCTACGCGGAGAAGATCGAGGCCCACGAGCACACCGGCTTCAAGGGGCCCTCGGCGGAGGAAGCAGCCAGTCGGCTTCAGGACTTCGGTGAACGCGCCCAGTTCCAGGGGCAGTTGGCACTCGACAAGAACCGACTCAAGCGGATCATGAAACGCAACGATCCAGCGGTCTATCCCGGCACCTACATCACCTGCGTCCACGACCCTGCCAAGGCACTCTGCGAGAAGGCCCGGCGAGGCCGCGGCGAAGGACTTCCCGAGCACGGCGGCTGCCTGCCGCTGGCCTGCCGGAACGTCGCGCTGACCATCGAGAACACGCAGGCATGGCAGCGCGAGCTCGCGTGGATCGAGCGTCGCCTCGCAGGCCGGCCGCTGCTGCCCCCACTGCTGCTTCACCGGCTCAACGGACGCCGGGCCGAGATCACGGATTTCCTGGGCAGCAACGGAATCCCGGTGATCAGCCCATGACGGACATGCACCAGGGAGTTCCCGACGCCCTCGTCCGCAAGCGCATGGAGGAGATGCTGGCCGCCTGCCACGACTCCAACCGCCGACCGAGCGTCCTCGCATTCGCCCGCAGCCTGGGCATCAGCAACACGACCTTCCGCCGCCGCTACCCCGACCTCGTCCAGGAAATCACCGCCCGCCGAACGGCCCCCTCCGCAGAGCAAGTACAGGAACCATCCCCCCTGGACACACTGACCGCCCGCAACGCGAAACTCCGGCGCCGCAACCGAGAGCTCACCGCTGCCCTCGCCCTCGCCACTGCCCAGATCCAGTACGTCACCCTCGAAAACGTCCGCTTCCGAGAGGCACTCGAAGTCCAGCAAGCAGTCACTCGCCTCCGCTGACGCCCATGGCGCTCAGGATTCGTAAGGCGAGCGGCCGTCGTGATAGCCAGCTATGGCAGCCCAGCGCAGCCAGTACCGGCCGTCCTGTGTGTGTCCGCGCGCCAAAAGGCGTCTCCCCAGCTCCAGTTGGGCGTGATGATCACCGCTGGCGGGATCGTCGGGCCGCGCGCGCCGCAGGAGGGCGATGTCCCGGGGATACGCCTGCTCCCACTGCTGCTGGGCGGATTGGGGCACGGTGGCAGTTTCCTGGTACTCACGCTGTCGTTGGTCCTGTTCCCAGCGCGCGTTCTCCGCGTTCCAGCGTGGTCCCGACCGCCGCGGCCATCCCAGCGTCCGTGGCCGCCGCCGCTGTGCACGAACCGTGCGGCGCGCCTCCTCCAGATGACGCAGCCTTCGGCTGGGGAGAAAGGGCCTGAAGGGGTGCTGGGCGGCGACCAGGACACAGGCCCGGTAAGAGGATTGAGGACCGACGGCGAAGGGGGTGACGGGGGCGTCGGCCTTGTCCTGGGCCGACCGTGTCTGGTGCTCGTAGAGAGTCAGCAGAACGGCTCGGCGTACCACCAGAGGCCGGTAGGGCGGGTCCCAGGGAAACACCCGCAAGGTGTCGAGGACCAGCGTCGCTTCATGCGTGATGACGGCGTGCAGGTCGTCGTACGCCTTCCTGAACGCGTAGGATGGATACCTTCGATGCCAGCGGCGCACCCTCCGGTGACACCAGACCTTCCACACCTTCACGCATCCCCCGGCACCTTCGTCGGCTGTCCGTGAGGCCATGGTGGCAGACCGGCCCGGGACCGCTCCCGAAGTGTCAGCGCCGCGCGGCGCGCTTGCGAACACCTGACGCACAAGGACGCGCACGATCAGTCAGGGGCGACCTGAGTGCCCCAGCCGCCTCCACCCGCTCCAACGCCCCCAGTTCGGCGAGCTGCTGGCGTACGCGCGGCCGGGCGACACCGTGCACATCTCCGAGATGCTCCGCCTCGTACGCGGCACCGGGCAGATCCTCGACGTTCTCGACATCCTTCACCGCGACCGCCTCGCCCTGCGCATCCACGACGGCGCGTTCTCCGCGATGGACCTCACCGCCCGCCACCCGCGCACCGGCGAGCTGCTGTCCACCGTGAAGTTCATGGTGCAGACCCTCGCCGCCGCCGGCGAACTCCAGCGAGACCTCCAGCGGGAACTGACCTTCGACGGACTACGGGCCGCCGAGGCCAAGGGCAACAAGGGCGGACGCCGACCGGCTGTCACGGGCGAGACGACCGCCGACGTGCGCGCCGCATACCTCGACGGCCGGTCCATCGCCGCCCTGGCCCGCGAGCACAGCGTCAGCCGCGGCGCCGTCCGCACCGCCGTCGCTGACCTCATGCCCGAGCACTTCGCAGCCGACGAAGATATGACGGCCCCTGAGCTGCCCGTCTCCCTCGACATGCCCGGCAAAGTCGCCAACTTCCTCCGCGCCACCGAGTTGGAGCCCACCGAGCGCGCCGCGCTCGACCACGGCGTGATCGTACGACGCGGCCAGGGCTACACCCTCCGTGTCAGCACCACGACCGCGGTCCACCGGGCCCTCGACGGCACCTCGGCCATCCCGGCACAGCGCAAGGCCCGCCGCGAGTACGCGAACCGCGTCAACCTGCATGCTCCCGCTACGGACCTCGGCAGTCAGTCACGTTCTGCTACATGACGGGTGGCGGCAGCTATACGAGAACACGGCCACCTCCGCCAGGCCGGCTCCGGCAGCTGAGGCGGGCCCGGTCAACGGTCAGACACCAACCCCGTCCACAACATGGGCATCCACGTCGGCGGCATGGTGCTGACCCGCCAGCCGCTGGGAGAGGTGATGCCTGTAGGGTCCGCGACTTCATGCGCACTGCGTCCTGCGGAAACGCTGTAATCCGGGCTTGATGCGCAATGGGCGCGTCGGCTGGGGATGCGCAATCCGCTCCGGATGGCATTGTGCGGTGGTCACGGTGCGTCGTCGTGCCTCAGCTGGTGTGCTCCGCGGCCGACGCTTTCCTGGGCCCAGTCAGACGGACGGGTGAATGCTGGCGAGAGGTTCTGTAGTGGTTCAAGTACGCATGCTGGTCTTCGTCGAGTGAGGGTTTGTCCTCGCTCTCGACTGCCTCGCTGATGCGGTTCTCGATCCAGAAGCGGTAGGCCCACTCCTCGAAGGTTGGAGCGCAGTACTGGAGAGCCTCCATCTGCTCGTCCAAGTCGTCGATGTCACTGTTCCCGTTGAACTCGCCGCCGCTGTCGTGGGCTTCGTACTCATACTCGTACTCCAGGTGGGAGTGCACCACGAAGGCCGAGCTGCCGGGACGCAGGTAGAAGTACCAAAGGACGCAGTCCTGTTGGTCGCGGAAGAAGCGGACAAGGAACGCGCCGGGCTCGACCGGACTGGGTATTGGCTTGGAAAGGCTGCTCCAGCAGCAAGTCAGCGACTGGTCGCTCAGGATGTCTGGAAGGTTCGCCGAAGTGAAGTAGGTGATGAAGTCCTGGGGGAGCGAAAGCCTCTTCCGGTCCAGCTCCTCCGTCACTGTTCGAAGTTCGGTGACGCGGTCCACAGAGGTCCCGGTACGCGCCCCGAGCCATTCGAAGGTCCCCTTGAAACGTCGTTCGTCCAACGGCGGCAAGGAATCGTGGGAGTAGTGGTCGTAGGTGTTGGGACAGGAACGATGACCACTCAGATCGCTTCCGCACCAGCTGGCCTCGAAGCGGATGTTCATCTGATTCCTTCCGTGTCTCGCCGATCTGTTGTCGCCGAGCGAGAGATCCGGTCATCGTACTGATCGCAGTGACTTGGCTTGGCTGTCAGACCTGCCTGCCATAGTGCCGCTGTGGATGACGAGATCTTCTGGAACATGATCGAGAGCTGCCGGCGGCAGACTCAGGACCCGGACGAGCGCCTGGCCCGGCTGCGGGGGCAGCTGGCCCTTCGGTCTGAGTTGGACGCCGTGCGGTCCAAATATCTCTGGATCGTGTCCTCGCCCCGACATTCACTTGGGACCTGTGGGCAGCCGCGGATCGGATCCTGGGCTGGTGTTCCGACGACAGCTTCTTCTACTTCCGGCTGTGGCTGGTAGGGCTTGGCCGAGACATGTTCGGGCGGGTGGCCCGGGAACCGGACGCGCTGGCCGAGGCGCCGGAGGTTCAACGCCTTGCAGGGCGGTCCCCGAGGTCCTGGACGGACCACGAGTGGCCCGAGTGGGAGGAACTGGACTATGTCGCGGGGCAAGCGTTCGAGGACGTGACCGGCAAGACTCACGACGACTTTAACGACGCCATCGGTGCCCAGAACTTCGAGGATCCCGAGCCGAAGGACCCGGCTGGTGAACGCTGGGACGTGAATCGCGGCGAGGAAACCGCGCGTCGCTTGCCACGACTCAGCGCACTGTTTCCCGTCTCTGAGGCAAAGTGACGGGCTCACGGTGCACCTTGTCGTCAAGGAGGGTAAGGAGGCGCTCGGCTTCGATGAGGAATTCCGGGCCGCCTTCGGTCACGGCCCGGGGCCACCCTGCGTGCTTCTCCCCGAAAGACCACAAGAGATCAACACCGACGGCTACAGGCAGCGACCATTGCGCACCGAGCCCCGGATTTGCGCATTCACTGCGCATCCTCAGCCGACGTTGCGCATTGGATCGTGGACCCTACAAAGCCGCTGGAGTGGGCCACCGCCCAAGGCCGCTGTTCATGAAGTTCATCTCCACCAAGAGCTTCATGCCCTTCGTGTGGTACCGCATAGCGCTCGGTGTGGTCATCATCGCCCTGGTCGCCATGGGCGCCCTGAGCCCCCACGCGGCCGAGTCGGCGGGCTGACGCCCAGCCCGGGGCCCTGACGCAGCGATTCGCGAGGTGTACGACGGCTTGCGGCGGGCCGGTAGGCGCGCCGCGGGCGCGTGCCCGTGACCAATCACATACAGGATCAGTAGCCGTCCGGTAGCGGACGGTCAGTGCTTGGCCCTAGGCTTGTGCGCATGTCCCCCGATTCCGTGACCCCTGGTTCCGTGCGGTCTGCTGCCGAACTCAACGAGCAGATCCGGGCCCTCTGGCTGCGTGCGGGCGGCACCCTCTCGACCCAGGAGCGCGCTGAGTACGAGCTGTTGGTGGTCGAGTGGGCGGCCGCGATCCGCGGAGACGTCATCGAGGCGGCCTGAAGCCGACGCTCCGGGCGCCTGGCCGCCCGTAAGATCCGCCCGGTGGAACACCTGGACAGCGTGCCGCCCCGCCAGGGCCTCGGCTGCCCGTCGACGCGTTCCACGCGACGCGCTCCCGTCATCCGGTTCCGCCGGACGAGTTCGGCACCGTCCTTCACCGCACCTGGCGGGGCTTCCACCGGGCGATCGCCGGCCGAGTGGCGGCTGAAGGACTGCCTGTCGCTGTTCGTGCCGGAGGACGTCGTGCTCGTCGGCGTGCACTGCTCCCGCCGAGGAACTGGACCGCAGGGAGCGCGAGTGCGCCCGCCGTATCAAGAGCTTCCTGCCCACCAGACCCAGGCCGACCGCCTTCGAACGGCTGCGGGCGGCCACGCTCTGAGCCTCACGGTCCGGTCGCCCGTCGTGGCGTGCGTCCGGTGTCCCGCCCGGTGACCGAGCGGCCGCCGGCATTCCGCCACCTCCCGGCGCCGCCGTCGTCCCGGACATGCCCCGCCACCACGTGGTGCTCCCGTGCCCGTGCCCCCGTGCCCCCGTGCCCCCGTGCCCCCGTGTCCCCTGTCCCGCGAGCCGCGTGCGGGAGGGCCGATGGCCGATGGCCGATCACTCTAGGCTCGCAGCCGCGCGAGAACCGCCTCGTCGACGGGATACGCCCGCTCCTCGGGCAACAGCCCGGCGGCCCGCTCCAGTTCACCCGCACGGACCAGCCCGTGGATCTCCGCGGCGAGCGGCGTCACGTCCTCGATGCCCACGATCCACTCGTCGGCGTACCGCGCCGCCGCCTCCCCCGCGAGACCCAGCTGCAGCGACCGGTACGGCAGGGGCCTGAAACGCAGATCACGCTCGGGATCCCACTGCACGCGCGTGGGCGCCTGCTTCAACTGCCGACTCCAGGCGGCCCGGTCGCCGTGCAGGTCGGCCACGAAGTGCGACAGACACGCGTGGCGCAGCGCCCAGACGAAGCCCTCCCGGCTGATCTCGACGGCCAGGACGGTCTCCTGGTCCCCCTTCGTGCCCCAGCCGCAGCGGTACATCATCCAGAGGAACGACGGCTTGATCCAGGTCATCCGCTCCCGCTTCCAGGACGCCGGGAAGCGACCGTCACGGGCGGCGGCCCGGCCGATCTCGGGCCGGTACGCCTGGTAGACGGTGATCGTGGACTCCGTATGGCGGGCACGTACACGGAACTTGGGCTCTCGCCCGGCGGCAGGGACTGACTGATCGTTCACACGGACAGAATCGGCCCTCGCAACCGGTCACGGCCACCGAATATCGCCGCGTCCCCCTTGGCGGTGTCCGCCCGATGCCCAACACTGAGCCGATGACGCAGCGTATGGAGCTCGCCACCGTGATGGACCGGCTGGCAGTGGACGGATTGATCACCGACTACGCGGTGGCGGTGGACGACGGCGACTGGGAGGCGTACCGGGGACTGTTCGCACCCGACGGCCGCGCGGACTACCGCTCGGCCGGCGGCATCGAGGGCGACGCCGGGAAGGTCGCCGCGTGGCTCGCGGAGAGCATGCGGCTGTTCGCGATGCGCCAGCATCTGATCGTCAACCGCCGGCTCCGCTTCGGCACCCTGGAACAGGACACCGGCGACACGGCCCGCGTGCAGGCCGACTACATCAATCCGATGCGCCTCGCGGCAGGCGGAGACGGGGCCGCCGGCGGCTCGACCGCCCCCGACATCGTGTGCGGCGGCCGGTACGTCTTCGGGTTGCTGCGCACGTACGACGGCTGGCGGCTGCGCGAGGTGATCGTGCAGGAGAAGTGGCGCCGCCAACCGAACGGGCACCCCGATCCTATGATCAACTGAGCGGACGCCCCCTGTCCCTGGGTCATCCGCTGTAGGCACACTGGAGACACCCGTGGGGTAGGAGGAGCCGTATGAAGACGTTCGGCAACTGGCTCACCTCCCCGTGGCGGCGTTCGGCCGTCGCCGCGCTGGCGGGCTCACTGCCCGTGCTCGCCTTTCCCGCGCCGTCCCTGTGGTGGTGCGCCTATGTCGCCCTCGTCCCCTGGATCCTGCTCGTCCGCTCGGCGCCCACCTGGAAGCGGGCGGCGTACGACGGCTGGTCCGGCGGGTTCGGCTTCATGCTGGCGATGCATCACTGGCTGCTGCCGAGCCTGCACGTCTTCACGTTCGTCATCGCCGCGCTACTGGGCGCGCTGTGGGCCCCGTGGGGCTGGATGGTGCGCCGCTGCCTCGCCGGAACGCCCTCCCGCGGCCGGATCGCGGCCGCCCTCCTCGTCCTGCCGTCGGGCTGGCTCGCCGTCGAGCTGGTCCGCTCCTGGCAGGGGCTCGGCGGGCCCTGGGGCATGCTCGGGTCCACCCAGTGGCAGGTGGAACCGGCGCTGCGGCTGGCTTCGGTGGGCGGGGTGTGGCTGCTCAGCTTCCTGGTGGTGGCCGTCAACGTGGCCGTCGCCGTTCTCGTCGCCGTGCGCGAGTCCCGGATACCGGCCGTGGCCTGCCTCGTCGCCACGGCGGCCGTTACCTCGGCGGCCTGGGAGTGGTCGCCACGTCCCGATACCGACGGCCGGGTCAGGATCGCGGTCGTCCAGCCGGGCGTGGTGACCGGCGGCAACCCCCGGTTCGAGCGCGAGGAGCAGCTGACCCGGCGGCTCGTCGGCCAGGACGTCGATCTGATCGTCTGGGGTGAGAGCAGCGTCGGCTTCGATCTGGGCCGACGGCCCGACCTCGCGCGACGGATCGCCGCGCTCTCCAGTGAGACCGGCGCGGACATACTGGTCAACGTGGACGCCCGGCGCTCCGACAAACCCGGCATCTACAAGAGCTCGATCCTGGTCGGCCCCGACGGCCTCACCGGCGACCGCTACGACAAGATGCGGCTCGTGCCCTTCGGCGAGTACATCCCGGCCCGCTCCCTGCTCGGCTGGGCGACCTCCGTCGGCAAGGCAGCGGGCGAGGACCGCAGGAAAGGCTCCGAGCAGGTGGTGATGAACGTCGGGAACGGGCTGCGCGTCGGGCCGATGGTGTGCTTCGAGACCGCCTTCCCCGACATGACCCGCCATCTCACCGAGGACGGCGCCGACGTACTGATCGGCCAGTCGGCCACCTCGACCTTCCAGCAGAGCTGGGCCCCCGAGCAGCACGCCTCGCTGGCCGCGCTGCGCGCCGCCGAGACCGGCCGCCCGATGGTGCACGCGACACTGACGGGCGTGTCCGCCGTCTACAGCGCCAGTGGACAGCGCGTCGGCCCGTGGCTCGGCACCGATGCCAGCACCGCCCAGGTGTACGACGTCCCGCTGGCGCACGGCACCACCCCGTACGTCCGCTACGGCGACTGGACCGTGAAGGCGGCGCTGATGATCCTCGTCGCGTGGGCCGCCGCCGAGAGCGTACGGTCGCTGCGGGTCAGGCGGCCCGCTCCCGCACCGCGTGTACCACCCGCTCGCACAGTTCGTGAGTCGCCAGCGCGTCCCGGGCGCTGAGCACCTTGCCCGCGCGCACGGCGTCGAGGAAGGCGAGCACGGCCTGCTCGATGCCGCGCTGCCGGGCCACCGGCACCCAGTCACCGCGCCGCCGCACGGTCGGCTGGCCCTTGTGGTCGATCACCTCGGCGAGGTTGACCACCTGACGCTTGGTGTCCTGACCGGACACCTCCAGGATCTCCTCCGCCGATCCGCTCAGCCGGTTCATCACGCCGAGCGCGGTGAAGCCGTCCCCGGCGAGCTGGAGCACCACGTGGTGCAGCAGGCCGTTCTCCGTGCGGGCGCGCACGGTCACGTCGTCGATGGGGCCGGGCACGAGGAAGCGCAGGGTGTCCACGACGTGGATGAAGTCGTCGAGGATCATCGTGCGTGGCTCCTCCGGGAGCCCGATCCGGTTCTTCTGCATGAGGATCAGCTCGCGCGGGTGCTCGGCACACTGCGCGTATCCGGGGGCGTACCGTCGGTTGAAGCCGACGGCGAGGCTCACGTTCCGCTCCTCGGCCAGCGCCACCAGCCGCTCGGAGTCGGCGAGTTCGTAGGCGAGCGGCTTGTCGACGTATGTGGGGACGCCCGCCTCGAGCAGCCTGCCGACGATGTCGGGGTGCACGACGGTGGGCGCGTGCACGAAGGCGGCGTCGAGGTCCTGGGCGAGCAGGGAGTCGAGGTCGGCGTGGCGTTGTCCGTCGGGGAGGTGGAGGCTGTCGGCGACCCGGGTGAGCGTGGCGGGCGTGCGGGTCTGCAGGTGCAGCTCGACGCCCGGACGGCCGCCCAGCACCGGCAGATACGCCTTCTGCGCGATGTCACCGAGTCCGATGCAGCCGACCTTCACGGGGGTCTCCTCTAACGGTTGCCTGCCGGGGCCACGCCGGAAGCATAAGGCTGCTGCGGCGTCCGCCGGTCGGCGATGCCCTCGAAGCTTCGCAGGAAGAGGCCCGGTATCGCCTTTGCCTGCTTGCCGCCCTGCCCGAGCGTCGGGGGCGTGCGGCGTCGCCGACGAGGGCGACCCGGCCTCGGTGGCAGGCGAGTGGGCCGCCGAAGCACTCAGCGGCCTCGGCGCTGGATCGCGAGAGCCGGCGCCCGCCCGGAGCGTTGTGCTGTCCGGCGTCGCCGTTCCTGGACGGCGGCGGATCTCGCTCGCCGACACCGCTCTCGCCCTGCTCGCCGAGCGCGGGATGCGCGGCTCACCCACCGGGCGGTCGACGAGGCGGCCGGGACGGCGAGCACGCGCGCGTGCTCGCCGCACGGCGCTCCCGAGGACGCGAAAACCCCTGGAGGCCTCGGGTGAGGTGAGTCAGGATGCGGGGATGACCACCGAACGCCGTGAACCCGCCACCAACGCCGATGAACGCACCATGCTGGAGGGCTGGCTGGAGTACCACCGGCAGACCCTGGCGTGGAAGTGCGAGGGCCTGACCGACGCCCAGCTCAGGACCGCCTCGGTGGAGCCGTCCGAGCTGTCCCTGATGGGGCTGGTGCGGCACATGGCGGAGGTGGAGAGGAGCTGGTTCCGCAGAGTTCTGGTGAACGACGACGCGGGACCCATCTACTACAGCGACGCCGACCCGGAGGGCGAGTTCCACCTCACCGAGGCGGACACCTGGGAGGAGGCGTACGGCACCTGGCAGGCGGAGATCGAGGCCGCCCGGCGCAACGCGGCCCGGTTCGCTCTGGACGACATCTCCGAGGGCAAGCACCGACGCTCCGGCGAGCGCTTCAACCTGCGTTGGATCCACACCCACATGATCGAGGAGTACGCGCGCCACAACGGCCACGCCGACCTGCTCCGCGAGCGCATCGACGGCGCCACGGGCGACTGACGTCAGCCGCGAGACCCCGGCGCCGCCGTACGGGGCCGGGGATCACCCGTGTGGGGCATCCTCCGCTTGTCCGCTGTCCAAAGGCCGCCCGACCCAGCAGAGTTGCGCGCGTGCATCGAACGACGACCACCGCAACGCTCCTGGTCACCGTGGCAGTCTCGGCCCTCTCCGGCTGTGTGACGGTCCAGCGCCCGCCCGCCTCCGGCCCGACGGCGGTACCGTCGCAGCCGCCGGCGCCCCGCCCGGACGACCCGTCCCGCCCGGACGACCGGGCGAAGCCGCAGGTCGTGCAGGCGCCGGCCCGCGAGGCCCTGGAGATGATCGGCCCGTCCCGCCTGCCGCGACCGGCCGCGCCCGCTCCTCGCAGCGCCGCCCCCTCGGCCGCGGCACCGGCGCGGAAGCAGCCGCCCGGCCGCTCCCACCCCCGACCGGCCCACCCCGACCCCCGGCGGCCCGAGGCCCGGCGGCCCCCGCAGCCGCGCATCGAGGTCCCCGACGTGCCCAAGACGGTCCCGGGGAACCAGCAGGACGTCTGCGCCCTCGGCAAGCGGTACGGCGGCTGGCGCGCGGACAGTCCGGAGGCGATGATCTGCCGGCAGGCGTACGGGCGTTGAGGCGACGGAGGTGACCGCTCAGGGTCGCTGTCGCGGCGGCCCCCAGGCTCCCCCACCGGAGGAGTCCCCCTCGCCCAGCCGCAGCTCCAACCGGCTGATCGCCGCCCGCACCCCGTCCCCGTACCGGTCGTCGCCGAGCTCATCGGCCGCTCCCCGCGCCCGGCGCAGATGCGTGCGGGCGGTCTCCGCGCGGCCGAGCTTCACATAGTCGGCGGCCAGATTCAGGTGCAGGGAGGGATACAGCGCCCGCACCGCGAGCGTCCCCTCGTGCTCGGCGAGCCGGTCCCCCGTCAGTTCCTCGGCGGCCGCCAGTGCCCGGAGGTCCCAGGCGAGTTCGTCCCAGGGATCGTCCTGGGTGTCGGCCAGGTAGTGCGCGAGGGTGCAGCGGTGCAGCGGGTCGCCGTACTCGCCGATCTCCGCCCACAGGTCGAGGAAACGGTGCCGGGCCTCCTCGCGGTCCCCCGCGTGGTGCAGGATGACGACCTGCCCGATCCGCGTCATCACGGCGTCCGCGGCCGTCTGCTCCTGTCGTTCGGCCACCCGGTCCTCCGCGCGCTCGTCGGCTGTCCCTGCCGACGCTAATGCCACCGGCGGACAATTCCGGTCAGGCGGCACCGGGCCGGTTCGACGGGGAACCGGCCCGGCAGCGGCCGTCAGCCGAGGTTCGGGATGCGCCAGTCGATCGGCTCGTGGCCCTGCCGCGCGACCGCCTGGTTGATCTGCGTGAACGGACGCGAGCCGAAGAACTTCTTCGCCGACAGCGGGGAGGGGTGAGCGCCCTTGACGACCACGTGCCGCGTCTCGTCGATCAGCGGGAGCTTCTTCTGCGCGTAGTTGCCCCACAGCACGAAGACCGCCGGGTCGGGCCGGTCGGCCACCGCGCGGATCACCGCGTCGGTGAACTTCTCCCAGCCGCGGCCCTTGTGCGAGTTGGCCTCGCCGGCCCGGACCGTGAGCACCGCGTTGAGCAGCAGGACGCCCTGTCGTGCCCAGGGCATCAGATAGCCGTTGTCCGGGACGGGCAGGCCGAGCTCCTCCTGCATCTCCTTGTAGATGTTGCGCAGCGACGGCGGCGTCTTCACCCCGGGACGGACCGAGAAGCACAGGCCGTGGCCCTGGCCCTCGCCGTGGTACGGGTCCTGGCCGAGGACGAGGACCTTCACCCGCTCGTACGGCGTGGCGTCCAGCGCGGCGAAGACCTCCTCGCGCGGAGGGTAGACGGGACCCTTCGCCCGCTCCTCCTCGACGAACTCCGTCAGCTCCTTGAAGTAGGGCTGCTGGAGCTCGTTGCCCAGGACCCCGCGCCAGGACTCGGGCAGCATGGCGATGTCGGTCACGTCGACTTCCTTACGGTGTGCGGTCACTGGGACGTGCGCTCACGTCCAGGCCACAGAACCTACAGCCGAGCACTGACAGCCGGCCCCGCGGACCGCACTACCGGCCCCTACCAGCTGGCCTTCCGGTACAGCTCCCACATGACCATCATCGTCGCCGGGTCGATGACCTTCTCCAGACCCGCGATCTCCTCGTTCGCGGCCACGTACTGCTTGCCCTGCCACAGAGGCAGCAACCGCGCGTCGTCCACGAAGATCTGCTGGGCCTCCTCGATCTGCTTGGCCACGGCCCCGCGGTCGCTCTCCGCGCGCGACTCCGGCAACAGCTTGCCGGTGATCTCGGGTGCGTCGTACGGGGTACCGAGCGCGTTCTGCTCGCCCACGAAGGGCGCGATGAAGTTGTCGGCGTCGTTGAAGTCGGGGAACCAACCACGCCCGAACACCGGGTACTCGCCCTTCTGGTATCCCTCCACGTAGCTCTTCCAGGGGCGGCTCTTGAGGGTGACCGTGAACAAGCCGGAGGCCTCGAGCTGCCGCTTCAGCTCCTCGAAGGCGGGCTTGGTCGTCGAGCCGTAGCGGTCGCTCGTGTACCAGAGCTTCAGCGGGACCCGATCGGTGATGCCCGCTTCCGTGAGGATCCGCTTGGCCTTCGACACACTGGGGGCACCGAATTCGTCGAAGAAGCCCGTGGTGTGGCCCACCAGACCCCTGGGGATCATGGAGTACAGCGGCTCGACGGTGTCCTTGTAGATGTTGTGCGCGAGCGCCGGGCGGTCGACGACCTGGGCGACCGCCTTGCGGACCGCGGGCTTCGCGGCCCACGGGTCGCTGGGGTTGAAGACCAGGTAACTGATCTCGGTGGTGGGGTTCTCGACGAGCTGGAGCCCCTCCGCCTTCTGGTTGGCCTCGATGTCCACGGTGTCCGAGGCGCCGAGACCGCGGTAGATGACAGCGATCTGCTTGTCCTTGAGGGCCTTGACCATCTCGTCCGACTGCTGGAAGTAGCGGATGGTGACGGCGCTGTTCTTGCGGTCCGCTATGCCGTTGTAGTTGTCGTTGCGGACGAGCTCGGCCTTCTTGCCCTCCTCGTAGGAGGCAAGACTGTAGGGCCCCGAGCCGCTGACCTTTCCGTCCTTGCGGAGCGCGTCCGCGGGGTACTCCTCGGGATCCACGATCGACATGGCGGGCGTGGTCAGCACCAGGGGGAAGGTCGCGTCAGGCTGGTTGAGATGGAAGACGACCTCACGGTCGCCCTTCACCTGCACCCGCGACAGAGTCCCCAGCAGACCCGCGGGACCGCCATTGACGTTGATCTTCTTGATCCGGTCGATCGAGTGTTTGACGGCCGTGGCGTCCAGCGTGTGCCCGTCGGAGAACTTCAGGTCCTTGCGCAGCGTGCAGCTGTACGCGGTGCTCGAATCGTCCGTGAAACCACAGCGCTCGGCGGCGTCGGGCTCGGGCTCGGTCGCACCGGGGCTGTAGTTCAGGAGGGTTTGGTACACATTGCGGAACAGCTCCCAGGAGCTGTCCCAGGAAGCCGCGGGATCCAAGGTGGCCGGGGCACTGGTGGTCCCCACGACGATCGGCGCCTCGTCTCCGGAGGCATCCGAGGAGAACACACCACATCCGGCCACCATGGATATGGACGCGAGGGCCGCGAGCGGCGGCAGGTATCGGTTCCGCATGAACACGCGCTTGCTCCTCGAAATGCCGTACCAAGGGTCGGCAGACCATACCGCAGCGCTCCGCCCGCTGAACCTCCACGGGCCTGTGACGTCTCCTGCACTTCGACACGGGCCCTGTTTTCGTCAACGAGCGCCCGTGCCGAGTTTCGCGAAGGTCAGCCCACGCCGGCGTTGAGGAAGATCCCGCCGTCCACGACGAGCGTCTGGCCGGTGATCCAGTCGGACTGTGACGAGGTGAGGAACGCGGCGGCGCCGCCGATGTCGGAGGGCACACCGAGCCGGCCCAGCGGGTAGGCCGCGGAGGCCTCCTCCTCCCGGCCCTCGTACAGGGCTTTCGCGAACTGGGTCTTCACCACGGCCGGGGCGATCGCGTTGACCCGCACCTTGGGCGCGTACTCGTGCGCCAGCTGGAGGGTCAGGTTGATCATCGCGGCCTTGCTGATGCCGTACGCGCCGATGAAGGGCGAGGCGGAGACGCCCGCGACGGAGGCGATGTTGACGATCGCGCCGCCGTTGTCCTTCTGCCAGGCGTGCCAGGTCTTCTGCGCGAAGCCGAGCGCCGAGACGACGTTGGTCTCGAAGACCTTGCGCGCCACGTCCAGGTCGAGGTCGGCGATCGGCCCGAACACCGGGTTGGTCCCGGCGTTGTTGACCAGGAAGTCGACGCGCCCGAAGGCCGCCATGGTCCGCTCGACGGCGACGGCCTGGTGGGCCTCGTCGTGGGCCTTGCCGGCGACGCCGATGACGCGGTCGGCGCCGAGCTTCTCGACGGCCTCCTTGAGGGCCTCCTCATTGCGGCCGGTGATGCACACGCGGTCACCGCGCGCGATGAGCGCCTCGGCGACGCCGTAGCCGATGCCTCGGCTGGCGCCCGTGACGAGCGCGACCTTGCCGGAGAGTTCCACCGAAGTCATGTCGTTATCCCCTGGTTTCCCTGGTTCCGCTGGTTCCGCTAGTGCCGCGGCAGGCAACGTTTGCCCGTCAAGGAGCGGCGTCCGGTGCGTGCTCTCGGCGTGCCGGGCGCAGGCCCTCGTACTGGATGTACTTGGGTCTGTGCCCGGTGCGGCGAGAGTGCGTGCCGGGCGTCGCGACGGGGCAAACGTTGCCTGCCGCGGCACTAGTCGAGCGGTCCGCCGGCGACGTACAGGACCTGACCGGAGACGAACCCGGCGGCCTCGCCCGTGAAGAAGGCGATCGCGTTGGCGATGTCGTCCGGCTCGCCGACGCGCTGCACCGGGATCTGGGTGGCGGCCGCGGCCTTGAAGTCCTCGAAGCCCATGCCGACGCGGTCGGCGGTGGCCTTGGTCATCTCGGTGGCGATGAAGCCGGGGGCGACGGCGTTGGCCGTGATGCCGAACTTGCCGAGTTCCTTGGCGAGGGTCTTGGTGAAGCCCTGCAGTCCGGCCTTGGCGGCGGAGTAGTTGACCTGGCCGCGGTTGCCGAGCGCGGAGGACGAGGAGAGGTTGACGATCCGGCCGAAGCCCGCGTCGACCATGTGCTTCTGGCAGGCCTTCGACATCAGGAAGGCGCCGCGCAGGTGCACGTTCATGACCGTGTCCCACTCGGAGACGCTCATCTTGAACAGCAGGTTGTCGCGCAGCACGCCCGCGTTGTTGACCAGGATGGTCGGCGCGCCGAGCTCCTGGGCGATGCGCGCCACGGCCGCCTCGACCTGTGCCTCGTCGGACACGTCGCAGCCGACCGCGAGGGCCTTGCCGCCCGCCGCGGTGATCTTCTCCACGGTGTCCTTGCAGGCGGCCTCGTCGAGGTCGATCACGGCGACCGCGCGGCCCTCGGCGGCCAGTCGTACGGCGGTGGCGGCGCCGATGCCGCGCGCCCCTCCGGTGACCACGGCGACCCGCTGCTCAGTGCTGGACATTGCTGTTCTCCTCGCCCTTGAGAAAGCCCTTGGAAAGCCCTTTGAAAGGGTACGCCCCTATGGTGAGCGACCGCTTAGTACCTTCAGCAGAGGTGACGCTAGAAGCCCTGGCACGCGGTGTCAACGGCAACCGGGTGCGTGTGATCGATTACCTGACCAGGAGGTCCAGCAACCGGTCCGCCTCCGCGGCCGGATCGGTGGTCAGTCCCGTGTGCACGGGCCCCGGCTGGACGACCGTCGAACGAGGCGCGATGAGCCAGCGGAAACGCCGCCCCGCGTCGTCGCGCGCGGCCTGCCCCGCCGCCTCCCCGCCGGCGCAGACCCCTTCGACGGCGCGGAGCGCGGCGCGCACACCGGCCACGTCCACGGCCGGGTCGAGCGCCAGCAGCCGCGCCTCGTCGAGGTGGGTACGCGCGCCGACGTAGGCCTGGGCGCGGCAGTACACCAGCACGCCCGCGTTGACACACTCGCCGCGCTCGACGCGGGGTACGACGCGCAGGAGGGCGTACTCGAAGACGTCCCGGCCGCTGCCCTGCCCCGGCTTGATGATGTGGCGCTCGCTCACTTGGCCCCCTCGATGCGGTCGTGGATGACGCTGGCCCGGGCCAGCAGGGGCCGCGCGTAGGCCTGCCGGAGGGCGTCCGGCGTGTCGAAGCCGGGCTCGTCGGCCAGCCAGGCGTCCGGGATCTCGGAGGTGACCTCGGCGAGGAGTTCCTCGGTGACCAGCGGCGCCAGTTCGGCGGCGGCCCGGGCGACATCCGGCGCGAAGGGCTCGAGGGCGTGGTCCGAGGCGTCGTACGGCCGGGCGGCGGAGGTCTCGGCGCCGGGCCAGTTGTGGTGCCAGATCATGGTGGCGCCGTGGTCGATGAGCCACACCTCGCCCCGCCACATCAGCAGGTTGGGGTTGCGCCAGGAGCGGTCGACGTTGTTCACCAGGGCGTCGAACCAGACGATCCGCCCGGCTTCCTCGGGGCTCACCGCGAAGGCGAGGGGGTCGAAGCCGAGCGCGCCGGACAGGAAGTCCATGCCGAGGTTGGTGCCGCCGCTGGACTTCAGCAGCTCCTGCACCTGCTGGTCGGGTTCGCCGAGCCCCAGCACCGGGTCGAGGTCGATCGTCACCAGCCGGGGCATCCGGAAGCCGAGCCGGCGGGCGAGTTCCCCGCAGACGACCTCCGCGACCAGCGTCTTGCGGCCCTGCCCGGCGCCGGTGAATTTCATGACGTACGTCCCGTGGTCGTCGGCCTCGACGAGCCCCGGCAGCGACCCGCCCTCACGCAGGGGCGTGATGTAGCGGGTCGCGGTGACCTCTTTCAGCATTTCCCCAGGCCACCCATCTCTTCAACCTTGCAATCCACGACCACCGCCGGAGGAGCGCCACAGCGGGAATGACCCGTCAACGGCCCTGGGGAGAATCTGGGGAGTTTCGACTGGCATGCACCTCTCCCCGCATCCCGAGCAGTCCGTCGATGGCGGTTCGCCCCTTGCTTCCTGCCTCCGGCATGAAGTGAGCATAGTAACCAAGGGTGATCGCGGGCGAAGAGTGCCCGAGCCACCGCGCCAAGGTCACGACGGACTCTCCGGCCTCCAGCATCAGCGAGGCATAGGTGTGCCGCAGCACGTGGAAGCCGTCCTTGGGGGCCGCCGCCCACTGCCAGGGTTTCGCTCCCTTGGCGCGCGGCGGGATGATGCCGGCCTCGGCCAACGCGGGCTTCCAGGTGTAGGTGTTCCACGTATTCACCGCGACGGCGTTGCCGAATCGTGTGGTGACGAGCAGCGAGAACTTCCTCCCCGGCCCCTCCGGCTTCCCCCATGGGAGCTCCACTTCCACCGGCGGGAATGTCTCGACGTGGCGCTTCAACTCCTCGGCGACTGAGGAGGGCATGTCGACGACACGGGTCTTCTTCCCCTTGGGCAGGGTGAAGTGCAGCCTCCCTTTGATCGCCTGGACTTGGCGGCGGACATGAAGTGCGCCTTTAGCGAAGTCGATGTCCTCCGGGCTCAGACCGAACACCTCGCCCTGACGGAGCCCGCACCCCAGACCGAGGACGACGGTTATCCGGTTGCGCGGGTTGATGACGTCGCGGACTCGCAGCGCCGTCGCCAACAGCCAAGCCTCGCGGCGCTCCTGTGGCGCCTTGGGCCACCGCACGGACTTCGCGTGCATAGGGTTCCCGGCAAGCCGCTTGTCATCGACGGCCGCCTCAAGAATGGAGGAGAGCTCGGACAGGATGCCGCGCTGGTAGTCGACCGAGGAGACGGTTGACTCCAACTTGGCTATGTACGCGCGCAGATCCGCCGCCGTGATGTTCCTGAGGGGGAGTTGGCCCAGGTGCGGAATGATGTGCAGTCGCGCTCGCCGCTCCTGGTTCTGCCGGGTCTTCGGAGCACCGCCTCTCCCCGGCGCCCAGTGCATCGCGATGTAGTCGGCCAGCGTGATGGATCCGTCGCGCGGGTCCACAAACTCGCCGCGCTCCTCGTCCGTGGCTGCCCGACGAACGGACTGCTTCAGGCCGGGCTCGGCTCGTGCCCGGTGAGCGCCGCCGGGTCGTGCCGAGCCCAGATCACGCAATGGCCCTCCTTCTCGCCGTCGGCCGCCGCCTGCGCAGCACGCGTACGACGAGGATGCCCCGCCCACGACCACGACTACGGCCGTCCCAAGGTCAAAGAGCGCGACGGTGCGGCCCATCCCCACGATCAGGGCGTCTCCCGCCTCGCCCTCATCCGGCGCCAGCAGGTGCAGACTCCGGCAAGCGGACGGCCTGGCAGCGGCCCGGTCGCCGTCGGTGACGTGGAACTGGAACGCGTTGGTCAGGGTGTCGTCATCGGCGGCGGTGGGGATACTGAGAGTGGTGATGCCCTCACGCAGTGGGGTGACGGCCGCGCACACCACCGAGCCTTCAAACACCGTCGGCCGACCTACGGCACCACCGCGGTGCCGTAGGTCGCTCGGCGGCTGACCGCGGCATCCTCGACGCCGCGGTCGGGACTCTGCGTGACTGGCCCTGTCGCGGCAGGTGCGTTTTTGCCGCCTCGCAGTGTCACGTATAGGGGCTACGGACTGTCAGGCCAGTGCCACTAGATCGGCGTACGTATCGTTCCACATGTCCTCCACCCCGTCGGGCAGCAGGATGATGCGCTCCGGCTGGAGTGCCTCGACGGCGCCCTCGTCGTGTGTGACGAGGACGACGGAGCCCTGGTAGGTGCGCAGCGCGCCGAGGATCTCTTCACGGCTGGCCGGGTCGAGGTTGTTGGTCGGCTCGTCCAGCAGCAGCACATTGGCCGAGGAGACGACCAGGGTGGCCAGCGCCAGTCGGGTCTTCTCGCCTCCGGACAGCACACCCGCCGGCTTGTCGACGTCGTCGCCGGAGAACAGGAACGACCCGAGGACCTTGCGGAGTTCCCCCAGGTCCAGGCCGGGTGCAGACGCGCGCATGTTCTCCAGCACCGTGCGGCCGGAGTCCAGAGTCTCGTGCTCCTGCGCGTAGTAGCCGATCTTCAGGCCGTGGCCCGCGACCACTTGGCCGGTGTCGGGTTTCTCCACGCCGGCCAGGAGCCGCAGCAGGGTGGTTTTCCCGGCGCCGTTGAGGCCGAGGATCACCACGCGGGAGCCCTTGTCGATGGCCAGGTCGACGCCGGCGAAGACCTCCAGTGAGCCGTACGCCTTCGACAGGCCCTCGGCCGTCAGTGGCGTCTTGCCGCAGGGTGCCGGTTCGGGGAAGCGGAGCCTGGCCACCTTGTCGGCACGCCGCTCCTCCTCCAGGCCCGCCAGCAGTCGTTCCGCGCGCCGGGCCATGTTCTGCGCGGCGACCGCTTTGGTCCCCGCGCGCAGCCGGTTGGCCTGATAGGTGAGGGCGGCGGCCTTTCGCTCGGCGTTGCTGCGTTCCCGCCGCCGGCGGCGCTCGTCGGCGCTGCTCTGGGCCTGGTACCGCTTCCAGCCCATGTTGTAGATGTCCAGGGCGCAGCGGTTCGCGTCCAGGCGGAACACCTTGTTGACCGTCGTCTCGATCAGGTCGACGTCGTGGGAGATGACGACGAACCCGCCCTGGTAGCGCTTGAGGAAGTCGCGCAGCCACAGGATGGAGTCGGCGTCGAGGTGGTTGGTGGGCTCGTCCAGCAGCAGCACGTCGGCGTCGGAGAACAGGATGCGGGCCAGTTCCACGCGCCTGCGCTGGCCGCCGGACAGGGTGCGCAGCGGCTGGTCCAGGATCCGGTCGGGCAGGCCGAGGCTGGCGGCGATGGTGGCGGCCTCGGCCTCGGCGGCGTAGCCGCCCTTGGCGAGGAACTCGCTCTCCAGCCGCTCGTAGGTGCGCAGTGCCTTCTGCCGGGCGGTGTCGGGTCCGTCCGCGAGGCGGTGCTGGCAGTCGCGCATGGCCCGCATCACCGTGTCCAGTGCGCGTGCGGACAGGATCCGGTCCAGCGCCAGGACGTCCGGGTCCCCGGTGCGCGGGTCCTGCGGCAGATAGCCGACCGCCCCGGAGCGGGTGACGGTGCCGCCGGCCGAAGGGCCTTCGCCGGCCAGGCACTTGGTGAGGGTGGTCTTGCCCGCGCCGTTGCGGCCGATGAGGCCGATGCGGTCGCCCTTGGCGATGCGGAAGGACGACGGCTGGAGCAGGACGCGGGCGCCGACGCGCAGTTCGAGGTCGGTGGCGGTGATCACGGGAAGCAGGGCTCCGGGGAGTGGTTCGGTGAGAGGGTGCGGCGGCGCGGGAGGGGAGCCGGGGTCCTGGGGTGACCCCGGCCCCGGCTCCTCTCCCGGCGGTCACTGCTTGACCGCGATGGCGATGGGCAGGACGCCGCCGGCGTTGTAGCGGACCGCCTGGACGGTGAGGCCGGCCGCCTCCAGCTGGGAGCGCACGTCGCTCTCGCTCGCGAAGTTGAGGTAGGTCGCCTGGACGATGTCGCCCATGATGGACAGCTCGCGGCGCAGATCGTCCTCGCCGATCCGGTACTTCGCCCAGGCGGCGGCGTGCTCCGGGGCCTCCCACGGCGGTGGGGGCGGCGGGGTCAGGAAGCTGATCAGCAGCCGGCCGCCGGGCCGCAGCGCCCTGTGGAAGGAGCGGTACAGGTCCGTCAGCCGCGCCGGATCGGACTCGTACATGTTCAGTCCGTTGCTGACCACGAGGTCGAACTCCGCCTCCGCGCCGAGGTTCCAGGCGTCCTCGTGGCGGAAGGAGGTGTGCTCGGCGAGCCCGTGACGCTGGGCGTTCTCCTCGGCGTAGCGCAGGGACTCGGTGTCGAGGTCGACGCCCACCAGCCGGGTGCCGGTCACGTTCCGGTAGTCCTGTTCGAGCAGGTCGTCCATGACGCCGCACGGGACGGACGCGAGGGTGGCGCCGTCGGTGACGTGCTCGGCGATCAGTTCCCTGAAGCGGTGGTAGCGCTCGCGGGCCTGGCACAGCAGGGAGTTGTTGAGCAGCCAGTGTTCCAGCGGGGTGACGGGGCCCTTGGGTCGGTTGCGGAAGATGTACGACGTCCAGTAGCCGTTCAGGCCGCGGTTGTGCAGCAGGAAGCGGCCCAGCTCGAACTGCTGGAGGTGATGGAGGAGTTCGAGGGTGTCCTCCAGGGGCAGGACGAGCCGGTCGGCGGCGCGCAGCCGGCGTTCGATGTCCGCCGTGATCCGCTCGGTCGAGGCCGCGTCGGTGATCCTGGTGCCGGTGTGGTGGGAAACGGTGGATGCCATGGTCGGGTCTCTCCGGGAGTCGGGGCGGGGGCGTCAGACCGTCCAGCCGATGCGGGCGAAGCTGTCGCGTACGGCAGGGTGGGCGAGCATTCCGGCGTTGCCGAGGGCCCTCAGCACGTTCTTGACGATGGGCACGTCGGGGGTGATCTCGAATCCGGCGTAGAGCGACTCCACGGAGGCGCGGGCCTGTTCCCGGTCGCCGATGAGGCTGGCGAGCAGCTCGACGTTGAACCGCTTCTCCGACTCCACGGACAGGTAGAGGGTGACGAACTCGGCCAGGTGGGTGCCGATGGCCTCGCGGTAGTCCTCGGGGATCTCCCGCCACAGGTAGGTCATCAGGTCGAAGAAGAACGCGTAGTGCCGCGACTCGTCGTTCATGTGGTCGTTCACGTAGTACTTGATGGAGGGGTGCACGCCGGGGCTGTTGAAGAACTCAACGAGTTCGCGCACGAGGGTCGTCTCGAAGCAGCAGTTGGCGAGTATCTCGAAGACGTCGTGGTAGCGGGGGGCCAGCTTGGCGCGGATCTCGCCGACCGCGCGCCGGGAGTCCGGGAGCGCGTAGTCGATGTCGCTCAGGTGCGGGTAGCGCTGCCGCAGCTGGAGGATCATGTCCTGGGCAATGTAGACGTGGTAGTACTCGTCGATCATGACCGAGTACGTGTCGAGCCTGGTCTCCTCGGTGAACGTCACGGGCAGGTTTCCGTGCAGGAGCTTGGAGCAGGCGGAGACGATCTCCTTGATCTCCAGGTTCACGATGTCGTGCAGGTACTTGTAGAAGGACTGCACGAGGATCTCGTCCTTGGTGGACTGTCCGAGGCCCTGCACTTCCTTGGCGAGCAGCAGGGGCTGCTTGTCCTCGGGGAAGAAGAAGCCGCTCTGGGTGAAGTCGATGGTCTTGCGGGGGCGGGTGCGGACGGACGAGCGGGCCTCCCACCGCTGCGCGTACTGCGCGGTCAGGCTGGACAGCGTCCGCTCGGACGGGGCGTTCTCCTGGTGGAGGGTGGACATGACGTGCCTCTCCGGGCACACCGGCACGGCAGACGGCCGACGGGCCCTGTGACGACGGGTCGGGCCGGGTGCGGGCGGCGGGGATGCCGCCCGCACCCGCGGGGGTGAGGGGAGGTCGAGGGGCGGGCCGGTTCAGCCGGTCCCGGTCACCGCATCCGACCGGGACGGGGGCTGTTCGCCGGCGGCGGTGCGGGGCCTGAGAAAGGCCAGCGGTGCGGCCACGACGGTGGCCACCGCCATCACCCCGGCCGTGACGACGGCGTCGCCGGTGAACAGGCTGCTGGCCACGCCGGTGAACACGGTCACCAGCAGCGCCCGGCCGCTCATGTTCAGCGAGGACGCCGCTCCCTGCAGCTCGGGAAAGACCTGAAGGGACCGGCCGAAGATCACCGGGTAGACGGCGGCGTAACCGGTGCAGAAGAGGGTGAGCGACACAGTGGTGGACACCGGACCGTCACCGAGGGCGAGGAACAGGGCGACTCCGGCCAGCGTGGCGGCGATGCTGCACGCCACGGTGCGCCCGGGACCGCCGAGCGAGGCCATGATCTTCGTGGCGAAGAGGCTGGTGACCGCGAACGACGCGACGATGACCAGCAGATTACCGGCGAACACCAGCGTGGACAAGCCAAAGGTGTCCATGTACAGGAACGAGCTGGTGGCGATGAAGACCATGTAGGCGGCGAACAGCAGGCTGGGGACGAGTGACGCGGCGACGAACTCCCTGCTGCCCAGCAGCCGCCGGTAGTCGCCCGCCACCTGCCGGGCGCTCACCTTGACCCTATCGGCCTTGGTCTCGGGCAGGAACAGCGCCATGAGCAGCAGCGACACCAGGGTGACGGCGAAGACCACCGCGTAGTTGCCGCGCCAGCCGAGGGTGCGGTTGACCACGCCGCCGAGCGCCGGGGCCGCCGTCATGAAGGTGGACATGGCGGCGTTGGTCAGGCCGAACATCTTCAGCAGTTGGGTGCCCTCGTAGACGTCCGCGATGATCACGAAGACGAGGACGACGGACGTGCTGGCGCCGATGCCCTGCACGAACCGGGACACCAGCAGGAACTCAATGCTGGGCGCCACCGCGCAGCCCAGGGCACCGACCAGCATGACGGCGTTGCCGACCAGCATGACGCCGCGCCGGCCGTACCGGTCGGACAGCGGCCCGTAGGCGAGGGCGCCCAGGCAGTAGCCGAGGAAGTTGTAAGTGACCGTCAGCTGGACCGACGACTCGGAGGCGTCCAGCGCGCGGGCGATGTCGGGGAAGCTGGGCACCGACATGTCCAGCTCGATGATGGTGCCGATCAGCGCCACGACCAGCAGTGTGGGGAGGAATCTGTTCTTGTTCATGGCCTCGTGAGGGAAGGACCCGGGCCGCGGGCGGCCCCGGGTCCGCGCGAGGACGCGACGGACCGGGGGTACGCCGGAGACCGGCCGGGTGAGGTGAAGTGGGCACGTGGAACCGCGCCGTGCCGGAGCGGCAGCGCTCTCGGCAAGGCTCAGCGGTGCGTGGTGAGTCTTCGAATCAGCGGCCACCAGGTGGCCTGCGCGTTGCGCGGCCTGCGGCCCGCCCGCTCGCCACCCGTGGCGCGTGACGCCGACTGCAACGTGACCCCTTCTGAAGCGATCCCTTGGACGAGGTTGTCGTCGCTCATCGTAGGCACACGGTCGCCGGTGGCCACAACTCGTTTTTCTCACCCCGGTCCGCCGATCCGGGCCAGCAACTCCTCGGCGAAGAGCTGGGGTTGCTCCAGGTGAGGCATGTGGGAGGCGTGCGGGACGACCACCGTCTGCCCGCGGGGCACGGCCCGGGCGTACGCCTGGCAGGCCCGGGGCGGGACGAAGTCGTGCTGTCCGCTCACGAAGAGGGTGGGCATGTCCAGTTCGGGCAGGCGGTCCGCGCGCGTGTAGGAGCGCAGGCTGCCGGTGACGCGGAACTCGGTGGGCCCCCACAGGGCGTCGCGGACCTGCGCGGAGGTGCCGAGGGTGGCGTCCAGCAGTTCGTCGGGCCAGTCGGCGCGGCACATGTGCCGCTCGGCGAACACGAGGGACGCCTCGCGGTACGCGGCGGTGTCGTACCGGCCGGTGCGCAGGGCGTCGCTGATGGCCTGGGCCGTCGCCGGGGGCAGCCGGAACAGCAGCTGCCGCATGTCCTCCTCGTATTTGCGGACGTTCAGCACGGGCGAGACGAGGATCAGCCAGTCGGGGCGGTGCGTGCCGCGCAGGGCGAAGTCGCAGGCGATCATCGTGCCGAAGGAGTGTCCGAGGAGATGGAAGCGCTCAAGGCCCAGCGAGCCGACGAGGGTTTCCAGTTCGTCGACGAAGTGCTCCAGCCGCCAGGACCGCCCGTCGGCGGGCCGTTGTGCGGAGCGCCCGCAGCCGGACTGGTCGTAGACGACGACGGGATGGCCGGGCAGCGCGTCGGCGAGAGGCCGCAGATAGTCGTGGGGGGTGCCGGGACCGCCGTGGACGGTGACCACCGGGGTTCCCGGGGCGTCGGGATTCAGGATGTCGTACCAGATCCGGCTGCCGGGCACGGTGCTCAGCGTGCCGCTGGTCAGGTCACTCACCGTTGTCTCCCTGTGCGAGGTGGGCGCCGATCGTGGCGACGTGCGGCATCCCGTTCATGCTGAGGTGGTTGCCGGGCACCGGGACGTCCCGGAAGGTGCCGCGGACCAGCCGCCGCCAGTACGGCGCCTGGTCGGCCGGGAATTCCGGGATCTCCTCCTGGTGGGAGAAGAACAGCACGTCCCCGGCGTACGGGCGGGCGGTGTAGGCGTGCATGGCCCGGCTGTGCCGCTGCCAGGCGCGCAGATAGCGGGGCAGGAAGTCGGCGGACAGCAGGGCCTCGGACTCGGTGCCGTGGGCCCGGTCCGCGATCAGGCGGATGCGGTCCTCGGTCGTGGGCAGCGCCGCCAGTTCCGCGCGGGGCAGGTCCAGGCGGGCCAGGCCGTAGCGCATGAGGTAGTCCAGGATGTCGTCGTCGGTCATCTCGGCCGGCAGGTTGCCGGGGGCGGGGCTGTCGATCAGCACCACCTGGGGCCGGTGTGCGTCGCGGGCGTCGAGCTGTCGGGCCATCTCGTAGGCGACGAGGCCGCCGAAGGAGGAACCGCCCAGGCGGTACGGCGGTTTGAGCCCGAACTCCTCCAGCCGTTCCAGGTAGGAGGCCGCCATGTCCTCGATGGTGTCGAGGTCGGCGGTGCCGTCCAGCAGGGGCGAACGGATCGCGTACACGGCCTGGTCCTCCGGCAGGCAGGCGGCCAGCTCCCGGTAGAAGAAGACGTCTCCCCCGATGGGGTGGACGAGGAGCAGGGGCGGGCGGGCCTGCGGGTCGCCGGTCCTGATCACCACCAGTCCGCGGGGTGCGTCCTCCTCGGGTCGGCCTCCGGCGAGCTGCTGGGCCAGGGCCTGCGTGAGGGCCTGCGGGGTGTGCCGTTCCAGCGCCATGAACTCGACGTCGACGCCGGTTCGTTCGCGGATGCGGGCGACGAGCTGGACGGCGGCCAGGGAGTCGCCGCCCTGGGCGAAGAAGTCGTCGTCGGGGCGGATCGTGTCCACGCCGAGGACGTTGCGCCACGCCTCCGCGACCGTCGCCGCGGCCTCGTCCGGCGCCTGGGGCGAGGAGACTTCCGTCGCCGTGGGGTTCTGCGGCACGGGCGACGCGGCTGCGGCCGCCGTGAGGTCCGGCCGGGCGGGGACCAAGGTGGGGGCGGCCCGGTCGATCCAGTGCTCCTGGCGGGCGAACGCGTAGCCCGGCAGCGGCACCCGGTCTCCGGCCGTCAGGCCATGCAGTGCCTCCGCGTCGACCTCCGCTCCTGCCGCCCAGGCCGTGCCCAGGGCATGCAGCGCGATGGCGGGCTCCTCGTGCGCGGCGTCGCCCGTCGGCGGCATCGCCGCGACCACGAGGCGGCCGGCGCGGTCCGGGTGGCGCCGGGCCGCGCGGGCGAGCGCCCGGCCCGGCCCGACTTCCAGCAGGACGGCGTCGCGCAGCCGTGGCTCGCCGTACAGGGTGCTCAGCCCGTCGTGGAACCGGACGGTCCGCCTGAGGTGTTTGCGCCAGTATGCGGGGCGGCACATCTCGTTGGGATCGGCCCAGTCGCCGGTAAGTTCGGACACGAACGGCAGCTCGGGTGCCATCAACCGGACGCCCTCCAGGGCCATGGTGAATCGGTCGAGGACCGGGTTCAGCAGCCGGGAGTGGAAGGCGTGCGAGACGGCAAGCCGGCGACCGGTGACGCCTTCGGCGGCCAGTTCCGCCGTGAGCGCGTCGACGGCCACTGCGGGGCCAGAGACCACGCAGCTCGTGACGTCGTTGACTGCGGCCAGGTCCAGTCCGTGGCGGGAGAGCCGACCCCGTACCCGGTGCTCGGGCAGCGGTACGGCGAGCATCGTGCCGGTGGCCGTGCCCGCGAGCAGTCGGCCGCGCTCGGCGACCAGCGAGAGCGCGTCCTCCAGCGAGAGCACGCCCGCCAGGCAGGCGGCCGGATACGCCCCAAGGCTGTGGCCGATCACCGCGTCGGGCCGGACGCCGAGGTCCGTGAACCAGCGCGCCAGCGCGTACTCGACGACGAACAGGGCCACGTGGGTGAACCGGGTGTCCCCCACCCTGTCGGTGCGGCCGAGCAGGTCGGCCTCGGAGGCGTCCTCACCTACCCGACCGCGCAGCAGCTCCCGGCAGTGGTCCACGTGGGCCCGGAATTTCGGCTCGCTCGCGTACAGGGCCCCGCCCATGTCCCGGTACTGGGCGCCCTGTCCGGGGAACAGGAACACGACCGGACGGCCGGGGCGGTGCACGACAGGGTCACGCGGCGGCTCGGCCAGCCGCTCCAGGAGGTCCTGGCGCCCGCCGGCCACGACGACGCGGCGGTGCGGGAAGCGGTGCTGTGCCGTGTTGAGCGTGTACGCCAGCTGTTCCAGTGGGATGTCCGGGTGGGCAGCCGCATGGCGGGCCAGGGCCCGCGACTGCCGGTCCAGGGCGTGCGGTGCGGGCGCAGAGACGACGAACAGCGTGTGGGTGCGCGTCTCGTGCCGCCGTTCGACCGGGTCGGGGGTTGGGGGTGCCTCCTCCAGGACGACATGGGCGTTGGTGCCGCCGATGCCGAAGGAGCTGACGCCCGCCCGGCGGATCGGGTGGCCGTCCGTCCAGGGGGTCGTCTCGGTGACGACGTGGAACGGGGTCTCGTCCAGTTCCAGCCTGGGGTTGGGCCGGGTGTGGTGGAGGGTCGGCACGAGGGTGCGGTGCTCCAGGCAGAGCACCGTCTTGATGAGTCCGGCGATACCGGAGGCGACGTCGAGGTGGCCGATGTTGGTCTTCACCGAGCCCAGGGCGACCCGCTGCGGCACGGTGCCGCCGGAGGTGAACGCCTCGCGCAGGGCGGCCACTTCGATGGGGTCGCCGAGCGGGGTGCCGGTGCCGTGGGCCTCGACGTAGCCGACGGTCGCGGGGTTGATCCCGGCGCGTTCGTGGGCGCGGCGGATCACGGCGGCCTGCCGCTCCTGGCTGGGGGCGGTGTACCCGACCTTGTTCCGTCCGTCGTTGTTGATCGCCGTGGCCTTGATGACGGCCCGGACCCGGTCGCCGTCGGCGAGGGCGCGGTCGAGCCGCTTGAGGACGACGATGCCGACCCCCTGGCCCTCGATGGTGCCCTGCGCGTCCGCGTCGAAGGCGCGACAGGTGCCGTCCGGGGAGAACACCATGCCCTCCTGGTGGACGTAGCCCTCACCGCGGAGCTTGCCGATGGACACGCCGCCGGCCAGCGCCACGTCGCAGTCGCCCGCGAGCAGTGCCGTGCACGCCTGGTGCACCGCCACCAGCGAGGTGGAGCAGGCGGTCTGCACGGTGACGGCGGGGCCGGTCAGGCCGAGCTTGTAGGCGACCCTGGTGCACAGGAAGTTGACCTGGTTGTTGATCATCACCTGGTAGCGGGTGGCCAGGTCGGTCTCGCCGAGCGAGGGCAGCACGTGCTCCTGGGCGTAGTCGTTGTGGCCCGCGCCCGCGTACACCCCGATGTCCCCGTCGTAGGCGGCCGGGTCGCAGCGTGCGTCCTCCAGGGCGTGCCAGGCGCACTCCAGGAACACCCGGTGCTGCGGGTCCATGGTCCGCGCCTCCCGGGGCGAGTAGCCGAAGAACTCGGCGTCGAAGGAGCGGATGTCGCGCAGTCCGCTCCGGGCCCGCACGTATCCCGGCTGGTCGATCTCCCGCTCCGGCACGCCCGCGGCGAGCAGTTCCGCGCGCGTGGGGCGGACGACGCTGTGGTGTCCGGTGACCAGGTTGTGCCAGAACTCCTCCAGGTCGTCGGCGTCGGGGAAGCGGCCGGCCATGCCGATGACGGCGATGTCCCGGCTGTCGCCGCCGCCTTGGTGACCGGGTGCGGCCGGGTGCGCGGCAGGCTCCCGGCGCGGCGGGTCGCCGGCGCGCCGGCCGGTGACGTGCGCGGCCAGGGAGGCGATGGTCGGCAGCCGGAACAGGTCGGTCATGGTCACCGTGCGCCGGATCTCCTCCGGCAGGCGGGCGTGGACCTTGGTCAGCAGAACGGAGTTCCCGCCCACGTCGAAGAAGCGGTCGTGCACGCCTATCTGGTCCAGGCCGAGGACGTCCTGCCACAGCCGGGCGATCAGCCGCTCGGTGTCGTCGGACGGGGCCGCCGGTGTGCTACGGGCGGTCCGGCGGCGTGCGGGAGGCAGCGCCTTGACGTCGAGCTTTCCGCTGTACGTCAGCGGCAGTTCGGTCAGGTGCACGAGGGCGGCGGGCCGCATGTACTCCGGCAGCAGGTCGGCCAGGTGGGCGCGGAGCGCGTCCTCGTCGAGGGCCCGGTCCGCCACGTAGTAGCCGATGAGGCTGCGGGCGCTGTCCGGTGTGTCGGCGGAGCCGTCGAGGGAGCCGACGACGACGGCACTCTGCCGCACGCCGGGGAACGACACCAGTGCGCTCTCCACCTCGCCGAGTTCGATGCGGTGGCCGCGCAGCTTGATCTGGTCGTCGGCGCGTCCGACGAACTCGATCTCCCCGTTGTCCCGGCGGCGGGCCAGGTCACCGGTGCGGTAGAGGCGGCCGAGCCCGGCGTCCGACGCGTCCACGAAGCGGACGCGGGTCAGGTCCGGGTCACCGAGGTAGCCGCGGGCGAGGGCGGCGCCCCCCAGGTACAGTTCGCCGATCGCGCCCGGGGGCAGCGGTCGCAGCCGGGCGTCGAGGACGTGCGCCGTCTCGTTCGGCAGCGGCCTGCCGATCGTGACCAGGAGAGGGCCGTCGGCGTCCGCGGCGGTGTAGGCGCGGGAGGTGGACCAGATGGTGGTCTCGGTCGGGCCGTAGACGTTGACCACGCACGGGCAGCGGCGCAGCGCCGCGCGCAGCAGATGCCCCTCCAGCCGTTCGCCGCCGACCAGCAGACGGGTGTCGTCGAGGCCGCGCAGCGCGGGCAGCGTCATCTCCAGCAGGCTGGGCGTCATCTGCACGAAGTCGTAGCCCGAGCAGTCCAGTTCAGTGACCGGATGGTCGCCGACGGCCATGCTGCCGCCGCCGAGCAGCGTCAGGCCGTACTCCAGTCCGAAGATGTCGAAGACGTAGTTGGTCAGGCTGTACGTGTGCAGCGGGCCGGCCGCGGGGAAGTGCCGCTGCCGCAGGGCCGCCATGGTGGTGCTGAAAGCCCGGTGCTCCACCATCACGCCCTTGGGCTGCCCGGTGGTGCCGGACGTGTAGAGGACGTAGGCGAGCGAGTCCCCGGTGACGGGCAGGTCCAGGTCGTCGGGGCGCTCGGCCGCGCACGCCGCCCGGGTCTCGGGGGCGTCGACGGCGAGCACCGTCAGACCGGGGAACCGTGCGGTCAGCCGGTCGCGGTGGCGGCTGTGGGTGAGCAGTAAGCGGGCGCCGCTGCCGTCGGCGATACGGGCGATGCGCTCGTCCGGGTAGCCGGGGTCGAGCGGCACATAGGCGCAGCCCGCCTTGAGCACGGCGAGCAGGCTGGTGACGATGTCGGTGCCGCGGTCGAGCAGCAGCAGGACCGGCTCCTCGCGGGCGAGCGGAACCTGCTGCCGGGCCACGCGTGCCAGCCGGTTGGCCGCCGTGTTCAGTTCCGCGTACGTCAGGGCGGTGGTGCCGTGGGTGACCGCGGGCGCGGTGGGGGTGCGGGCGGCCTGGGCCTCGAAGATGCGGTGGATGACCGGTTCGGTGGGCTCCGCGGTGCCGCTGTCGTTCCACGCGGCCTCGTCGCGCGGTGCCGTCCGCGGCGCGGTGAGCACCACGTCGGACGGGGAGACACCGGGGTCGCCGGCGACGGTGCGCAGCACCGTCTCCACTCCGGCCAGCAGGCGCCAGGCCGTCTCGGGCGTGAAGAGTTCTCCGGCGTGGTCCAGGACGAGCGTGACGTGCCCCTCCTGTTCCGTCACGGACACCACCAGCGGGTAGTCGCGCTTCTGGTGCCGGAAGCGGAAGCGGGGCCGCAGCTCCTTCTCGTGCCGCTCGTCGGTGACGGCCGGATAGTTCTCGTAGATGAACAGGCTGTCGAACAGCCGCCGCCCGCCCGTCTGGAGCGCGGCGAGGTCGACGCTGCTGCGGCGGCTGATCTCGTGCAGGTCGTCCTGGAGCCGCTGGACCTCCTCGATCGCGCTGTCGGCGCCGGTGCCGTGGCGGGCGATCAGCGGGACGGTGCTCAGATACAGGCCGACGGAGGTCTCGATGCCGTCGACGGGCAGGTCGCGCCCGGCGAGCACGGTGCCGACGACGGTGGTGTCGGCCCGGCCGTAGCAGCCGAGTACCTTGTGCCAGGCGTACTGGAGCAGCGCGTTGAGGGTGACCCCGTGGTCCTGGGCGACCGAGCGCAGCCCCGCGAGCAGCTCCGGAGGCAACGGCAGCGTCTGTTGCTCCTGGCGCAGGACGCGCCGGTGGGTGGCGAGGTCGGTGCCCCGGGCCTCGGGCCGCAGCAGCCCGCTGAGGTCGCAGCCGTCGCCGGCGTCCGCGGCATAGGCGCGCCAGAACGCGTCGTGGGCGTGGGCGCTGTGCCGCAGTGCGCGCTGCACCGCCGGATAGTCGTCGCCGGCCGGTGCAGGGGCACGGCCGTCGCGCAGCGCGAGGTAGGCGTCGTGCAGGGCGCGCAGCAGCAGCGGGCTGCTCCAGCCGTCCAGGATCGCGTGATGCGTGTTGAGCACACAGGTGAAGCGCTCCGCGTCCTGCTTGACGAGGTGCACCCGGAACAGGCCGCTGACCCGCAGGTCGTACGGCGTGGCGCGGTCGCTCTCCAGCAGCGCCTGGAAGGCGGCGTCGCGCGCGGCGGTGTCCGGGTGGCCACTGAGGTCCAGGTACTGCCAGGTCAGCGGCGCCGCACGGTCGACGACCTGCACCATCTCGTGCTGCCAGTCGAACCGCAGCCGCAGCGCGGCGAAGTCCCGCTGCACGTGCGCCCATGCCGCGCGGTACAGGTCCGGGTCGAGGGCGGTCTCGTAGTCCCAGACCGCCTGCACCCGGTAGGCGTCGTCGATGTCGCCCTGGGCGACAGCGTGCTGGATGAATCCCTGCTGGAGGCTGGTGGCGGCGAAGACGCCGTCCAGTTCGCGGTCGGCCTGGAGCCGGTCGAGGTGCTCCTGGGGCAGCAGTCCGTCGATGTCGCTCACCGTGAGGTGGGTGCGGGTGCTGTGGGTCGTGCTGTCGACCAGCGCGGTAAGCCGGTCCTCGAAGGCCCGCGCGAGCCGCCGGGCGTCGGGCTCGGGCAGCCGGCAGGAGAGCGTGAACCGCAGCTGCTCCTCGCTCACCATGCCGGTGGCGGTGACCGCGTACGGCAGCAGGTTGTCCGGGTGGCTCCAGTCGCCGCCGGGCTCCGTGGCGACCTGCCAGGGGCCGGTGGCGGAGTCGAGGCGCCCCAGGTAGTTGAAGCACACGCGGGGCAGCGGCCGGTCGTAGCCGCACAGCGGTCCGTGGCCGAGGCCCTTCCCGGGCACCGCGCGCAACCCGTCCTTGACGGACGCCAGAGTGCGCCGGGCATCGTCGTACGTCTCCACGCGCACCGGGTAGAGGGTGGTGAACCAGCCGAGCGTGCGGCTGACGTCGAGGCCGGGCGCGATGTCCTCGCGGCCGTGCCCCTCGACCATCAGATGCTGCACCGGCCGGCCGGTCACGTCGGACAGGGCCAGTGTGAACGCGGCGAGCAGGAACTCGTCGACCCCCGTGCCGTGAGCGCGCTGGCAGTCACCGAGGAGCTGTGCGGTGCGGGAGGTGTCGAGCGTGACGTCGGCGTCCACCAGGGCGCCCGTGTCCTGGCGCAGTACAGGGGCCTCGTCGAGGTCGGCGAGGAGGTTCTCCCAGTAGTCCCGCTCCTCCGGCCGCCGGCGGGCGTACTCGGCCACCGCCTGCGACCACTGCCGGTAACTCGTGCCCTTCGCACCCAGCTCACGGCCCTCGTACAGCCCATGCAGATCCTCCGCCAGGATCCGCCAGCTCACCGTGTCCGTGATCAGGTGATGCAGCGCGAAGAAGATCCGCGCACTGCCGTCCCGGTATCCGTGCAGATACCCGAACGCCGCAACAGGACCCTGCTCCAGATCGAAACCGCTCTGCCAGCCGGTCAACCGCTCCCGCAGCGCCCCCTCGAACTCCGGCGAGCCCTCCCCGCCCGCAACCTCACGCACATCCAGCACCCGCAGACCCGGGAACGACGCCTCCACGTCGTAGAACTGCACACCCCCACGGAACCGCAGCCGCAACGCGTCATGCCGCTCCACCAACCCCCGCAACGCCCCCTCCAGACGCCCACGCTCCAACTCCGGCACCCGCACCAGGAACGCCTGGTTCCAGTGCTCCGCACGCACGAACTCCCGCCCGAAGAACCACTCCTGCACCGGCAGCAACGGCACCTCACCCGCCAGCACACCCTGCTCCGCCACCACCGCATCGGCGGCGGCCTCGGTCTCGGTCTCGGCCACCGCGAGGACCCGGTCATGGAACCGCTCGACCGTGCGGTGCTCGAAGACATCCCGGACGCCGGCCCGGATGCCGAACTCCCGGCGGATCCGGCTGACCAGCCGGATGGCGACGATGCTGTCCATGCCCAGTCGCATCAGGTCCATGGTGATGCCGAGCCGCTCGGCGGGCATGCCGAGCACGTCGGCCCACAGGTCACGCAGCCGCCGCTCCCGTTCGCCGCGTGGAGGTACGACCTCTTCGACGGCCGGGACGGGGTCGGGCAGGGCGCCCCGGTCGAGCTTGCCGTTGGGGCTGAGCGGCAGTTCCGGCAGGTGCACGAAGGTCTCGGGGACCATGTACGCCGGCAGGGCGGCGGCGAGCCGTTCGCCCAGGCGCTCTGCGTCCAGCGGGGCCGGGGAGACGTAGTAGGCGACGAGAAGCTGGCGGACGGGGCCGCCCTCCGTCTGGTGCTCCTTGACGAGGGCGACGCTCTGGGTGATCTCCGGGACGCGGGTCAACGCGCTTTCGATCTCGCCCAGTTCGACGCGGTAGCCGTTGAGTTTGACCTGGAAGTCGTCACGGCCGAGGAACTCGATCCACCCCTGCCGCGTCCACCGCCCCAGATCACCCGTGCGATACAACCGCCCCAGCTCAGGATGCTCGAAGAACCGCTCAGCGGTCCGTTCCTCGTCCCTCCAGTAGCCCAGGGCCACACCCGCTCCCCCGATGTGGATCTCCCCCGCGACACCGACAGGACAATGCTCACCCCGGCCGTTCAGCACATACATCCGCTGACCCGGCATCGCCGTCCCGTACGGGATACTCGCCCACTCCGGGTCCACCCGCTCGACCTCATGCCAGATCGACCAGATGCTGCCCTCGGTCGCACCACCCAGACTCATCACCGTCGCCTCAGCGGACAACCGCTTCAGCCGGTCCGGGAGTTGGGTGGGGATCCAGTCACCCGACATCAACACCACACGCAACGGCTCCAGCGACGTCTCCCCGGCCTCGTCGGCCAGCAGACCCGCCAGCTGCGGCACGCTGTTCCACACCGTCACCCGGTGCTCACGCACCAACCCCAGCCAGTGCGAGGGGTTCTTCGTCTCCTCCTGAACCGGGAACACGATCGCACCGCCCGCGGCCAGCACACCGAACAGGTCGTACACCGACAGATCGAAACTCAGCTCCGACAACGCCAGCACACGATCGTCCGGCCCGACCCCGAAACGGTCGTTGACCGACCGCAGCGTGTTCACCGCACCCCGGTGACTGATCGTCACCCCCTTCGGACGCCCCGTCGAACCCGACGTGAAGATCACATACGCCACATCATCCGGACCCACCACCGGCAGCCCGCCCTCCGGCGCCTCACCGGCCAGCAGATCCTCCACCACCAGCACCCGGCACCCAGCACCCGGCCCGGCCACCTCCGGCCGCACCGCCTGCCCCCGCGACACCAGCACCACCCCCGCACCCGCCTGCTCGAGCACGTCCTGGACGCGGCCCATGGGCCAGTCGACGTGCAGCGGCAGATAGGCGAGGCCGGCCTTCATCACGGCCGTAGTCGCCAGCACCTGGGCGTAGCCCTTCTCCGCGAGCACGCCGACGAGCCGGCCGTCGGCAGCGTGGTCGCCGAGTGCGCCGCGCAGGCGTCGGGCGAGGCGGGTGCTGTCGTCGTAGAGCTCACCGTAGGTGTGGCTGCGGCCGGTGCCCGCGTCGATGACGGCCACCGCGGCGCGACGGCTCTCGTCGAGCCCGGCCTCGTACAGGCCGAAGAGGGTGTCGTCGCAGTCCAGGGCCTCACCGGTGGCGTTGGCCGCCTCGATGAGGGCGCGGTCGGACTCGGCGAGATAGCGGTCGCGGGGCAGTCCGGTCGCCCAGTCGTCGTTCGCGAGGTGCTCGATGAGGGTGCAGTACAGCCGGTTGAGGTGGTCGATGACAGCGCGGTCGAAGAGCTGGTCGACGTAGAGCCACTTGCTCATGAAGCCGTCGGCGACCTCGACGGCTTGCAGATCGATCCACGCCTGGGAGGTCTGGGCGCTCCAGTGGCGCTCGCCGGTCAGTTCGCTGTCGTCGAGGAACTCGCCGCGGTCGGCGTCGCGGGTCTCCTGGCCCACCACTCCGGTGAACACGATCGGCGACACGGCGCGGGTCGGGTCCAGGCCGTGCAGGCGGCTCAGCTCGCGCTGTACCTCCACGCCCGAGTACAGGGCGTGGCCGATGCTCTCCCACAGCAGGTCGTGGGTGCGTCGGATCAGGGCCTCGGCGTCGGCACCGTGGTCGGTGTGGTGGTGGAGGACCGTGGAGGTGAAGTTGCCGAGCAGCTCGTCGCTGTCCTCCAACAGCGGCAGACGCTGGGACAGGGTCAGGGTGATGGGCAGTTCGTCGGCGCCGGAGAAGTAGGAGACGACGCTGCCGAACAGGGCGAGCAGCACTGACGACGTGGACACGCCGCGGCGCCGTGCCTGCTCCTTGAACCGGTGCCACACGTCGGGCCCGACGCGCAGGGTGTGCTCGGCGAACCGCGGGTGGGTCACCGCGTCGGGCGAGGTGGCGAAAGGCAGGGTGCAGCGCAGCGGGAGGGTGGGGAGCCGGTCCTGCCAATAGGCGCGGTCCTCCTCGTACCACCGGGAGTGCTTCAGCAGGGCGAGGTAGTCCTGGTAATCCTTGAAACTGGCGCCGGGCAGCGGCGGGCGCCGGTCGGTGCCCCGGTGGAGGTCGTCGAGGCGTCGCATGACGGCGAGCCTGCTGCGCACGTCGAGCGCGATCAGGTCCCAGCTGATGTGCAGCACGCTGCGGTCGCGGAACCGGCTCACCTCGAAGGTGAAGAGCGGGAAGCGCTCCGGGTCGTACAAGTGGTGGGACAGCCGCTCCCGCACCTCGCTCGGCCGGGAGGGGTCGTAGTCTCGGTCGGTGTGGTCGTGGACCGGTATGCGGAAGCGGGGCACCTCGGTGGGGGCCAGGATCCGTTGCCGGAGCCGCTCGTAGGAGAACACCGTGCGCAGCACGTCGCACTCGGCGACGAGCCGGTTGACGGACTCCTCCAGGCGGTCGGTGTCCAGATCGCGGTAGTGGTACTCGCTGTAGACATGGTTGGCGACGTTGCCGATCTCGTAGTTGCCGAGCCGGCCGACGAGGTACGCCTTCTGGATCTCGGTCATGTCGAACCAGGCCCCGGGGTCGGCGCCGATCGACGGCGGCAGGGCCGGCAGGTCGGCCTCGCCCCGGACGTCCCGGAAGTCGCTGGGCGTGTAGTGGACGCCGGTGCAGGTGACGCAGTGGCCGACGACCTCGGTGAGGGCTGCTTGGAGCGCGTCGGTCAGCGCCCGGGTGGTGGCGGCGTCCAGCCTGCTGTCCAGGCGGACGTGCAGCCGTCCCCCGCCGACGTGGGCGAGGACGGTCAGCAGAGCGCCGGTGGTGTTGCAGGCGGGCATGGTCTCGCCGGGGTCTTCGAGGACGAGCCGCCAGTCGGCGGAGCCGGCCTGCTCCGCGTCGAGCCGGCCGAGGTAGTTGAACCACACCGGGGGCAGCGGCCGGTCGCCGAGCAGCGGGCCGTGGCCGATGCCGCCCGCGGGAACCGTGCGCAGGCTCTCCTTGACGGCGCGGATGCTGTCGCCGAGGTCGTCGGCGAGCGGCAGCCGCACCGGGTGGAGGGTGGTGAACCAGCCGAGGGTGCCGCTGACGTCGAGGCCGGGCGCGATGTCCTCGCGGCCGTGGCCCTCGCGGACCACATGGTGGACGCGGCCGCCCGCCACGCCTTCCAGGGCGCGGGCGAGCGCGGTGAGCAGCAGGTCGTCGACGCGGGTGTGGTAGGCGCGGTGAGCCGGGCCGAGCAGGTCGCGGGTGGTGTCCTCAGGGAGGGTGAACTCTTCGCTGCGGCCGGTGCCGGTGTCGGTCCAGCCTCCGACGGCGGGGGCGAGGTCGGCGAGGAGGTTCTCCCAGTAGTCCCGCTCCTCCGGCCGCCGGCGGGCGTACTCGGCCACCGCCTGCGACCACTGCCGGTAACTCGTGCCCTTCGCACCCAGCTCACGGCCCTCGTACAGCCCATGCAGATCCTCCGCCAGGATCCGCCAGCTCACCGTGTCCGTGATCAGGTGATGCAGCGCGAAGAAGATCCGCGCACTGCCGTCCCGGTATCCGTGCAGATACCCGAACGCCGCAACAGGACCCTGCTCCAGATCGAAACCGCTCTGCCAGCCGGTCAACCGCTCCCGCAGCGCCCCCTCGAACTCCGGCGAGCCCTCCCCGCCCGCAACCTCACGCACATCCAGCACCCGCAGACCCGGGAACGACGCCTCCACGTCGTAGAACTGCACACCCCCACGGAACCGCAGCCGCAACGCGTCATGCCGCTCCACCAACCCCCGCAACGCCCCCTCCAGACGCCCACGCTCCAACTCCGGCACCCGCACCAGGAACGCCTGGTTCCAGTGCTCCGCACGCACGAACTCCCGCCCGAAGAACCACTCCTGCACCGGCAGCAACGGCACCTCACCCGCCAGCACACCCTGCTCCGCCACCACCGCATCGGCGGCGGCCTCGGTCTCGGTGCCCGCGAGTGCGGCCACCTGTTCGACGGTGGGCAGGGAGAAGATGTCGCGGACGGCGAGCGTGACGCCCAGTTCCTTGCGCAGCCGGCTCGCCACCCGGATGGCGACGATGCTGTCCATGCCGAGCCGCCTGACGTCGTCGCGGACGCCCAGGTCCGCAGGGCGCAGGCCCAGGCAGTCGGCCCACAGGTCGCGCACCCGCTCCTCCAGCGGTGTGCGCGGGGCGAGCCGCTCCTCGGGGGCGTGGGGCAGGCCGGGGTCGGGCAGGGCGCGCCGGTCGAGCTTGCCGTTGACGGTGACGGGCAGCTCGGCCAGGTGGACCAGGACGCCGGGCACCATGTACGGAGGCAGCGTCTCGTGCAGGGCGCCTGTGAGGGCGGTCTCGTCGAGGGGGTGGTCGGCGACGTAGTAGCCCGCCAGGTAGGGGTGGTGCGGGTCGGTGTGTCGCACCAGGGCGACGGCCTGCCGGACGCCGGGGCAGCGGGTGAGCGCGGCCTCGATCTCGCCGAGTTCGATCCGGTAGCCGCGAATCTTGACCTGGAAGTCGTCGCGGCCGAGGTACTCGATCGAGCCGTCGCTCCGCTGCCGCACCAGGTCACCGGTGCGGTACAGGCGGCCCTCGCCGAAGGGGTTGGGCACGAAGCGCTCGGCGGTGAGTTCCGGGCGGTTCAGGTAGCCGCGGGCGAGCTGGACACCGCCGAGGTAGAGCTCGCCGACGGCGTGGGCGGGCAGCGGCCGGCGGGCCGCGTTCAGCACGTACACCTGGGTGTTGTCGACGGGGGTGCCGATCGGCACGGTGGCCGGGTCGGGATCGGTGCACGGGTGGTGCAGGACGTCGATGGACGCCTCGGTGGGCCCGTACAGGTTGTGCAGGCGGGCGCCCGGCAGCAGCCGGTGGGCGTCGCGGACCTGGGCGGGCTTCAGCTCCTCACCGCTGCAGAAGACGAGGCGCAGGCCGGACAGCGCCGTTGGGGCCCCGGCCGCGCCGTCGGCCGCCTCCAGGAAGACGGCGAACATCGACGGCACGAAGTGAACGACGGTGACGCGCTCCCGCTCGACGATTTCGGTCAGGGCGTACGGGTCCTTGTGGGCACCCGGCTCGGCGAAGACCACGGCCGCGCCGTACCAGACGGCCCACAGCAGCTCCCACACCGACACGTCGAAGACGTACGGCGTCTTCTGCAGGACCCGGTCGTCGGGGCCGAGCGGGAACATCCGGTTCATCCACTGGATGCGGTTGACCAGACCGGCGTGCTCGCACAGCACGCCCTTCGGCCGGCCGGTCGTGCCGGACGTGTAGATCACGTAGGCGAGGTCGGAGCCGGTGAGCGGCAGATCGGGGGCGTCACAGGGCAGTTCGGCCGCGTCGGAGTCCTCGTCGACGGCGACGACGGGCACTCCGGGGTCCGCCGCCGCGCAGCCCGGCCGGTTGCGGACGTCGGTGAGCAGCAGCGGGCTCCGCGTGTCGGCGAGGATGAACCGCAGCCGCTCTTGCGGGGCGTCTGTGTCGACGGGGACGTATGCGCACCCCGCCTTCAGCACGCCGAGCACGGTGACGAGCATGTGCTCACCGCGGTCCAGCCGCAGACAGACCAGGCTGCCCGGCGCCACCTTGTGCCGGTGCAGCAGCAGACGGGCCAGCCGGTTGGCGCGCTCGTCGAGCTGCCGGTATGTCAGCCGGCGTCCGGCGTGGACGACCGCGGTGGCGTCCGGGGTGCGCCGCGCCTGGAGTTCGAACATCTCGACGGCGGTGCGCACCGGCCCGTGGTCCCGTTCGGTGGCGTTCCACTCGGCCAGCCGGTGCAGGGTCTCGGGCGGCACCAGATCCAGCCGGTCGATGCCGGCGTCCGGCGTGGCCGCCGCCGAGCCCAGCACGGTGAGGTAGGTGTCGCAGAGCGCCTCGATCTGCTCCCGGTCGTAACGTGCCTCGGCGTAGGTGACGGTGAAGTCGACCCCGTCGTCGCTCTCCTTGGCGATGACGGAGATCCCGAACTTCTCCGCCAGGTCCTCGTACGGCAGGACGCGGTGCCCGAGGGTGGTGGGGGGTGCCTCCACCGGCGCGTAGTTGTGCAGGGTGAACAACACCTGGAGGGTGTCGGCCAGGTCCGCGGCGCCGCCCGGCAGGGCGTCGGTCAGCATGTCGACGTTCAGCTGGTGGTGCTGGTTCAGGTCGACGACCGCGTCGTTGACGCGTCGCGCGTTGTCGAGGAACGAGTCGCCGCCGCGGTACTCCGGGATCAGCGGGAGCGTGTTGACGAACGGGCCGATCGCGGACTGGAAGGCGGGCGGGCGGTTGGCGACGGTGAGGGCGACGGCGAAGTCGTCCTGACCGCCGGTGAAGCTGCTGAGGGTGTGGTAGAGCCCGGTGAACAGCAGGGCGTACCGGCTGACCCGGTGCCGGGCGGCCAGGTCGGTGAGCGTCCGGTGGGTGTCCGGGTCCAGGGTGCGCCGCAGGGTGGCCGCCCGGTTGTCGGCGCCCCGTGCGGCGCTGCGCCCGAGGCGCGGTTTGCCGGCGGCGGCGAGGCGGCGCGCGAGCCGGTCGCGGGCGGCGGCGCACTCGGGGCCGGCCAGCTCGATCCGCTGCTGTGCGACGAGGTCGAAGTAGTCGAGCGCGGGCCCGTCGTCGCCGGGCGCATCGCCGTCGGGGGTGTCGTGCAGGGTGAGCAGGCGGTGAACGAGGAGCTCGGCCGAGTAGGCGTCGGTGAGCATGTGGTGGTGGGTCAGGCCCACCACGACCGTCCCGGTGCCGTTCACCTCGACGATTTCGGGGCAGATCAGATGGCCGTCGGACAGCGGGAAGGCGGTGCAGGCACGGTCCTCGAGCAGCGCGTCGAGGCGGTCCGGGGCGACGCGGGTGCGGGCCACCGTGAACGCGTCGGCGGGCAGCACCTCGTACGACAGGTCCTCCCGCACCCGCATCCGCAGGATCGGCTCGGCCGCCAGCAGGGCGCGCACGGACCGCTCGGCCGCCTCCGCGTCGGTGCCGGTTAGTTCGAGGAAGAGTGGAATGGTGTAGGTGTGGCCGAGTGCGTCGATACGGCTCTGGATGTACATGCCCCGCTGGACGGACAGCAGCGTCCGCTCGTGCGCCGCGTCGGGCAGCTTCCAGTGGGTGGTCCGGCGTGCCCGCTCCTCGCTGTCGACACGGTTGAGTTCCAGGATCCGCGACAGCTCCCGCTTGCCGCGGCTCACCCGGTCCTTGAGCGGCTGCGGGAAGCCGGTGTCCTGCGGGAAGGAGAAGCCGAGGCGGTCCTCGCCCTTGGTCCACAGCAGGACTCCGGCGGAGCGCAGGTCGTTCAGCAGTTCCAGCTCGGGGTTCACAGCTCTCCCTCTTCGCGCACGGCGGCTGCCGGGGCCGTGCCCAGGTGCTCGGCAAGCTTGAGAATCGTGTCGTTGGCGTACAGGTCTCGGAGCTTCAGCTCGCCCCCCAGGTCGCGCTGGAGCAGGCGCACCAGCTTCATGGCGGCCAGTGAGTTGCCGCCGACGGCGAAGAAGCTGTCGGTCGTGCCGATCGCGCCGGCCGGGCGGTCGAGGACCCGCGCCCACACCTCGGCCAGGGCCCGCTCGGTGTCGGTCGCGGGCGCCACGTAGGTGCCCTGGAACTCCACGGGCGGCAGCCGGTCGGCGACGAGCTTGCCGTTGGGGCTCAGTGGCAGGGCGTCCAGGACCCGGTAGCCGGTCGGCAGCATGTACTCCGGCAGCACTCGCGCCAGCTCCGCGGTCACCGCCTCCGCGAGGGTGGGCGGCTCGGCAGGGCTTTCGGGGGCCCGCCGGGCCTCCTCGTCGACCGCGCCGACCGCGAGGGCGTACACGGTGCGGTCGGTGGGCGTCAGGCCCAGCGGGCAGGCGCCCAGGCCGTCGGCGTCCAGCCGCTCCGCGAGCCGCTGGAAGAGGAACCCGGCCGACAGCAGGTGCTCGGCCGTCGCCTCACCCTCCAGCGTGAGCAGGCAACGGGCCCGGCTCAGGACGGCGTGGGCATCGCCGGTCCGGTCGAAGACCGGCACCGCGGCCAGGTCGTAGGCGTGGCCTCCTCCGGGTTCGGCGAACTCCGTGCCACCGGCCTCCCGGATCCGGCAGACCGACTCCAGCGGCGCGGGGCGGAATCCGCCGGCGGCGCCGAGGAGCACACGGCACACCCCGGTGTGCTCCGCGTCCAGCGGCCGCTCCTCGGGCACCACCCGGTACGGGATGCCGCTCGCGTTCAGTGCCTCGGTGAGCAGGGCCAGCATGTGCCCTGCCTCCAGCAGCGCCAGCCGCCGCGAACGGGCCTCGTAGAGCGGGGTGATGGCGGGCCAGTGGACGACGAGCTGCAGCTCGCTGCCGTGGCCGTCCGACCAGGCGGCGACCGCGTCCAGGTCGTGGGCCGCCAGTTCCCCGGTCAACGGGTGGAAGTAGAGGTGCCCCTCGGGGGTGTGCAGGAACGTGCGGACCGGGTATGTGCTGCCGGCCGACGGGTAGCGGTACTTGGGTAGCGCACGGTTGGGGAGGTGCGTTGCGGACAGAACGCCGAGAACGGCGGCGAGGTCTGCTTCACCGAGGGGGGTGGTGGCGGCTTCTGCGCGGAGGGTGGTGCCGGCTTCTCCGAGTGCCTCCCTGAACCGCTTGCCGATCAGGGCCGGGTCGACGGGCGCGTCCAGGAAGTGCCGGTAACTCTTGGCGCGTGTGTACGTCGCCGGGTCCTGGCTCAGCTCCAGGGCGAGCCGCGGCTCCGCACCGTCGAGCAGCCCGGGCGCGCTCAGGAGGAACTCCTGCCGGTCCACGCCCTTCGCCGCGCCTTCAGTCCCCGGGGCGGGCACCAGATAGGCGACCAGTCGGTCCTGAGTGTCGTCCTTCTGCACCCGGGCGACAGCGTTGTCGACACCCGGCAGATGACTCAACTTGGCGGCGATCTCCTCCAGTTCGACGCGGTAGCCGTTGAGTTTGACCTGGAAGTCGTCACGGCCGAGGAACTCGATCCACCCCTGCCGCGTCCACCGCCCCAGATCACCCGTGCGATACAACCGCCCCAGCTCAGGATGCTCGAAGAACCGCTCAGCGGTCCGTTCCTCGTCCCTCCAGTAGCCCAGGGCCACACCCGCTCCCCCGATGTGGATCTCCCCCGCGACACCGACCGGACAATGCTCACCCCGGCCGTTCAGCACATACATCCGCTGACCCGGCATCGCCGTCCCGTACGGGATACTCGCCCACTCCGGGTCCACCCGCTCGACCTCATGCCAGATCGACCAGATGCTGCCCTCGGTCGCACCACCCAGACTCATCACCGTCGCCTCAGCGGACAACCGCTTCAGCCGGTCCGGGAGTTGGGTGGGGATCCAGTCACCCGACATCAACACCACACGCAACGGCTCCAGCGACGTCTCCCCGGCCTCGTCGGCCAGCAGACCCGCCAGCTGCGGCACGCTGTTCCACACCGTCACCCGGTGCTCACGCACCAACCCCAGCCAGTGCGAGGGGTTCTTCGTCTCCTCCTGAACCGGGAACACGATCGCACCGCCCGCGGCCAGCACACCGAACAGGTCGTACACCGACAGATCGAAACTCAGCTCCGACAACGCCAGCACACGATCGTCCGGCCCGACCCCGAAACGGTCGTTGACCGACCGCAGCGTGTTCACCGCACCCCGGTGACTGATCGTCACCCCCTTCGGACGCCCCGTCGAACCCGACGTGAAGATCACATACGCCACATCATCCGGACCCACCACCGGCAGCCCGCCCTCCGGCGCCTCACCGGCCAGCAGATCCTCCACCACCAGCACCCGGCACCCAGCACCCAGCCCGGCCACCTCCGGCCGCACCGCCTGCCCCCGCGACACCAGCACCACCCCCGCACCCGCCTGCTCGAGGACCTCGGCGAGTCGTCCGCCGGGCCACTCGACGTTCAGCGGGACGTAGGCGGCAGCGGACTTCATCACGGCGAGGGTGCCGACGACCTGGAGGTAGCCCTTCTCCGCGAGCACGCCGACGACGCGGGGCTCGTCCGGGAGGGTGCCGGGCGTCGACAGGACGCGGGCGAGGCGCTCAGAGTCGTCGTACAGCTCGCCGTAGGTGTGGCTGCGACCGGTGCCCGCATCGATGACGGCCACCGCGGCGCGACGGCCTGCGTGCAACCCGGCCTCGTACAGGCCGAAGAGGGTCTCGCCGGAGTCCAGCGCCTCACCGGTGGCGTTGGCCGCCTCGATGAGGGCGAGGTCGGTCGCGGGCACCGGCAGGGACGGGAACGCGGCGGTCTCCCAGTCGAGTTCGGCCAGATCCTCGATGAGCCGGCAGTAGGCGTCGTGCATGGCGTCGAGGACGGCCGGGTCGAAGAGCTGCTCGACGTAGTCCCACTCGGCGACGAAGCCCTCCTGCGTCTCGTACGCCTTGTTGTCGAGCCACACCTGCGGTGTCTGGGAGATGGAGTGGTCGACACCCTGGTACGTGTCGTTCAACACGAGTTCGAACATGCCGGCGTCGGCCGGGGCGCCCAGGGTGCTGGTGAGGACGACCGGGGCCACGATCTTGTTGAGGGGCATGGACTGGCGGGTCTTCAGCAGTCGCTGGAAGTCGACACCGTCGAAGAGGTTGTGCTCGATGTCGTGGAGCAGGTCGCCGTGGACGCGGCGCAGGGTGTCGGAGATGACGGTGTCGTGTTCGGTGCGGTGGTCGAAGAGTTCCAGGACGGTGAAGTCGCCGATGACGCCGTTGATGTCGGGGTGCAGGGGCAGCCGGTTGAACAGGGTGAGGTTGACGCACAGCCGGTCCTGGCCGCTCCAGTGACCGAGCACCCGTCCGAACAGTTCCACGACGAGCGCCGTCGGGCTGATGCCGTGACGGCGACATCGGTCGGTCAGTTTTTCCCAGACGGCGGCGGGGACGACCCGGCTCTTGCGCCGGAAAACAGGGGTGTCGACGCTCGACGGGTGGGCCCGCAGCGGCAGCCGGAGGTCGAGCTGGTAGTCGTCGGCCTTGTCCTCCCAGTACTGCTGGGCCTGGGTCAGCAGGTCGCTGTCGCGGACCTTCTCGTACTGCAGGACGTAGTCGCGGTAGCTGACGCCGAGGTCGGGCAGACAGCGCTCGGGGTCGGCGTAGAGCTGCGCCCACTCGCCGAAGAGGATCTCGAAGCTCGCCATGTCGATGACAAGGGCGTCGAAGCTGATGTGCAGCCGGAAGACACCATCGAGGCGGCTCAGCACGATGTCGAACAGGGGGTAGCGCTCCGGGTCGTACAGCTTGTGGGTGTAGCGGCCGCGCAGCTCCTCCAGTTCGGTCTCGTCGCGCAGGTCGTGGAACGGGACGCGGTGGTACGGGACCTCGCGCAGGAAGCGCTGCTGCCCGTCGGTGAAGACGGTGCGCAGGGCGAGATGGCGTCCGATGAGCCGGTTGAACGCGGTCTCCAGCCGTTCGTGGTCGATGCTGCCGTAGCGGAACTCGCTGTAGACGTGCGTCGAGACGTTGCTGAGCTCGAAGTTGTGGAAGCGGCCCAGGTAGTAGGTCTGCTGGACGTTGGTGAGCGGGAACGGCTCGTAGAGGTGCTCGGTGTCGGTGCCGTCGAGGACATGGTCGCGGTAGGCGAAGCTCCCGAGGCTCGCGGCGACGAGCGGGGCGAGCCGCCGGACCGTCTTCTCTCGGAAGACGTCGCGGATACGGATGTCGCAGCCCAGCTCGCTGTTGATGCGGTTGACGAGTTTGATACCCAGGATGCTGTTGCCGCCGGCCTGGAAGAAGTCGTCGGTGACGCCCACGGTCCGGCGGGTCGCGCCGGTGCCGCCCAGCACCTCGGACCACAGCTCGCACAGGCGGCTCTCCAGCTCGCCGGCGGGGGCGACATACCCCTCGGTGAGGAACTCGCCGGGGTCCGGCAGCGCCCCGCGGTCGGTCTTGCCGTTGGCGTTCAGCGGCATGCTGTCGAGCGGGACGAACACCGTCGGCATCATGTAGTCGGGCAGCAGCCCGGCCAGATGGCGCCGCAGGTCCTCCCGGTCGGGCGGTTCGGGGGCCACGTAGTAGACGACGAGATAGCGGGCCTCGTCGGCGGACGGGTCGGTGTCACCGGGTGCGCTGGGCGGTTGGTGGACGAGGACCAGGCTCTGCTCGACGGCGGGGTGGGCGGTCAGCGCGCTCTCGATCTCGCCGAGTTCGATGCGGTGTCCGCGCAGCTTGATCTGGAAGTCGTTGCGGCCGATGAACTCCAGTGCGCCGTCCGGGAGCGCGCTCACCAGGTCACCGGTGCGGTAGAGGCGCTCCTCAGGTACGACGGGGCCGGTGCCGTCGGTCGCGGGCGGCGGGGTGACGAACCGGCTCGCGGTCAGTTCCGGTGCGTTCAGGTAGCCGCGGGCCAGACCGGTGCCGGCGATGCACAGCTCGCCCACGACCCCCGGGGGCAGCGGTTGCAGTTCCTCGTCGAGGACGTAGCAGCGGGTGTTGGCGACGGGGGTGCCGATCAGCGGGCGGGGGTCGTCGGGGGTGAGGAGGCGGCGCGTGGACCATACGGTGGTCTCCGTCGGGCCGTACACGTTCCAGCACTGGTCCACGGTGGCGGCGAGGTCGGCGGCGAGCTGCGGGGGCAAGGCCTCGCCGCCGCACAGGGCGCGCACGGGCAGCCGTTTGCCGCCGAGGTTCTGGAGGATCAGATGCCACAGGGACGGCGTCGCCTGGACGACGGAGACGCCGTCCGCGATCAGTTCGACGAGACGGGCGACGTCGAGCAGGTCGGTGCGGCCGGCCAGGACGACGGTGCCGCCGTGCAGGAGCGGCATGTACAGCTCCAGCGTGGAGATGTCGAAGGCGACGGTGGTCACGGCCAGCATGCGCTCACCGCGTCGGAAGCCGACACTGCGCCCGATGTCCTGGGCGATGTTGAGGTAGCTGTGGTGCTCCACGGCGACGCCCTTGGGGCGGCCGGTGGTGCCGGAGGTGTAGATGACGTAGGCGAGGTCGGAACCGGTGACCCGTACGTCGAGGTCGGCTCCGTCGCAGGCGGCCGCCACGGCCTGTACGTCATCGGCGTCGGCGAGGACGACGGGGACGCCCGGGGCGATGTCGTCCAGGCCGGTGTGGTGCGCGGTGTCACTGAGGATCAGGACGGGCCGGCTGTCGGCGAGGATCGCGGCGGTGCGGCGCGCGGGTGAGCCGAGGTCCAGCGGGACGTAGGCACAGCCCAGTTTGAGCACGGCCAGCGCGGCGACGAGCAGATGCTCGGTGCGGTCCAGGTACAGCGCGATCAGATCCCCCGGGCGGGGGTCGTGGCGCTCCTGGAGCAGCCTGGCGAAACGATTCGCTGCCTCGTTGAACTCCCGGTAGGTCAGGGTCGTACCGCCGTGGACGACGGCGGCCGCGTCGGGCTGCCGCGCGGCCTGCTCCTCCATCACCCGGTGCAGGGGCCGGTCGTCGTACGGGGCCCTGGTCTCGCGCGCCTGCGCCGCCAGGGCGTGCCGCAGCGTGCCGGGCAGGCACAGCACGTCGCCGAAAGCGGCGGCGCCTTGCTCGAACCGCTCTAACCGGGCGAGGAAGGCGTCGACGTATTCGCGCAGCACGGCGAGGAACGGCAGCCCTGCCGGAGCCTCCATCTCCAGCCGGCCACTGCCGACGCAGCGCAGGACCAGGAGGGTGTCCTCGGACTGCGCGGCCCCGTCGGCGTCCACGAGAACCCGCGGCGGACGCGCCTTTGAAAAGACCTCCCCGAATTCATAGAAGGCATTCTGCGGAGCCCGATACAGCGGATCGTTGAGCTGATCCAGAAGTTCTCGGTGACGCATTCCCCGATCGATGTTCAGGTATTTACGTATTCGCCCGGAGGACGTGTGCACGTCGTGGACGTAGATCCCGGACTTCCGGGAGTTCCATACCATCTGCAAGGCCAGGGAAAGCAATTCGAGACGGTCAGGCGCGAGCGGGACCGAGGTGGCGGACGGAAAGTGCAGGATTTCCCTCTTCCTGGCGGTCTCCGCGATATCGGGACCGATGGCCTCGACCAGATCGAAGCGGTCCTCGGCACGGTCGGCGACGCGCGCCCGGGCCGCCAGCGCCTCGGCCGCGTGCTCCATCCGCAACAGCTCGGGGAGGTCGTCCCGGCACTCATCCACTGACTCGGCCGCAAGGGAGGTGTGGCCTTCACGGGAGAGGCGGATCACCGCGTCGACACAGGCGTCAAGAACCACCCCGTGCGGATCGCCGACGGCACAGGTCCCGCCCACCAGCACATCTCCGCCGGTCAGCCGCACGGTGCAGCGCGCCTCGGGAAGGGCACCGAAGGCCCGCAGCCCAGGCGTCAGCACCGGCACATCCGGGCGACGGGCGGCGCCGACGGCGGACCCCACGACATAGTCGAGGCGCCGGTCCACGAGCGTGTCATCGCTGATGACGCCCGTGTTGTGGGTCATCCGCGTCCGCCACTCGGTCGGCCCCACCGGGTCGTCGTCCAGCATCCAGACGAAATGCCCGGCGTCCGCCAAGTACTCCGCTATTTCCTGCCCGAGCCGGCCGAGTTCCGATCCGACCAGCACGTGAAGAATTTTCACCTTGGCCCTGCCCCTGCCTCGACTACAGCAGCACGCAGAGGCCCAGCACAATGCACCCCCGTGTGCCTTTCAGTAAGCGCAACGCACCTATCCCGGCCGACTGGACGGGTTATCTTTCTCCCCCGCCGTCGAGATACGTGCAACAACCATGGAGAGGCTTTCATTGCAATCAATGGCACGTCAAGGAAACGTTTCGGTCAGGCAAACCAGAGAGATCCATAAGATTTGCTTCGAATGCTCATCAGGATTACTTATGAATAGGTGTGGAGATTGCGCCACCGCCGGGAGGGGTCGTTGAGTCGGCGTCCAGCGGGCCGACCTCGGAATGGCCAGCTCCGAAAGGCGTCTCGCCTGGCCGACGTGGGCCGACTGAGCCGTCCCGATCAAGCCGTCGGGCTCGGTCGGTCTGAATCGGGCGAGTAGCGCACCGTGAACGTCTGTCACGTCTCGAAGTCGTCGGCCGACGGTCCGCCGAGGCGCGCGGCCGTCTCTATCGCTGAGGCGGAGAACAACGCCGCCACCGTTCGTGCGACGGGGCTGTGACGTCACCGAGGTGATCAGCCGAGGCGGGCCCAAATCACCGTGACGCGCATCCGGTAAGGCGCGGATCCGCGGCCGAACTCACAGACTGCGCGGCATGCTCGCGGTCTACCCGGTAGGGGGCTGGTGGAAGGCCAACAAGCGCACCGACCGGATCAGTCTGCCGGTCAGCTACGCCCTTCTGGTCTCCTTGCGCACCCCGGGCGTCTCCACCGACCTGTACACACCCATCGCCACCCAGCTCGGCGTGCCGGTCGATGTAGCGCCCGCCGCCCGGACCGAGGTCGTCGACGGCATCCCTGTCCAAATGGAGTTCGGCTGGTGAGCCGCCACCAGCTCGTGCGACGAAGCTAATCCTCGTCCTGTTCATCAGGCTCGGGCGGCTGGTCGTAGGCGCTCAGGAGCCCCTCGATGCGCTGGTTGTTGATGGACTGCCGGTCATACAGGCACTTCGCGTACCGGGACAACAGAACCTCGACGCTGTTACCGGCCCGCTGGGCAACCTCAGCCGGGTCGGCCCCCGCGCACAGCCAGGTGGACAGCGCTGAGTGCCGCAGGTCGTACGGCCGTTTCGTGAGCGGGGTGCTGCCCAGGACGGGCGGCAGGGCGAGGGCGCGGGTCTCGTGCCAGACCCGGTTGTAGGTGGTGTAAGTGATGATCCGGCCCTGTTCGGTGAAGAACAGCCGGCCGTCGTCAGCCGTGCCGAACGTGGCGACGTGGTCCCTCCACATCGTCACCAGGTGCGGCGGCAACGGCACCACCCGCGTCTCTCCCCGCGGGCGGTTCTTCAGCCCACGCTCGTCGTGGAACTTGCCGGTGTCGGTCCACCGCTTGCCCGCCTGCGGCAGCGTGCGATGCAGGACCAGCCGACCCCAACCAGTGCGGGGCAGGTGGCAGTCCGGTAGCGCCACCGCGACCGCCTCCTCCGGACGCAGACCGGCGTAGTACATGCCGGCGAAGAACCCGACCAGCCGACGGCCACGAGCACGCCGATAGCCGCCCACGTAGGAAACGGCGTCCAGCAGATCCCGTGCCTGCTGAGGGTTGGCCACGACCCGCGGGTCCACCGCGATGGCCGGCTTGGGCACCCGCCAGCGGATCTTCTCCAGCGGATGACTGCCCAGCTCGCCCCGCTCCACGGCGTAGTGAGTCGTCACTCTTTCGGTCAGGTGGATGCGAAAAAGGGCCGCCGACGCAGGCCGATGTTCGCTCCACTTCCTCCTGCTGTCCACAGCATGTTTCAGGCCGGGACGGAACTGGAATCCGCAACGGAGGAAGGCTGACGCCGCGGGCTGGCGGGGTCGATGGCGGCGTGCGGGCCGCAGTGATCGGGCGTCCTGGCCTGGTCAGCGTGGTTGATGGTTCGCGCCCAGTCCGTCGGGGTGTGTGGTCTGTGCCGCATAATCCTCGCGTGTCCGAAACTCCCGTCCCGATACGTCGGGATCCGTTCCGGCGGGTACGCCCGCCTGGTCGTCCGCCGACGCCGTCCAGACCGGTCTCCCGTCCCGGTCACGGCCTCGCTGGTGTGGAGGTTGGTCATCGGCGGATCAGCAGCAGCCGCCCGCGACGGCCGGTTCCTTCGCGGCGACGGTGACGGCGGTGTCGGCCGGGCCGACGCAGCAGGTGCTGCCTTGCTGCTTGGCCAGGGAGTCGGCGTCGGCCTTGACGACGTACACCTCCCAGGGTTCCTGGCCGGGGCCGTGGACCCAGACCTTGTCCTGGAGGGCGTAGCAGCAGGTGGTGTCGTCTTCCACGTCGGTGGCCAGGCCGGCCTCGCCCAGGCGGGCGGTGGCGGCGTGGACGGCCTCGGTGCTCTCGACCTCGACGCCGAGGTGGTCCATGCGGGTCGCCTCGCCCGCCGCGCCTTCGATCAGGACGAGCTTGAGCGGGGGCTCGGTGATGGCGAAGTTGGCGTAGCCGTCGCGGAGTTTGGCGGGCTCGGTGCCGAACAGCTTGCTGTAGAAGGCGACCGAGGCGTTGAGGTCAGGGACGCGGAGGGCGAGCTGTACGCGGGACATGACGAACCTCCTTGCGTGAGGGGGGAGTTCAGCAGCCGCCGGAGGCGGTGGCCGGGGCGCCGATGCCGATCTGGAGGGTAGCGGGGGCCGCGCAGCAGCCGCCGCCTTCAGCGCCCTGTGCGGCCTCGGGGTCGTCGAAGAGGCCCGCGCCGCCGCAGACGCCGGTCTCAGGCAGGGTCAGCTCGACGCGCTCGGCGGCCTCCTGGTCGCCGGCGATCGCTGCCGCGATGGAGCGGACCTGCTCGTAGCCGGTCATGGCGAGGAACGTGGGGGCGCGGCCGTAGGACTTCATGCCGACCAGGTAGACGTCCTGCTCCGGGTGGGAGAGCTCGTTGACGCCGTGCGGGTAGACGGTGCCGCAGGAGTGCTGGTTGGGGTCGATGAGCGGGGCCAGCACGGTCGGGGCCTGGAGGCGCTCATCGAGGCCGAGGCGGACCTCGGAGAGGAAGGACAGGTCGGGGGCGGAAGCCGGTCAGGACGATGACCTCGTCGACCGGGTCGAGGCGGCGGCCGTCCTCGCCGACGAGCACCAGCCGGCCGTCGGCGTCGCGCTCGATGGCGTCGGTGCGGAAGCCGGTGACCGCGTCGGCGTGGCCGTCGTCGACGGCGGCCTTGGCGGCCAGGCCGAGGGCGCCGCGGGCGGGCAGCTGGTCGGCGGCGTCGCGCTCGATGGCGTCGGTGCGGAAGCCGATGACCGCGTCGGCGTGGCCGTCGTCGACGGCGGCCTTGGCGGCCAGGCCGAGGGCGCCGCGGGCGGGCAGCTGGTCGGCGGTGCCGCCGCCGAAGGTGGAGCCGGAGATGCCGCGGCGCAGGATCCACACGCCCTTGGTGCCGGTGCCGTCATCGGACGTGGCGAGGTCTGCGAGGTAGGCGAGCGCGGTGAAAGCGGAGGCCCCGGAGCCGATGACCGCGGTGCGCTTGCCCTGGAGGCAGCGATGACTGAGACCGCGCCCGTCCCGCACCGCAACCTGAGCATCGACCAGCAACTCGCCCTGCGTACCGCCGCCACCCATCTGGGCCGCGAGTTCGACGGCACCTTCGGCCAGGAGACGATCGAACGGTTCCAGCACACCAGCTACGACCAGTTCGCCGGCCGCAGCACCATCCCCAACTTCCTCCCGCTCATGGCCGAACGCTTCGCCCGCCAGCGCCTGCGCGCCCTGGCCAAGGTCGAGGGTCACCGCACCGACGGCAAGCCGATCGTGCTGTTCCTCTGTGTCCACAATGCCGGCCGCAGCCAGATGGCCATGGGCTTCTTCCAGCACCTCGCCGGCGACAATGCGGTCGCCTGGTCGGGTGGCTCCGAACCCGGGAACGAGGTCAACCCGGCGGCCATCGCCGCGATGAGCGAGCGCGGCATCGACATCTCCCGCGAGTTCACCAAGCCTGGACCGACGAGATCGTCCGCGCCGCCGACGTCGTCGTCAGCATGGGCTGCGGCGACGCCTGCCCCGTTTTCCCCGGCAAGCGCTACCTCGGATGGACCCTGGACGACCCCGCCGGCCAGTCAGTCGACGACGTCCGCCCCATCCGCGACGACATCGAGCGCCGCGTCCGCGGTCTCCTCGACGACCTCGGCGTCCCGACGCAGCACTGACCGCGGACATGGGTGCGGCGGCCGGCCCACGGCTCGTCTTCGCCGACGTGCACAGCGACTGAGGCGACCGGGTTCTGTGGCAGGAAGTATCGGGCTGCACAGCGCCATGAGCAGTGCACACCGCCCCTCCAGGCTGCCCTGGCCAACGCCGTGATCACGACATCACCCGGCCATGGCCGCGCATGCCTGCCCGGCCGTCCTGCACGCCCAAGACCCGGACGCGGGCGGAGCAGAAACGGCCGTGGGCTGCGGGGGAAGGGAAGCCCGAAGCCTCCTCGCTGGGTTGGAGCTGGGCGGCTCGACCTCTGCGGAGGCCGTACCGCCCCTATCGGCCGTACCCTTCGTGGTGTCCACGGCGTCACGTAGCGGGCGCCAAACCACTGGAGGCAACACCCCGTGCTGATCGCTCAGCGTCCGTCCCTGACCGAAGAGGTCGTCGACGAGTTCCGCTCCCGGTTCGTGATCGAGCCGCTGGAGCCAGGATTCGGCTACACCCTCGGCAACTCCCTCCGCCGCACCCTCCTTTCCTCGATCCCCGGTGCGGCCGTCACCAGCATCCGGATCGACGGTGTCCTGCACGAGTTCACCACCGTGCCGGGCGTCAAGGAGGACGTCACCGACCTCATCCTCAACATCAAGCAGCTCGTCGTGAGCAGCGAGCAGGACGAGCCGGTCGTGATGTACCTGCGCAAGCAGGGTCCGGGTCTGGTCACCGCCGCCGACATCGCGCCCCCGGCCGGTGTCGAGGTCCACAACCCCGACCTCGTCCTCGCCACGCTCAACGGCAAGGGCAAGCTGGAGATGGAGCTGACCGTCGAGCGCGGCCGCGGTTACGTCTCCGCTGTCCAGAACAAGCAGGTGGGCCAGGAGATCGGCCGTATCCCGGTCGACTCGATCTACTCGCCCGTTCTGAAGGTCACGTACAAGGTCGAGGCGACCCGTGTCGAGCAGCGCACCGACTTCGACAAGCTGATCGTCGACGTCGAGACCAAGCAGGCCATGCGCCCCCGCGACGCCATGGCGTCCGCCGGCAAGACCCTGGTCGAACTGTTCGGGCTCGCCCGTGAGCTCAACATCGACGCCGAGGGCATCGACATGGGCCCGTCCCCGGTGGACGCCGCCCTTGCCGCCGACCTGGCGCTGCCGATCGAGGAGCTGGAGCTCACGGTCCGCTCCTACAACTGCCTCAAGCGCGAGGGCGTCCACTCCGTGGGCGAGCTCCTGGCGCGCTCCGAGGCCGACCTTATGGACATCCGTAACTTCGGTGCGAAGTCCATCGACGAGGTCAAGGCGAAGCTCGCCGGCCTGGGTCTGGGCCTCAAGGACAGCCCGCCCGGATTCGACCCGACCGTCGCCGCCATCGGTGCGGACAACGACGCGGACGCGGGTTTCATGGAGACCGAGCAATACTGAACGCTGGGCTGCGTCGGCCGTAGAGACACTTCGCGTACGGGGACAGGAGAACCTCCACGCAGTTCTCTGCCCGCCGGGCGGTCCCGGCCGGGTCCGCGCCCGCGCACACACCCGGGCGAAGACGGCCGGCGGCAAAGCGGCGCGGCTCCGGCGCTTCACGTACAACCCGCCGCTCGGCCAGCCGACGTAGGCCGGCCATCGGCCGGAATGTCTCAGCGCGGCCACGGGTGACACCCTTACCCTGAGCCGCCGCAATCGCACTGATGTCGACATCGAGATCAGGTTCCGCCGCTGAGGGCAAGAACGGCAACGGTGACCATCTGGAGGTCTGGCGCGTCGACTTGATCGTCGGGCAGGTCACCGGCGCGAACTCCCACCTCGACTCCGACACCAACCCCACCACGAAGGTCGTGGCGCGGTTCGGCCCCCGCGACGGGCGGGAGCAGGGACACGAGTACGTCATCACGTACACCCTGCGCAACGTCGGACCGACCTGTACGCGCGAGTGCGCGGCACGAGCACCGACGAGGCCGAGCCGCTTGCCGACGGGCTCGAGAGCCCGTGGGACGACCTGTGGTTCTACTCGAACCGGTGTTCGTCCAGGTCCGCCAGTACCTCCAGCAGCGACTCGATATCAGCGCTGGATTGCCAACAGATCGCCGGCAAGGAGCTGACCTGCGAAAGCGCCTGGGAGCCGTCTGGCATTTTGGCTTGCTGCGTTGTGTCCCAGCATGGATGGGCGCGAGGGGGCCGGGCCGCTGCTCCAGTTGCCCGGCCACGTCACGGCACCGGGCCCCTCTACGGTTTGGTGTGCGTCGTGCATGCGTGCTGTCGTCCGACGCCGGGTACGAAGCGGCCCGCCGTTGCCGCGTAGGCGGCATAGTCCGGACCGTGCACCGCCCTGAGGTAAGGCTCCTCGACCACACGCACCTGCAGTTCAATGGCGATGACCAGGGCGGCGAGGGAGGCGAGGGCGAGGATGTTCGTCACCATCAGGGTGAGCCCGAGGCCGGTGACGGCCATGGTGGTGAAGATCGGGTTGCGTACGCGGGCGAAGGGGCCGTTGCTGATGAGTGCGGTGCGTTCTTCCTGGTCCACGCCCACGCGCCAGGACGCTCCCATGGCCCGCTGGGCGATCAGGGTGCCGGCGATGCCGAGCGCGGTGATCGCCGTACCGGCCCAGCGCACGGCCAGGGTGTCGCCCCCGGCGACCGGCAGGCCCGCCAGTGTGGCGACGGGCGCGGCGGCGGCGCCCAGCAGGGCGGCGATGAACAGCACTCCGGCCCACCAGGAGGCCGAGCCGGGGGCGCCCGACAGTCCGCGGAAGCCCGAGTCGCCGGTGCGCCGGCGCTGGATGAGCGTGCGCAGTCCGAAGGCGATCAGCAGCCAGAACCCGTACAGCGCCAGTGCCGCCCACGCCCAGCCGGTCATCGGGCCTCCCCCTTGGCCGGGGTGCAGCAGGCGCAGTCCGGAGCGCAGCCGCAGCCGTCCGGTTCCGCCGCTTCGGCGAATCCCCCCATGGGAACGGCGCAGCAGTTGTCACCGCGCCATGCCTCGCGGCCTTCCTTGACCGCGACGGCGGCGATCACCAGGGCCGCGATGGGGTCGGCCCAGCTCCAGCCGAGCAGGGAGTTGGCGAGCAGGCCGACGAGGAGGACGGCGGAGAGGTAGGTGCACAGCAGGGTCTGCTTCGAGTCCGCCACAGCTGAGGCGGAGCCGAGTTCCCGTCCGGCGCGGCGCTGGGCGGCGGACAGGAACGGCATGACCGCCAGGGAGAGGGCGGCCAGCACGATGCCGGGCGTGGAGTGCTCCGCTTCGCCGGTGCCGGTCAGGGCCCGGACCGAATCGACGATGACGTAGGCGGCGAGGGCGAAGAAGGACAACGCGATGATGCGCAGCGCGGTCTTCTCCCTCGCCTCGCGAACGGCGTGGTCGGCGGCGGAGAACTGCCAGGCGACGGCTGCGGCGGAGGAGACCTCGACGACCGAGTCCAGGCCGAAGCCGATGAGCGCGGTCGAGGAGGCGAGAGTGCCGGCGGTGATCGCGACGATCGCCTCGATGACGTTGTAGGTGATCGTGGCGGCGACCAGCAGACGTATACGGCGAGCCAGCTGGGAACGACGGGTCGGCGTGGGTCCGAGGGATATGGACGCCATCAGCAGCAGCCCTTCTCTTCGGCGTCCGGGCAGGTGCGGTCGGCCTCGACAGCGAGGACCGCGCCACGCAGGTCGTCCAGGGCATGGCCGAGACGGGCGTCGGCCAGTTCGTAGCGCACGCGACGGCCTTCGGGGACGGCGACGACGATGCCGCAGTCCCGCAGACAGGCGAGGTGGTTCGACAGTCGGGTCCGGGAGATCTCCAGCTGGTCGGCCAGGTCGGCGGGGTGCGCCGGCGCCTTGCGCAGGGCGAGCAGGATGCGGCAGCGGATCGGGTCGGCGAGGGCACGGCCGAAGCGGGCCAGGGCGTCGATGTCGGAGGCGATCGTCAGCACGCCCTCGACGGTACACGGAAACCTGAATTCAGGGAACCGTGTATCGTCGTCGGGCGTCGGCCCGAAGGTCAGTGCTGGTGCGGCCCGTCCCGGTGGATGGGGCCGTGCGGGTCCTCGCAGTGCGCGGCGTCGCCTGTTCCTTCGCCGGCCAGGGCAACCTGCAGGACCTGTTCCGGCGTGTGATCGACCTGGAGCGTGGTGTGGGTGATGCCGTAGTCGCACGGGAGGAGTTCCTCCAGGTCGCGGCGGACGGCGTGGCAGTCGCCGCCGGGCTCGACCAGGACGTGCGCGGAGAGGGCGGACTGGCCGGACGTGATCTGCCAGACATGCAGGTCGTGCACCTCGACGACGGTCGGCTGGGCGACGAGATTGTCGCCCAGCGCGTCCGGATCGACATCCGCGGGGGCGGCCTCCAGGAAGATCCGGCCGGACTCGCGCAGCAGCCCGTACCCGGCCTTGAACATCAGGGCGACCACCACGAGCGTGGCGATGGCGTCAGCGCGGGCGAACCCGGTGAGCAGCACGATCAGACCGGCCACCGCGGTGCCGATGAACGCGAACAGGTCGTTGAGGATGTGCTGGTAGGCACCCTCGACGTTGAGGGAGGAGCGGTTGGCCTTGGAGATGCACCAGGCGGCCGCGATGTTCACCACGATCCCGGCGAGGGCTGTGACGAACACCAGCCCGCCTTCCACCTCGGGCGGGTCGATCAGGCGGTGCACGGCCTCGTACGCGAGCCACGCGCCGAGCAGGAGCAGGGTCAGGCCGTTGGCTTGGGCGGACAGTATCTCGGCGCGCTTGAGCCCGTACGTGAAGCCGCCGCGGGCCGGGCGGGCGGCCAGCCGCATGGCGATCAGCGCGAGCACGATCGACACGGCGTCGGTCAGCATGTGCGCCGCGTCCGAGATCAGGGCGAGGGACTGGGCCACGATGCCGATGACGACCTCGCCCGCCATGAACACGGTGATCAGGCCGAGCGCGATGCCCAGCCAGCGGCGGTCGGCGTCCGCCGAGACGCCGTGAGAGTGCCCGGCGTGTCCTCCCCCTCCGTGCTCGCGTCCCGGACCGTGCACGTGAGTGTGATCGCCCATGGTGTACGTCTTCCCCCTCGCAGCGGATGCCTTGCCCGCAGTGAAACGCACGCATACGCGAATCGCCAAAGGCTGCATCGGTGACCGTTGTCATGTCGGTTAACAAGCCCTTGACCTGCGGAAACTTGCCGACTGGCGGAAGCGCCCGGGCGGCGGCGTCGTGAGGTCCCCCCCTGTCGTGAACCCGCGGGGTGGGTGGTCGGTACGCTTCCAGGACGTACGGGCCATGCGGTCCCTTCACCCGCCGTTCCGTCCGCTCCGTCCGCTCCGTCCGCTCCGTCCGCTCCGTCCGCTCCGGCGACGGACTCCCCGAAGGCCACACCCTGATGCGTACGCACTGCTCGCGAGGACCCGGCTCGCCGGCGTCCGGCGTGCTGCGCGGGCTCCGGGCGGGGGTGCTAGCGGTGCTGTGCGTGCTGCTGCCGCTGGCCGGGCACGTGCTGTCGCAGTGCCACGCGCCCCGGTGGATCATCGTGGCCGCGACGGCGGCCGTCGCGCTGCCGGGCGCGGTCGTGCTGACGCGGCATCGGCTGACGGACACCCAGCTGCTGGGCGTGCTCGCCCTCGCGCAGTTCGCCTACCACGTCGCCTACTCGCTGCCCGGCGCCTGCGCCGCGGTGACCGGGCAGGACAGTTCCCTCGGCGGCCTGGGCCGGCTGATCGAGCACGACGCGGCCGCCGGGCCGCCGCCCGGTGTGCTGCTCGCCGGCCATCTGGTCACCTTGCTGCTCGTCGCCCGCCTGCTGGGCGTTTCGGAGCGGCTGCTGTGGCAGAGCCGGTCCCTCCTGTTGGTCGTACGGCGTCTGCTGCTGTTCTTGTGGCCGCTGCTCGGCGGCCGTCACGGCACCGGCCCGCAGGCTGCCTTCCCCGAGAGCACCTCGCCGCTGATGTCGGCCCTGCTGGTGCGGCTGCACGACGGCCGGGCGCCACCGCGCCACGGGCACGGTCCGTTCGCCCTTCTCCGGCCGACGCCGATCGGCGCGCTCCGCCTGCCCTGACGGGTATGACGCGAGGGCCGCCCGGCGGGCCGGTCCCTCCCGTCCCGGCGGCCTGGCTGCCGGGGGTCACAGAGAGTTCCGCGTCATGTACGTCACCGACCGGCGGGCCGTCCGCACGGCGGCACGCGCCCTTGTCGTACCGGCCGCCCTGGCGGCCTTGGCCGTCGCCGCCCCGCAGGCAGCGGCCCACACCGAGCTCGACATCAGCAGCCCCGCGGCGAACGCCGAACTCGCCGGGCTTCCCCCGCGCGTCACACTGACCTTCAGCGACGCAATGACCCAGAAGTACGCCAAGGTCGCCGTCACCTCACCGGACGGCACGTCGGCCGCCTCCGGCGAGCCGCAGGTCTCCGGCAAGACGCTCACCCTCACCCTCGAACCCACCTCGGGCGCCGGGCAGTACACGGTGGGCTACCGGGTCGTCTCCGCCGACGGGCACCCCGTCGCCGGTTCGTACACCTTCACCGTCGCCGAGGCCAACAGCCCCAGTCCGTCGCCTCGCGCCGAGGAGTCGGCCGGTGCGGCGGCTCCCCCCGCCGCCCAGGAGTCCGCGCCGGACAAGACCGACGAGGAGTCCTCCGGCACGACCGTCCCCGTCCTCGCGGGTGCCGGGGCGCTGGCCGTGGCAGCCGCGGGCGGGTACGCCGTACGACGGAGGCGAGCCGGTCATGGCCACTGAGACCACCTCCAGGGCCAGGCGGCTGCCGCAGCTGCCCTTCGTGCTGGCCGGATCGGTCGGCCTGGCCGTCGCCGTCACAGCCCTCGCGGTGTGGGCCGGTGGCGGGGCCGCGGTCGAGATCCCCGGGGTTCCGGATGCGGGCGCGCTGACTGCGTGGGGCCTGCCGGTTGCCCGTACCCTCGCGGACGCGGCCGCCGTGGCGCCCGTGGGTGCGCTGTTGCTGGTCGTCGTGCTGTTGCCGGGCGGCAAGAAGCTCAGTCGGACCCAGCTGCGCTACCTCGACTGGGCTGCCGCCGCTGCCGCGTTGTGGGCCGTGGCGGCGGTCGCCGCGCTGGTGTTCACGCTGTCGGACCTGTTCGCCCAGCCGGTCGGCGAGATCGTGTCTCCCGCGGTGGTGGCGGACTTCGTCGCCACGGACGCCCAGGGACGCTCGTACGCGCTGATGGCGGGCGCCGCGGGCCTGATCGCAACGCTGTGCGTGGGCATCGGCACGGCCCGCTGGGCCCGTCTGTCGCTCGTCCTCGCGCTGGCCGGGATGCTCCCGCCCGCCTTCACCGGGCATTCCTCGGCAGCGGGCAACCACGACGCCGCCGTCACCAGCCTCGCCCTGCACCTGGCCGGTGTCGCGGTGTGGGTCGGCGGGCTGGTCTTCGTCCTGATCGTCGCCGCACGCCGGGAGGAGCAGGCGGCGGACGCCGTCCGGCGCTTCAGCCCGCTCGCCGCGTGGGCGCTGCTCGCGGTCACGGCCAGCGGCGTCGTGAACGCCGCGGTCCGATTCCCCTCCCTGAGTGAGGTGTTCACCAGCCGGTACGGGCTGATGGTGCTCACCAAGGCCGCGGCGCTCGCCGCACTGGGCGGCATCGGATGGTGGCACCGCCGCCGCACGCTGCCCGCCCTCAAGGACAGCAGGTGGCGGGGGTTCGTACGGCTCGCCGCCGGCGAACTCCTGCTCATGGCCGCGGCCATCGGTCTCGCCGTCGGCTTGTCGCGCACTCCCGCCCCCGGCGCCGGTGACGCCTCGCTCTCACCCACCGAGGAACTGCTGGGCTTCGCCATGCCGCCGCCGCTCGGCGACTTCCCGTGGACGCCGCTGTTCACCCAGTGGCACTTCGACCCGCTGTTCGCCTTCGGTACGGCCGCCGCCGCGCTGCTGTATCTGGCGGGCGTACGGAAGTTGCGCGCCCGGGGCGACGAGTGGCCCGTCGGACGGACGATCTCGTGGCTGCTGGGCCTGGCGGTGACCGTCCTCGCCACCATGAGCGGGCTCAACACGTACGGCAAGGTCCTGTTCAGCGTGCACATGGGCCAGCACATGATCCTCGCGATGACGGTGCCGATCCTGCTCGTGCTGGGCGCGCCCGCCACCCTCGCCCTGCGGGCCCTGCCCGCCGCCCCGAAGGGAGAGCCGGACGGGCCGCGCGAGATGCTGATGAAGCTGCTGCACAGCCGGTATGTGAAGGTCATCTCGCATCCGGTGGTGGCGAGCGTGCTGTTCATCGGCAGCGCCTTCGTCGTCTACTACAGCTCGCTCTTCGAGACCCTGATGAGCAGCCACCTCGGCCACATGTTCATGCTGGTGCACTTCCTGGCCGTGGGCCTGCTGTTCTTCTGGGTCGTCATCGGCATCGACCCCGGCCCGCGCCGCCCACCCCACCTGGGCCGGCTGTTCGTGCTGATCCTGACGATGCCGTTCCACTCCTGGTTCAGCATCTCGCTGATGAGCTCCACCGCGCTGATCGGCGAGGGCTGGTGGTCGCTGCTCGACCGGCCGTGGGTCGAGCAGCCCATGGACGACCAGTACGACGCCGGCGCCATCGCCTGGGCCACCGGCGACATCCCCGTACTGATCACCACGATCATCCTGGCCATCCAGTGGGTCCGCTCCGACCAGCGCGAGGCCCGCCGCGTCGACCGCCAGATCGACCGCGGCGACCACAACGACCCGCTCGCCGCCTACAACGCCTACCTGGCGAGCCTGCACGCCCGCGACCAGCGACCCGCCCGCCCCTCCACACCCACCCCCACCGAGGAACCATGAGCAAGCTGAAGAAGAACCTGATCGCAGCCGCCGTCCTCATGGCCGGCTTCGCCCTCGCCATCGGCTCCTACCTCCTGCTCGCCCCGGACAACCCGAACAGCGGCGGCCTTGATGTACAACCGGCCGCCGAGGCGCTGCCCGTCCGCGACAACAGCCACCGCCTCACCGAGCCCAAGAAGAGCGAACTCACGCTCGTGGAGTTCCTGGACTTCGAGTGCGAATCGTGCGGGGCGTACTACCCGGCCGTGGAGCAGCTGCGCGAGGAATACGGCGACCGGGTCACCTTCGTCGCCCGCTACTTCCCCATGCCCGGCCACCGCAACGGCGAACTGGCCGCCCGCACCGCCGAAGCCGCCGCCCGGCAGGGCAAGTTCGAGGAGATGTACACCAAGCTCTTCACCACTCAGAAGGAGTGGGGCGAGTCGCAGGACTCGAAGGAGTCCGTCTTCCGCGGCTACGCGAAGGAACTCGGCCTGGACATGGACCGGTTCGACGCCGATCTCTCCGATCCGGAAGTGGCCGGACGCGTCCAGGACGACCAGCGCGACGGCCTCGGACTGGGAGTCCAGGGCACCCCGTCCTTTTTCCTCGACGGAGAACGGATCACCAACCCCGCATCCTACGAGGCGTTCAAGGCGCTCATCGATGCCCGGCTGTCCGACTGACGGCGCGGGGAGAGCACACCATGCAGTATCTGATCGACCAGGTGCGTGTCTTCCGCGCCCGCGCGGCAGCCCACACCCTGCACCTGGCCGGCTCTCACCCGGCACCACCGGCCACGGGCAATGCTCATCTCGTGTTCCGACGCCCGCGTCGTGCCCGCCCGGGGCGCCCGCGTGCGGGTCGGAGACCTCTTCGAACTGCGCACGTACGCAGGGGTGATACCGCCCTACGACGCGATGACGCCGACCGGCGAGTCCAGGACGGTCGAGTACGCGGTCGACGAGCTGAAGGTCTCGGACATCATCGTCTGCGGCCACTCGGACTGCGGCGTCGTCACCGCGCCGATGCACGACAGCCTGGCGGCCTCCGGCATCACGGAGTCCGACGACGATCCGGCACCGCTGACCGGAGACGTCACCGCCGCCGCGCACTGGCACGTGCTCAAGCAGCTCGACGTGCTCAGCAACTATCCGTGCGTCGTGCCCCGGCCGGCCGACCGGTCGCTGCACCTGCACGCCTGGTTCCACGAGATCGACACCGGTGCGACCCTGGCCCACCACACCCGCGCCAGCAGCTTCCTGACCCTGTGAACAGCCCCACCCGAACTGACGTATAGGACAAGGTGAACGCCCGTGACCCCCACCAGCCGGCTCGTCTACGACGAACGCCTGACCGCCCCCAAAGCCTGGTGGGCCATCGCCGTCCTCTTCGGCCTCTCCCTGGCCCTGATCTTCCTTCCCTACGGGACCATCGCCGCGCTCATCACCCTGAGCATCGGTACCTGCCTGGCCGGGATGTACGTCAGCGCGCAGGGATCGGCACGTATCCGGGTCACCGGCGACACGCTGTTCGTGACGGACGCCCGCATCCCGCTGACCGCGCTGGGGCAGCCGAAGGTCCTCGACGGCGAGGAGGCGCGGGCCTGGCGGACGTACAAGGTCGATCTGCGGGCGTTCATGGTGATGCGCAGCTTCATCACCACCGCGGTGCGCGTCGAGATCGTCGACCCCGACGACCCCACCCCCTACCTCTACCTCTCCACACGGACGCCGGACCGGCTCGCCGAGGCGATCGGTACGCGAGCCTGACCGAGCGGCGCCGTACGGCCGTTTCCAGGACGGACGCCGACCGGTAGGGAATGATGAGCGACCGTGCCACGTGATCACGTGACCGGGCACGAGATGCGTGCCCCCGCAGGCGGGGCCGAGCGCGCGGGAACCTGCGCGCGGGCCGGCCTGTTCGCCGTGCTCGGCACCGTGCTCGCGGCCTTCGGCCATCACACGATCGCCGAAGGCACGGTGCCCTGGCGGCTGGCGGGCGTGTCGATCCTGGCCCAGTTCGCGGCAGTATGGCCGCTGGCACGCCGCCACTACACGCCGACCGCGACCATCGTGTTCACCCTGGCCATGCAGGGCGCGCTGCATCTCGCGCTGTCCTACGCGGACGAGGACACGCAGACGGTGGTGGCGGGGCACGCGATGCACGCCGGGCACGGCACGGCCGCGGTCGGGGACAGTCACGCCTGGCATCACGCCGGGGCCGCGATGACGACCGTGCACGTGGTCGCCGCACTGGTCGTTGCCTGGCTGCTGCACCGGGCGGACGCACGGATGACGGCCGCCCTCGGCACACTGGGCACCCTGGCGAGGGCGGCCGTTGCGGCCCTGGCCCAGATGCTGCCGCGACCGGTCCACGACACCGGCCGCATGGTGTTCACGCTGCCCGACCGGCGGCCGGGGGCCCTCTTCGAGGTGGCGGCGCACGCATGGGATGACGTACTGGAGCACGCGGTGGTGCGCAGGGGACCACCGCGGCGGGAGCGTCTCCAGTCCCTCACCGGTCCCTGACGTCTGCGGGGCCGGCTCTTCCCGTTGCAGCAAGGAGTCCCCCCGTGTCCATGTCCATCCCCCGTCTGCCGTCCCATGCCGGCCGCCGTATCGCACTCGCCGGTGCCGCCGCACTGACGGCCACCCTCGCCCTGGCCGCACCGGCCGCCGCACACGCGGAGGTCGAAGCCGACAAAGCCCAGGCCCTGGCCGAGAACGTCACCCTCAGCTTCGTCTCCGAGGCCGAGTCCGCCTCGGCGGGCTTCACCGAGCTGCGCGTCGTGCTGCCCCAGGGCATCGCTCCCGGTGACGTGACGCTCGACGAGGCCCCCAAAGGCTGGAAGCTGAAGGCGATGAACGATGGATATGCCGTCAGCGGCCCAGCTCTGAAGGCCGGCGTCGACGCCGAACACAAGATCAAGGTCCGGCAGCTGCCGGACGCGAAGGAGATCGCGTTCAAGACGATCGAGACCTACAGCGACGGCGAAGTCTCCCGATGGATCGAACTGCCCACCGGCGGCGCGGAACCGGAACAGCCCGCGCCGGTACTGCAGTTGAAGGCTGCGGCCCCGGGCGCCAAGCCCGTGAGTCCCAGCCCCAGCGCCAGCCCCAGGGAGAGCGCCACACCCACCCCGACCCCTTCGGCCACCGAGTCGGACGTCGCCGCCGCGGGCTCCGAAACCGACACCACGGCGACAGATGAGGACGAGGGCGGCTCGACGGGCCTGGTCATCGGCGGAGTGGTCGTGGCGCTGCTCGTCCTGAGCAGCGGTGCGTGGTGGATGGTGAAGCGGCGCACGACCTCTTCGCAGAGCTGACCGCCGTCTGACGTGTCGTCTGTGGGGCGGAACCGCTTCCGCCCCACAGGCCGAACGCGCCACCCTCGATGAGGATCAGCAAACCGATCGCGACGAGCACAGACGCCGATGTTGTCGCCGCCGTCGGCAAAGGTGACCGTTCGCCGCCGCCGCGAGTTCACCTCGCCACGCGCCTTGCCTGGCTTCAAGGTCAGGAGTCCTGTGACCAGTGGTGTTGCTTGGCAGTTGCGGATGGATGGCCATGCGGCTGCTGTCGTGATTGTGACGGCAAGTCACCTGCACGGTGGTCGACAACCTGCGATGTGTGCCCCACCGAACGTTCCCGGGCTGAGCGGCGTCATAGAGACAGCCGTTTGAGAAAGGGGCCACCATGACTGCCGTACGCTGCCGTCCCCGTTCTGCGCTGTCCGCCGTTGCGCTGATCGGAGGGGTGGTGTGGGCGACTGCCGCATGTGGCGCCGAGAAGGGCGCCACCGTGGAGAACGCGACCGGCTGGCAGGAGCCTGCCTCGTATGCCTACACGCTGGCGTCGAGTGAGGGGGAACGGTCGCTGCTCGGGGCTTTCCGGGTGACGGTCCGTGACGGCAAGGTGGTGAACTCGGTCGGCCTCGACGACAGCGGTCGACGGGTGGTGCAGCAGGTCCCCGGTGAAGTGCCCACGCTTGCCGAGCTGTTGGAGCAGCTGGATCAGGCTCGGCGCGACAGGGCGGACACCGTGGAGGCGGAGTACGCCGCCGACGGTCACCCCATGCGGATCTTCCTGGACTGGGAGAAGAACGCGATCGACGACGAGGCCCTGTACGTCATCAGCGCCTACGAACCGGCTGTCGGCCAGGAGAAGGCAAATCGATGAAAGCCATACACCCGATCGGCAGGACCGGAATGGTGTGGACGCTGCTGGGAGCAGTCCTGGGCACGATGTCCGTCGCCTGCACCTCGTCGAGCGATGACGGCGAGTCCGCGTCGTCCTGCGCATACCTGGTCGAGTACCAGGACCGTACGTACGCGGGCGCAGAGACCAGGGACTTCACCATCGGGGACGAGTTCGGTACCGCTACCCTTCCGCCGTGCGACGACACGCCGAGCGATGACAGCGACGGTCAAACGACGTCGACCCCGACAACCGCCTACGCGATCGAGGGAGTGGATCCCAGCATGGCCATCGCGTTGGAACAGGCGTCGGATGACGTCATCTTCGTCAATGTCGACTCCGACAAGACGCTGCCCGAGATCAAGCAACTGATCCATAGCTCTTGATGCGCGCTGCAGTGCCCGCGGTCCCGGCGCCTTACCGGGCTCTGACATGCCTGAGTGCCCGTCTCGGCCCGCGGTTGCAACCGCCTGGATCACAATCGCGGCCCGCGCACATTCCTGGAGGGGCTCACAGGGAATGACCGGCGACGGCACCCATCCGCAGATTCCAGCGGCCGTCCCGGCCAGTGAGCTGGACGGTGGACAGGGGCGGAACGTCGACGTTCCAGAACGACCGGTGCGGCGCGTCCAGCACGCGGACCACCGCGGCACGCGCCACAGCCTGCTCGACCACGGCCAGTACCCGCCCGGCATCACCCGACAGCCCGTCCAGCCAGTTGGAGACACGCTCGCACACCTCGGCCACGGACTCGCCGCCGTGCGGCGCCGCTCCCGGATCCGACATCCAGGCGACGAGGCCGGGCCCGTCACTCGCCGCGACCTCGTCCAATGTCCGGCCGTGCCACGAGCCCATGTCGATGTCCCGCAGCGCCGGTTCCACAGTGACGGCGTCCCACCCCAGGGCCTGAGCCGTCTGCCGGCACCGCTGCGACGGCGCCGTGTACAAGGTGGCCGCCGTGGGCAGGGTTCCGGCGACCGCCCTCGCCTGCCGCAGCGCCCGTTCGTCGAGGGGCACGTCGGCGAAGCGCACGTCTCGCTCCGCGCGGGCGGCGGCGCACAGCAGGGTGAGCCGGACGGTCATAAGGGCCCTTTTCGCCGGGTGGCTGAGGTCGGGTTCATCGTAGGTGGCCTACGCCATGTTGGCCGAAGCCCCTATTGCCCCTACGCTCTGGGGCGACAGGACGACGGCGCCACGGAAGTCCGGTGCAAGCCCGGCACGGTCGCGCCACTGTGTGCCACTGCCTCCCCGGAGGTGGTGGTGAGTCAGACCCAACGCCGTCGTCGCGTGCTCCACACGATGCGGGACGCGATGTTCCCGAGGAGGTCTCGCCATGGCGCAGTCCACTGCCGCCCCCACCCCCACCCCCACCCCCCAGACCCTCACGCCGCTGCCGCTGCGGACGATCGCCCCCTGGGCGGTCTTCTTCGGCGTCCTGATGCTGGTCCTGCTGTACTTCGTCGGCGCCGAACAGGGCGCCACCGCCGTGGTCTCCGGTGAGGGCGTGCACGAGTGGGTGCACGACGCCCGCCACCTCCTCGGCTTCCCCTGCCACTGACGGGGCCCCAATGAACTCCGTCACCGTACGCACCCTGCTGGTGCGCGGCATGCTCGCCGGCATCGGCGCCGGCATGCTCGCCTTCGTCTTCGCCTACCTGGTCGGAGAAGGCCCCGTCGACGCGGCCATCGCGTTCGAAGAGGCCAACTCCCATGAACACGGCGGTGAGGAACTCGTCAGCCGTTCCGTGCAGTCGACGGCCGGCCTGGCCACGGGAGTCCTCGTCTTCGGCGTCGCCATCGGCGGCATCGCGGCGCTGGCGTTCTGTTTCGCGCTGGGCCGGATCGGCCGGTTCGGGGCACGGGCGACGGCGGCACTCACCGGGCTCGCCGGGTTCCTCCTGGTCTACCTGGTGCCAATCCTGAAGTACCCGGCGAACCCGCCCGCCGTCGGCGACCCCGACACGCTCGACAAGCGCACCGTCCTGTTCGTCCTGATGATCGCGCTGAGCCTTCTGCTGGGCATCGGCGCCATCCTGCTGGGCCGTCGCCTGGCACCGGCGTGGGGCAACTGGAATGCCTCCATCGCCGCCTGCGGGGCTTTCGTCGCGGCAGTGGCCGTCGCCATGGTCGTCCTGCCGTCCGGCGAGAACACCCCGAGGGGCTTCCCCGCCACCGACCTGTGGGAGTTCCGCCTGGCCTCCATCGGCGTTCAGGCTGTGCTATGGGCGGCGTTCGGGCTCCTGTTCGGTTACCTGGCCGAACGCGTCCTCGAACCGAAACCGGCCCGCGGCCGGGTCTCCACCCTGGCTGCCTGAGCCATCGGGCACATGCGGCGGGATCTGCCGGGGGCGCGCCCGGCAGATCCCGCTGTGTTCTGCGTACTGCGTCGACGCACTGCGGCCCTTCGCGTCGCGTGGGCCCTGGACCGGTGGGCTACAAGGTCACAACGAGGGCGCACCGTATGGGTGGCGACGCTGCGGCTCGACGCGCATCGTCTCTACCATCCGAGGTGCAGAGGGGGTACCGGCAGCGACCTCCCCGGACAGGAGGCTCGATGCGGTCGAACGTTTCACGGCCGGCGTTCCGGCGCGTGGTCGGCATCGTCGCGGCCGGTCTGGCAGTGACCTCGAGCACTGGGTGCACCGTTCCCGTCGATGCGGTCGCCGGCATCTCCGTGTCCGACGATGGCCATCTGCTCGGCGTCATGAGGGTCTGCGGGCATCGGATCGACGGCGCGACTGTCTACGTGGACAGCGAGAACGTCAACAGTCAAAGGACTGTCGGTTCATGGACCGCTGACCGTCCTCTCACAGCAGGTCTCGCCACCTGGACTCTCCAGTCTCCATCCCCCGGCTGGGCCGTGAGCAGATCCCTCACCCGCCTCACCCCGAAGACCACCTATGTCCTCTACGGCTGGACCAAGGACAACTCGTGGTCATCGAGGAGCGTCTCCTTCGACCTGACCGACCTCGGCCGGATCAGCCCGGGAACGGTCCGCTACGACGACATCTCCGCAAACGGCGACGAGTCCCCCATCACCGTCCCCCTGGCGGAGTTCAAAGCCACGGCCTGTAAGGACAGGTAACGCCCCGCGCCGGACGGGCCCACGGTTCGCTACCCCTGATCGTGTTCGTCAGTTCGGTGGTGGCCTGATGGTCACGTTCTTGGAGACGGTGACCTGGTCGATGTCCGTGACGCGTACGGTGACCCGCAGGTTCCATGTGCCGGGCAACGGCAGCCGCACGCGGTCGGTGGACCAGTAGCCGCCCCGGTCGGCGAGTTTCGCGTCCAGCGGCCCGATCCGCTGGGCCTGCTGAGTGAGCGTGAGCCGGAGTTCGGGGACCGCGGTGACGCCGCCGTCGGCCCCGTACACCAGAGCCTCCACGGTGTTGTCGCCGACGCGCCCGGACAGGAAGGTGATCTGTACCGTGCCGTAGCCGTTCGGCGTGCCGGTGTCGAACGGGACCGTCACCACCCGCGCAGTGGGCTCCTGGGCCGCAGCGGTCGCGGCGGCGCTCTGGACGGCGGCGCGGCTGGGCTGGGTTCCGGTGAGCAGCGTAGTGATCGCCAGGACCACGACACCGAGGACGGCCTCGGCGGCGACCGACCGGCGCAGACCGCGCCGGTGGCCGTCACCGTCGGAGGGGGACGGCGAGCCGGAGGGATCGGGCCGTCCGGCAGATCGCGCGAGGCGGTTGGCCCGTCGGGGCTGTCCGTTCCCTCGGCTGTGTCGCTGCCTGAGGATGCGCCGACGCCGACGGTCTGCGCCACGCGCACGCGTTCGGGCGCGGCTGCCGGGACGGTTTCCGCTGGCTGCTCCTGGGTAAGCTGCGCGGTCCACTGGCGGGAGAACCACGCTGCGGTCAGCACCACGGCCACCGCGCCGGCCTTGAGGGTGAGGAGCCTGCCGTACTCGGTGGTGGACAGGGCCTCCAAGGAGCCGACCTGCCTCCACGACTGGTACAGGCCGGTGGTGACCAGGACGACGACCGAGGTGAAGGCCAGCCGGGAGAAGCGCGCGACCGCCGCTGCCGGGATCACCGTGTCGGCTGGTGCCCGGAACAGGGCGACGGCCAGCGCGACCAGACCGCCCAGCCACACCGCCATGGCGAGCAGGTGCAGCACGGAGACGGGGATCGCCAGCGGCACCTGGAGCCCGGCGGAGGCGTGCTCGGCGGCGGCCCAGGTCAGGGCCAGGCCCACGGCGAACAGCACGCCCATGACGCGTACGCCGATGCCGAACCACGGTTCCCCAGCGGGCTGATCGGCTGGCGGCTCGGCGACCGGATCGCGCAGTGTTCTGTCCGACTCGCGGCGGAGCCGGGTCGCAAGCAGCCCCAGGAGGATTCCCGCCGCCGCGAGCAGCACCAGCCGCGCCCCCAGGGCCAGCCCGGCCCTGCCCGTGATGGTCTTGCCAAGGAGCGACAGGTCGAACATCGCGGTGAGACCCTTGCCGGTCTCGTACGGGCCGCGCAGCAGCAACAGGACGACGGTGGAGGCGAACAGTGCCGCCCAGCCGGCAAGCAGCAGCCTGCGCAGCGGGCGCAGGTTCGCGCCCGCCGGCCAGCAGACGAGGGTGAACAGGGCGACGCCGATGAGCAGGGCGAGGCCGCCGTAGGCGACGTAGCGGAAGAAGCCGTAGGGACGGGAGGTGGAGGTGTCGGCCGCGGATTCGGTCGGTACTGCGGCGGTGGTGGTGGAGGGCTGGCCGATGGAGAAGGTGAACGCGCCGGAGACCGGGTGGCTGTCGGCGGAGATGACCCGCCAGGACACCGTGTAGGTGCCCTCGGGCAGCTTGCCCGCCAGCATCACCCGTGCCGTGTCCATTTTCCCGCCGGCGTGCGTGACCGGCCCGCGGTCGACCCGCAGATTCTTCGGGGACAGGACCCGCAGTGAGGCGCCGGAGAAGCTGACGGATTCGCTGAAGGCGAGCGTGATCTGCTTCGGGGCGGTTTTGAGGACGGAGACGTCAGCCGGGTCGGACCTGGTCAGGATGGCGTGGGCGGAGGCGGGTCCGGCGCCGCCGAACAGGAGGGCGAGCACGGCGCCGACCAGGAGCAGGGCGGTCAGCGGGGTCCTGGTCCGGCGCGGTGCCGTGGGCATGAAGCAGCCTCCGGGTGGTTGAGCCGTATGTGCGGTCGTGGGCCGTGTGGGCTGTGCTGTGGTGGGGGATGCGGCTGCGGCTACGACGCGCTCGGGCCCGGTGTCGGGCCGATGCCCCGTAGTTGCTGAATGGTGCCGCCGAGCTTGGCCCGGAAGCCCTCCAGCATCTCTGGCTCTTTCGCGCTGACGATCCAGCGGGAGCCGACGAGGTACTTGCCACCGTAGATGGCCGCGCTGTCCAGCCAAGTCTGCTTGTACTTCTCCTCGGGGAAGGTGGTGATGAGGTAGTCGACCTTCTTCGTGTGGCACAGGCCCTGGCGCAGTTCGTCCGCCTCGATACGGATCTTGGCCTTGCAGCCGGTCAGGGAGGCGATCACCTCGACCTTGGCCGGAGCCACGACACCGGCCGCGGGGGCGGCAGACATTTCCGACGGCTTGCTGCCGGCCGACGCATCGCCGTCACCACCACTGCTGCAGGCCGTGGCCAGGGGGAGAAACGCGAGGCTTGCAGCCAGTGCGGTGCCGCGTATGAGGCGGACGGTGGGCAGAGCACGGCCGGCGCGTCCTCGCTGTGACTGTTCTGGCTGCTCGGGATGCTGTGGCACGTGCCTCTCCGAATCAGGGTTGTTCCTGCCCGCACCAGCGGCCAGGTGTACGACAAGGGGTACGGGTGAACGCTGAGCCCTGTTCACCCCGTATGTCACCGTGAACCCGTGGAGCGGCCGGAACACCGCCCCACGGACCCGGTGACTCACGCCGAGACGCGGGTGCGCTCAGGCTGAACGGTGTGCGCGTTGTGCTGGTCCGCCCAGTGCTGCAGGGCGCTCATGCAGGCGTGGTCGAGGTGCCGCAGCCCGGCGAGGTTGAGCTCGATGGGCCGTTCGGCGGGCAGTTGCTCCAGGGCATCGAGGATGCGGGGCAGGCGCAGAAAGGTGGCGTGGCCCCGGATCCGTACCCGTACCGGGCCACTGCCCGAGTCGGCGTCGTCGACGTCGATGTGGACGTGCGAGGTCTCCCAGGCCGTCTTGACCACCGCCAGCAGCAGCCCGATCAACACGCCCTCGAACATGTTGGTGACCAGGATCGCCCCCGCCGTGATCACCAACACCACCGCCTCGCCCCGGTGTTCACGCCACAGCGGCCCCAGCTCCTTGACGGGCAGGAGCTTGAAGCCCGAATGGATGAGCACACCGGCGAGCGCGGCGGTCGGGATCATGCCGAGGGCGCCGGGCAGCAGCGCGGCGAACAGCAGCAGCCACACGCCGTGCAGGACGCGGGAGACCTTGGTCTTGGCGCCCGCCTGGACGTTGGCGGCGCTGCGCACGATCACCGCGGTCATCGGCAGCGCGCCGAGCAGCCCGCACAGGGTGTTGCCCGCGCCCTGGGCCATCAGCTCCTTGTCGTAGTCGGTCTTCGGGCCGTTGTGCAGCCGGTCCACGGCGGCGGCACTGAAGAGCGACTCGGCGGAGGCGATCAGGGTGAACGCGACGATGGTGGTCAGCAGTCCGACTTCGGCCAGCTGGCCGAAGTCACCGAGGGCGGGCGGCTGGATCGCCTCCGCCAGGCCGCTGACCTCGACGCGGGCGATGGGCAGGTCGAAGGCGGCGGTGGCCAGGGTCGCCGCGCCGACCGCGACCAGCGGACCGGGCAGTAGTTGTGTCTTGCCAGGCAGCTTCTTCCACAGCGTCATGACGGCGACGGTTCCCGCCCCGATGCCGACGGCGGTCAGGGCCGAGTCCGAGAACAGGACGTCGACGACGAGGTCGGGCAGTCCGGCGATGTTCGCGGTGCCGGTGCCCGGGGCCTTGCGGTCGGCGAGCGCGTAGATCTGTCCGAGGATCAGTACGAGGCCGATGCCGGCGAGCATGCCGTGGACGACGGACAGTGAAATCGCGCGGAAGAAGCGGCCCAACCGCAGTACCCCGAGAGCCAGTTGGAGCAGTCCGGAGGCGAGGACGATCACGCCGAGGGCGGAAAGACCGTAGTCCTGTACGGCGGTGAGGACGAGCACGGTCAAGCCGGCGGCGGGCCCGCTGACCTGGAGGCTGCTGCCGGGCAGCAGCCCGGTGACCAGGCCGCCGACGATACCGGTGATCAGGCCGAGTTCGGCCGGCACGCCGGAGGCGACGGCGACACCCACGCACAGCGGCAGGGCGACGAGGAAGACGACCAGGGAGGAGGTGAAGTCGGTGCGCAGGGCGGACCGGAGGGAGGAGAAGGGTGAGGTCATGGCGTTCTCTCTGTGGGGAAAGGAACGTCGCGTGGGGAGCGACCGGAGGAAACGGGTGTGTGCGGGGCCGTGGTCCGGTCGGTTCACAGGGGCTTGAAGGCGCGGGTGCCGGGCACGGCGAAGAGGACTTCGCCGGTCTCGACGGTGTAGTACCAGCCGTGCAGCCACAGCCGTCCCGACGACAGGCGCCGCGCGATGAAGGGGTAGCTGCGCAGGTGGTCGAGCTGGGTGAGCACGTGCTGCTGGGTCACGGCGACGGGGTCATCGCCCAGGCCCTGGGTCTGAAACGGCTCGTCGGCCGGGGTGCGGTGTCCGGCCCGGGAGAGCCAGCGCCGTACGAGCGGCATCGTCTGGACGTTCTGCTCGCGCATCAGCCCTTGTACGGCGCCGCAGTGCGAGTGGCCGCACACGATGATGTCGGGCACCTGCAGGGCCCGCACGGCGAATTCGAGTGATCCGGCGACACCGCAGGCGGCCTGCCCGCGATAGGGAGGAACGATGTTGCCCGCGGTGCGCAGCTCGAAGAGGTCACCGGGGCGGGCGCCGGTGAACATCGAGAGGATGACGCGGGAGTCGGAGCAGGAGATGAACAGGGCCTGGGGCTGCTGGCCCCGGGCCAGCTGTGCGAACTCCTCCTGCTGGTCGGCGATCTTCGCGGGGAATGCACGGGCGTGCTCGATGAGGGTGTGCATGGGAATCGGCCTCGTAACTCTTCGTGGGGCTCTCAGTGCGAAAGGGTGCGAAGAGTGCGTGCTGCGCGCGTCCGGGTAGGCGTCACCGAGCCGTGGCGGGCGATCGGGTGGACGCTCGCACCGCGGCGGCGGTGGTGATGGTGTTGGGGAGTCTCGGACGATGGACCACTGCGGGCAGCACGCTGCCGGTCAGCAGCGGAATGTCTGCAGGCTGCTGGGGGTGGGCGCTACTCCGGAGGCCGGGTTGCAGGCGTCTCTTGCCGTATGTGGCAGGGCCGGGCCGGAGCCGGCGGACACGATGGCGGTGTCTCCCGCGGCCTTGTCCAGCGGTGCGGGCTCGGAGACGGGCTGGCTCGCTCGGGGTAGCCACGCCGGAGCGTCGGCGGCCTCTCCATGGTGCTCCGAGCTCTTGTGCGAGTGTGCCAGCACGGACGTGGGTCCGTACGGCTTCCTGGACTCCGGTTCGACGGCCGGGGCCGTGGCGGGCACCGCCACGGGAGCGGCGGCGGAATGGTGAGGCGTGACGACGTGCAGCAGGAGGGCGGCAGCCAGCAGCACGACCGCTGCCGCCATACGCCGCATCACCACTGGACCCCCGATGTCTTGCTCCTGCCGACGCCGAAACGTTACCGGCCCCGCGCTCCCGGGCAGAGCCACCTCCCGGGTAAGGAGGGTGACATGAGCAACACTGGCATGCTGATTGCAGGAGCAATCACCCGGTTCGGTGAACCTTGCCGGATGCAGGGAGGCGGTCAGGGGCGAGGGACCCTAGGCGCTGCACTCACGCCTACGGCACCTCCAGCGCATGGGCCATGGCCGAGTTCGTCACCACCAGGCCGACCGTGGACGGTCTCCAGTTCCCCGACGACCGGAACCGGATCAGCTCGGCCAGTGACACACCGCCAGGGGCAGACGAGCCGAAGCGATGCGCAAGCGAGCTGACGCCTGCCCCCGAACCGGCATCCGCAGAGCGGCAGGGACCGGCAACGGTGCTGAGCAGGGCCCGTAAGCACAGCGCCTACACGTGTCAGGTCATCACTGGGTTCACTCTTCCGGGACAACTGTGCACGCCAGAGCGGGCCGACGAAGCGCTCAGCCCAACAGTCACTCAGCGTGCCTACGGCCACGATGGTTTTCCACTCGCCACTCCACGTGCCCACGGCCCTCACTGGGGAGAATCTGGGGAGTATCGGTCCCGTTGGGGAGCGCGTGGGGAGAATCGGCCGCATAAGACGGCACGCCCGTGAAAGACGCTGAAAGACTCATCTGCCCAGGTCAGCCACGGGTGTAGGTGAATCACCGCAGGTCCACGCCACTAGCTGGACAACTTCATGACGTACGTCCCGTGGTCGTCGGCCTCGACGAGCCCCGGCAGCGAGCCGCCCTCACGCAGGGGCGTGATGTAGCGGGTCGCGGTGACTTCCTTGAGCATCGCCCCAGGCTACTGGGGGGTGCCGGCGCAGGCCGGCGGCGCCCCGTGGGGCCGTGCCGCATACCGACAGCGGATCGATAGCTGTGATTTACCCACGTCCGCCCTCGAACAGGTTTAGATCTCGACACGGTCTGAACAGGCCAGGCCTGCGGACCGTACCTCCCACCGGATCACGAAAACCTCCCTGAAGGGAACGCCAGCATGACCAGCGCATCGTTCAAGCCCACATCGGGACCTGCCCGTCGAACCGTCGTGGCGGCCGCCGGAGCCGCGGGGCTCGCCGTCGCGCTGACCGCGTGCGGAGACTCCGACGACTCCTCCTCCTCGTCCGGCAGCACCGAGGCCGGCAGCGACGCGAGCAGCGGCGGTTCGGGAGCCTCCGAGAGCGCCGGGGCCGGTGGCGCCGCGCTCGCCGCGACCGCCGACATCCCCGAGGGCGGCGGAAAGGTCTTCGCGGACAAGAAGGTGGTGGTCACCCAGCCGACGGCGGGCGAGTTCAAGGCGTTCTCGGCCACGTGCACCCATCAGGGCTGTGCCGTGAAGGGCATATCCGACGGCCTGATCAACTGCCCCTGTCACAACAGCAACTTCTCCATCACGGACGGCAGCGTCAAGAGCGGTCCGGCGAAGCAACCGCTGCCCGCCGTGCAGATCACCGTCAGCGGGGACTCGATCACGCTGGCGTGACACTCACGCCCGTCCTGTGCGGCGGGGCCGCTTGAAGCAAGCCAGCACCTCGTCCGTGGTCGCGACCGTGGCGACCAATGCGAGGGTGTGGCGGACCATCGCGGGGGTGTAGTCGGAGGGCACCCCCGCGATGGCGTCCGTCGGTACGAGGGCGGTGTAGCCGCGGTTGACGGCGTCGAAGACGGCGTTGGGGATCGCCACGTTGGCGGAGACGCCGGTCACGACCAGCGTGCGGCAGCCCAGGTTGCGCAGCAGCGCGTCGACCTCGGTGCCCTGGATCGGGGACAGCCCGTGCAGCCGTCGTACGACCAGGTCCTCCTCGGCGACCTCGATCGGGGCCGCCACGCGGACCGCGGTGGTGCCCGACAGCTGCTGGACGGGCAGCCGCTCGGCGGCGCGGAAGAGCCGGGCGTTACGGCTCGCGCCCCGGCCGTCCGGGCGGCGCTCGGCGATCGCGTGGATCACCTGGACGCCGTTCTCGTGTGCGGCGGCGACCAGCCGGGCGACGTTGGCGAGGGCGCCGCGGGAGCGTGCCTCCTCGGCGAGCTCGGGCAGGGCGCCGTCCGCTCCGACGACGCCCTGCTGGCACTCGACGGTGAGCAGGACGGTGGTGGCGGGATCGAGAAGCTCGCTGAGGCGTTCGTACGACGGCATGGTTCCCCCTCGTCGCCGACGGCGTGGAGCGGGCGAGACTAGCCACCATTGCGCGGGGACGGAAGACGACCCATCCTTTTCTGACGTGATGTCAGAGGATCTCCTCTGACACGACGTGAGAGAAAGAGGGGGCCGCATGACCGTCACTCAGCGCCGAGGCCGGAAGATCATGATGACGCCCGGTGAGCTGGACGAGTTCCTCACCAGTCAGCGCACCTGCCGGGTCGCCACCGTGTCGCCCGACGGCGCCCCGCACGTGAGCACGCTCTGGTTCGCCTGGGACGGCACCTCCCTGTGGCTCTACTCCGTGGTGCGCAGCAAGCGGTGGGCCGATCTGCGCCGCGATCCGCGGGTCGCGATCGTGGTGGACACGGGTGAGGAGTACGACGAACTGCGGGGCGTCGAGCTGTCCGGGACCGTGGAGTTCGTGGGTGAGATCCCGCGCACCGGGGAGCTGTGCGCGGAACTCGACCTGCCCGAGACCCTGTTCGCCCGTAAGAACTTCCGGCTGGACGAGGTGCCGCACGACGGCCGGCACGCCTGGGTGCGGCTGACACCGGAGAAGATCGTCTCCTGGGACTTCCGCAAGCTGGGCCCGATGTAGCTCAGCCCACTTTCTCGGCCGCCGCCTGCAGGGCCCGCACCGCCGCCCGGATCGACGGGCGGCGGTCGGCGTCCGCGCGCCAGACTACGTACACATGGCGGCGCACCCGCTGCCGGAGCGGGACGGTGACGACCTCGGCGGGCATCGGGTGGCGGCCCAGCAGGGGCGCGATGCACACCCCCAACCCTGCGGCGACGAGACCGAGTTGGGTGTGGGTCTCGGCGGCGCGGTGGCCGACGTTCGGCTCGATGCCCTTGGAGCGCAGCGTGAACATCAGCCACTCGTGGCAGAACTCGCCCTGGCCCCAGGTGATCCACTCGTCCTCGGCGAACTCGGCGAGGTCCACCTCGTCGCGCCCCGCGAGCCGGTGATCGGCCGACATCGCCACGTCGGCGGGGTCGTCCAGGATCGGCGCCTTGACCAGGCCGTCGGGCAACGGCATCGGCTTGTTGTACCAGTCGAGCACGACCGCGAGGTCGAGGTCGCCGCGGATGACGCCGGAGATGCCCTGTTCCGGTTCCAGCTCGCTCGAGCGCACGCGCAGGGCCGGGTGCCGCGCGCGCAGGGCCGCGAGCGCCGTGGGGAACAGTCCGCGCGCGGCCGTCGGGAACGCGGACAGTCTGAGCTCGCCGACGACCTGTCCGCGCTGCGCCTCCAGGTCGGACTGGGCGAGTTCGACCTGCGAGAGGATGCGCGCCGCGTGCTCGGCCAGCAGCCGGCCCGCGTCCGTGAGCCGCACGCCCCGCCCGTTCTTGGCGAGGAGCTGCTGCCCCACCTCCCGCTCCAGCTTGGCCATCTGCTGCGAGACGGCCGACGTCGTGACATGCAACCCCTCGGCCGCGCCGCTGACCGAGCCGTGCCGGGCGAGGGCGTCGAGGGTGCGCAGGCGCTCCAGGTTCAACATGTAAGCAATACTACGAGATTCTGGGTACGAAATTTCGATTGTGCTACGAGATTGTGCGCACCATCGTGGTCCGCATGAGTTCCGTCACCGCCTCCCCGACCGCCACCCGGACCGGCTCCCGCTCCCGCCCCACCCTCGACTGGCGTCTGCGCTTCGGCGTCCTGGCGCTGATCTGGGGCTTCAGCTTCCTGCTCATCAAGGTGGGCACCGAGGGCTACGCCCCCTTCCAAGTCACGCTCGGACGCCTGGCGTTCGGCACGGCGGTGCTCGCGGCGGCGATGGCCGTCAAGCGCGAACGCCTCCCGCGCGGGGCGCGCACCTGGGTGCATCTGACGGTCGCCGCGTTCTTCCTCAACGCGCTGCCCTTCTCCCTCTTCGCCTACGCCGAGTTGACGATTCCGTCCACGCTCGCGGGCATCTGCAACGCGACCTCGCCGCTGTGGGGCATGGCACTGTCCCTCGTCGCCCTCTCCGAGGACCGGCCGACCCGGGTCAGGGTCGCGGGGCTCGGCCTCGGCTTCCTCGGCGTGCTGACGGTCCTGGGCGCCTGGCAGGGCTTCGACGGCCTGGACGCCACGGGCACGGCGATGGCCCTGCTGGCCTCGCTCAGCTACCCCATCGGCTGGATCTACGTCCGCCGCACCCTGGCCGGCACCGGCCACTCGCACCTGTCACTGACCAGGGCCCAGTTGCTCCTCGCCACCCTCCAACTGGCCGTGGTCACACCACTCTTCACCACCCTCCCGACCCACCTCCCCGCCGTGCCCCTGCTCGCGATCGTCGCCCTGGGCGCCCTCGGCACGGGCGTCGCCATGCTCGTCCAGTACGGCATCGTCGCCGAGGTCGGCCCGACCACGGCCCAGATGGTCACCTACTTCATCCCGGTCATCGCCACGGCCGCCGGCGTCGCGATCCTCGGCGAGTCCATGACCTGGTCGACCCCGGTGGGCGCGGCGATCGTGCTGGCGGGAGCGGCACTGACCCAGGCGAGGCCCCGGCGGGAGCGCCGACCCGGCGGGACCGACTCGGACTCCGCGCCGGCAGCCGGGGGCGGTGGCGCCGGGGCCACGTCTGTGCCCGGGGGTCGGGAGGGGGCCGGCGTTTGAGAGGGCCGACGCCCGGGAGGGAAGCGGGGCCCAGGACAGGACCGGGCCGGACAGGCCTGGGCTAGGGCCTGTTGCGAAAGTGGCGTCGTTCGCCCGAAGGGCGGACCGCGCGGCGTCCGGTGCGTGCTCTGGGGGTCCCCCGGCCGAAGGCTGGGGGGACTGCCGCCCGGAAGTCCTCGTACTGGGCGTACTCGGGCTTTCGGGCGGTGCGGCGAGTGGGGGCACCTCCCACGCCCTAAAGGCAGTGGGGGAGCGTGCCGGGCGTCGCGCGGCAGGCGCCACTTTCGCGACAGGCCCTAGGCCTGGGCGTCATCCCGGATCTGCCGTACGAGGTGGGTCTTCGACGCCCGGCGGGAGCGGAAGTCGCCGGGGGTCATGTCGAACTCCTTGCGGAACGCGAGGTGGAATCCGACCTGGCTGCGGTAGCCGATGCGTTGCGCGATGTCGTGCTGCGGCACGGAGGTGTCCGCCAGCAGTCGTCTGGCCTCCTGCAGGCGGCGCACCGTCAGATGCCGCATGGGCGGCTCGCCCACCAGTTCCCGGAACATCTGCGAGAACGTCGAGCGGGACATGCCTGCCTCACGGGACAGGGACTCCACCGTCCAGGGCTCGGCGTAGGAGCCGTGGATCGCCATCAGCGCCTTGCTGATGCCCGGGTGGTGCAGCGCGCTCAGCGCGGGTGACTCCTCCGCCAGTTGCTCCATGGCGATCCGCAGGGAGAGCACGAACACGGTCTCGAAGGCCCGCAGTGTCACGAGCCGGGAGCCGGGAGCCGTACGCCCGATCTCGGAGGGCAGGGAGTCCAGGGTGCGCAGCAGCAGTGGCTCGTCCTCCAGCATGTGGCGCCGCAGGACGATGATCCGGGGCAGGGCGTTGTAGAGCCCCGGTTCGCCGATGGCGCTGTAGTGCAGGCTCGCGCAGAGCATGCGTGTGCGGTACGGCGGTGTCCCGACCCTGACGACGCCGGACTCGCCGGGGCGGCAGTGCGGCACCAGGGCGGACAGCGGTGTCGCCTGTACGCCGTGCTCGGCGGCGAAGGTGCGGGCGGTGCCGTGCGGGAAGATCGCCAGGTCGCCCTCGTGCAGTTCCACGGGTTTGGGATCGTCGCCGAAGGTTATGGCACAGGAGTTGTTGAGCATGTAATGAACAATTGCGCAATTGTCGTCGTGGCCCTTGACTCCCCAGGTTCCACCTGCCTCCCACATGCTGTGAAAGATGTCGGTGAGCCACAGCGGGCGCAGCAGCTCGCTCAGCACGTCGTCATGCACGGACGATCCTTAAAGCGATTCGGCTCATGATTAATTGATCGTAGCCATCGCTCCCAGAACGATGAGAGGCGAAGCCGGGCTCATTGGCCGGTTTACGGGGTTGAAGTTCTGGGGGGACGCGTTCCATGAGGTTTCTGATTGCCGGTGCCGGCATCGGCGGCCTGACCGCCGCGCTGAGTCTTCATTCCGTCGGAATGCGCGACGTGCGAGTCCTGGAGGCCGTGCCGGAGATTCGCCCTCTGGGAGCCGGGGTGAATCTGCTGCCCAACGCGGTGCGCGAGCTGGCCGCCCTGGAACTGACCGAAAACCTCGCCGACCTGGGTGCCGATCTGACCGAACTCGGCTACTACAACCACCTCGGACAGGAGATCTGGCGCGAACCCCGCGGCCGGGCGAGCGGCTCCCGGTGGCCTCAACTGGCGCTGCACCGCGGTGCCCTGCAGACGGCCCTGGCCGACAGCGTCCGCGCCCGCCTGGGGAACACGGCGATCACCACCGACGCGCGTGTCACCGGCTTCACGCCCCTGCCCGGCGGGGGCGTCGAGGTGAGTGTGGCTCACCGCGCCGGCGATCGGCCGACGGAGCGGATCCGGGCGGACGTGCTGGTCGGGGCCGACGGGCTGCGGTCCGCCGTACGGCAGGCCCTGTATCCGCAGGAAGGGGAGCCGCGCTTCAACGGCACCGCCGTGTGGCGGGGAATGACGCGCAGCGCGCCCTTTCACGGCGGTCGCGCGATGGTCGTCATGAGGGACGGCCGCTGGAAGGCGGTCGTCTACCCGCTGGCCGTACGCCCGGATGCGGAGGGCCTGGTTCCGGTGAACTGGGCGGTATCCCGCGCCGTACCGGAGGAACCCCTGTCCCTGGACGCCGCGCCCGTTGACGCCGACGACGGCTTCCCCGCGGCGGTGGCCGGCTGGCGGTGCGGGGATCTGCGGATGGCCGCTCTCGTGGCGGACTCCGAAGCGGTCGCGTCCTTCCCCATGCTCGACCGGGACCCCGTGCCCCGCTGGTCGTTCGGCGCCGTGACCCTGCTCGGGGACGCCGCGCACGCCATGGCCCCGATGGGTTCCAACGCGACGACCCAGGCGGTGCTGGACGCACGTAGCCTCGCCCATGCCCTGGCCACCCACGACGACCCGGTCGCGGCCCTCGCGGCGTACGACCGGGACCGCCGACCCCGGATGAACCGGCTGCAGCTGCTCAACCGGGCCAAGGGGCCGGAGGTCGTGATCGATCTGGTCCACGAGCGGGCCCCGGAGGGCTTCGGACGGGTGGAGGACGTGGTCCCCACCGACCGGCTGGCCCAGGTGGCCCGCGCCTATGCCCGCGCCGCCGGCTTCGACGTCGCGTCCGTCAACGCCCCATCGCCGTACGGCCGTCCGATCCGGCCGCACCGGCCGCGCCCCGCCGTGCGCGAGCGCTGAGGCGAACCGCCCGAGCGGACCCGCTCGGCGCCGGCCCGCCCCCTCCGTTCCACTTCCCACCGCCCATCAACAGCACCCTGTGTCAGGAGAGAGCATGACCCGCAGCGGCCAGGAATACCTCGAATCACTACGCGACGGCCGTGCCGTCTGGCTCGACGGTGAGCTGGTCAAGGACGTCACGGAGCACCCCGCCTTCCGCAACACGGCCCGCTCGATGCGCACCTCTACGACATGGCGCGGGACGCGGAGCTGCGGGACGTGCTGACGGTGCGCCCCGAGGGGCAGGACCGGGCGGTGCTGCGTGCCTACCACGTGCCGCGCACGCAGGCCGAACTGGTCGAGCGGCGCAAGGCGTTCAAGACCTGGTCCGAGGCCAGCTTCGGCTTCCTGGGCAGGTCGCCCGACTACATGGCCGCGGGCATCGCGGGCTTCGTCTCGACGCCGGAGATCTTCGCCGGGGAGACCTTCGACGGGCGCGACAACCTGGCCGCGTACTACCGGCGCATGACGGAGGGCGACCTCTACCAGTCGTTCACCATCACCAACCCCCAGATCGACCGCACCAGGGCGGCCGGCGAGCAGGAGGAGGACGACCTGTACGTGCGGGTCGTCAAGGAGCGCGACGACGGCATCGTGGTGCGCGGCGCCAAGATGATCGGCACCGGCGCGGTGTTCGGTGACGAGATCATCGTCGGCACCATCGAGCCGTTGCAGCGCCAGGACGTCGAGTACGCGCTGTGCTTCTCCGTGCCCCTCGACACCCCGGGGCTGAAGTTCATCTCCCGGACCTCCTACGAAGGCCAGGCGCGCAGCGTCTTCGACAACCCGTTGTCCGCCCGCTTCGACGAGAACGACGCGCTGCTCGTCTGCGACGACGTCTTCGTGCCCTGGGAGCGGGTGCTGACCTACCGGGACGTCGACACCACCTTCCGGATGTGGTGGTTCACGCCCGCCTACAACAACTTCGTCCACCAGGCGGCCACCCGCTTCTGGACCAAGCTGGAGTTCCTCACCGGGCTCGCGATCCTGGTCACCCGGGCGAACAACACCTATGACCTGCCGCCCGTTCAGATGCAGATCGGCCGGCTCATCGGGTGGCTCAACATCGCCAAGTCGATGGTGCTGGCGGCCGAGACGACGTACGAGCGGGTGGGAGGCGAGGGCGGTGCCGTGCACATCAACCGGGAGATCGCCTCGGCGCACCGGGCCATGGCCGGTGACCTCTATCCGAAGGTGCTCGCCGAGATCAAGATGCTGGCGGGCGGCGGTCTCATCCAGCTCCCGGCCTCCGGCTACGACCTGAAGCACCCCGAACTCGGTCCGCTGGTGGCCAAGTACGTGCGCTCGCCCGGCACCCCGGCGGAGCAGCGGATCAAGCTGCTCAAGCTCGCCTGGGACGCGCTGGGTTCGGAGTTCGCCGCACGGCACGAGCAGTACGAGCGCTTCTACCACGGCGCTCCCCACGTCTACCTGCCCGGCATCGTGCGCGACGGCAACCCGGACCTGCTGGCCGCCTTCACCCAGTCGTGCCTGGACGGGTACCAGCTGGACGAGCTGCCGGGCGGTACGGGGGGTTTCGATGGCGGGCGCTGACCGCCGGCGAGCGCTGGCCCTGCTCGCCTGCACCCAGTTCGTCCTGATCCTCGACACCTCGATCATCAACGTGGCGGCGCCGTCCATCGGCGAGAGCCTGGACATCTCGCCCGCCGCACTGTCCTGGGTGGCCAACGCCTACCTCGTCTCCTTCGGCGGGCTGCTGCTGCTCAGCGGTCGTGCCGCCGATCTGCTGGGGCAGCGCAGGGTGTTCGTGGCCGGTCTGGGCGTCCTCGCGGCCGCATCCCTGCTGGGTGCCCTCTCCGACAGTGCCGCCCTGCTGATCACCGCCCGCGCGGTGCAGGGCGTCGGGGCGGCCATGGCCGCGGCGGCGGCGTTCGCCCTGATCCTCACGCTGTTCGAGGACGGCCCGGAACGGCACCGGGCGCTGGGCGTGTTCGCCGCGATGGCCGGTGCCGGTGGCGCCGCGGGCACGGTGCTCGGCGGCGTGCTCACCAGCTGGCTGGGCTGGGAGTCGACCTTCGCGCTGAACGTGGTGGCCGGTATCGCCCTGGTCCTGCCCGTGCCGCGGCTGCTGCCGCCCGGGACGTCCGGCGGGCGCGAGCGCGGCTTCGACGTGCCCGGCGCGGTGGCGGTCACCGCCGGTCTGGGGCTGCTGGCCTACGCCGTGGTCAACGCGGGCGAGGCCGGCTGGAGTTCCACGCCGACGCTGGTCACCGGGGCCGCCGCCGTCGTACTGCTCGCGGCGTTCGTCCTGGTCGAACGCAGGGTGGCGCACCCACTGGTCCCGCTCGCCGTGCTGGGCAGGCCGACGCTGCGGCTGGCCAACATCCTGGCCGCGCTGTGGCAGATGTCGCTGTTCCCGATGTTCTTCCTGGTGAGCCTGTACCTGCAGGCGGTGCTCGGGTACGAACCGGTGCTCGGCGGCCTCGCCCTGCTGCCGCTGTGTCTGGTCGTCATCACGGTCGCCTCCACCGCGGACCGGCTGATCGGCCGGTTCGGCCTGCGCGCGGTGATGGGCGCCGGGTTCTTGCTGGTGGCCGTCGGCATGGGCTGGCAGTCGCTGCTTTCGGCCGACGGCTCCTTCGTGGCGGACGTCCTGCCGCCGAGCCTCGTGCTGGGCGTCGCGCTGCCGCTGGTCTCCATCACGGCGAACGTCGCGGCCACTCTCGACACCCGCGAGGAGGAGGCCGGCCTCGCCTCCGGACTGGTCAACACCAGCTTGCAGTTCGGCTCCGTCCTCGGTCTCGCCGTCCTGTCCGGAGTGGCCGCCGCACGCACCGACGCCTCCTCCGCGGCGCGCGACGTGGCGCTCACCGACGGCTTCAGCACGGCCTTCCTGGTCGGGGCCGTGCCGGCCCTGGTCGCGCTGCTGCTCACCCCCCGGCTGCGGCTGCCCGCACCGGACGCCCCGGCACCGCCGGAGGCGAGCACCGCCGTCGAGCACCGGCGCGCCGTGCCCTGATCGCGCCCGCCCGGCCCGCCCGGTCCGGGGACCGTGCGCCCACTGAATGAACACCACGAAGAAAGGCACGACATGACACAAGATCACCGCAAGCACGTCCTCGTGACCGGAGCCAACGGTTTCCAGGGCGGTGCGGTGGCCCGGCTGCTGGCCGGCCAGGGGCACGAGGTCCGCGGCCTCGTCCGGGACGAGGCGAAGGCCGCGTCGGCCTCAGCGGCCGGGGTCACGCCGGTGCGCGGCGACCTGGGCAGCATCGAGGACCTGCGCGCCGCCTTCCGGGGCGTCACGCACGCGGTCGTCGTGATGCCTCTGGAGTACGACCCCGAGACGGTGGCCGGGTACGCCCGCAACATCGCCGAGGCGGCCCGTGAGGCCGGGGTGCGACGGCTGGTCTACAACGTCAACACCCCGGTTCCCGACGAGACCACGCCGTACGCCGGTTTCGAGACGCGCCGCCTGGCGGAGGAGGTGCTGCGGGCCGGTGAGGTGCCCGTGGTCGTGGTCAGGCCGCCGGTCTACCTGGAAAACCTTTTCAGCCCCTGGAACGGACCCGCGATCGTCGACGACGGTGTCCTCGCCTACCCGCTGCCCGCCGAGCAGCGCGTGGCCTGGATGTCGCACGACGACCTCGCGCGTGTGGTGTCCCGGGCCCTGGACGACGACGTGCCGGCCGGGCAGGTACTGAACGTCGGCGGCGCCGACGTGCTCACCGGTCCGGAGCTGGCGGCCGCGTTCGGGCAGGCCCTGGGCCGTGAGATCCGGTATGTCCCGCTGGAGGTCACGCAGTTCGAGCAGGGGCTCGCCCAGATGCTCGGCACCGAGGCCGCGGCCGGTGTCGCGGGGATCTACCACTACGCCGGCACGGGCCGGGCGGGCGACCTGCTCGCTCCGTCGCCCGCCGCCGTGGAGAGCGCTCTGGGTGTACGGCTCACGCCGGTGATCGAGTGGGTCAAGGCACAGCCCTGGGAACACTGGGCCCGGTCCGCCGGGTGACCCACGGCCGTGACCGGGGCGCGCGCTGACAGGGCCGCGCCCCGGCAGGCGGCACGTCGGTCGGACAACGTACGGGGGGGAAGAGACGCGCTGCGGGTTCTCCTCGTCGTCCGAGCCGCGCGGGGTGGTACCCGCGATGGGGCGCATGGTGATCTCGCCGTCCTCGATGCGGAAGAACAGCTCGGGGCTCGCTCCGATCAGCAAGGTGTCGCCGCGCGGCGCGAGTACATGTACGGCGACGGGTTGCGGGCCCGCAGCCGCCGGTACACGGCCTCGGGCGCCAGCTCGGTGCGGACGTCTACGCGGTGACCGATCTGGATCTGGTAGATGTCCCCGACCCGGATGTGCTCCAGGCACCGGTCCGCCCAGCGCAGAAACGTCGCCCGGTCCACGCTGTCGTGCACCGACCGCGGCCGGGGCGCCTCGGGCACGGGTGCCACGTCCTCCCGCCCGGCCGCCCGCCGGGCGATCTCCAGCAGCCCGGGATCGTGCCGTGCGACGAACTCCGCGCTGTCGGCGCGCAGTTCACTGACCGTGCCGTCGGTGCGGTCGTACCAAACGGTGTGCCGGAAGACGGTGAGCGTGATGTCGGGGCCCCGCGGCGGCTTGGTCCGCTCGCCCAGGTCCTCCATGTGCCAGTTCGACTCGTAGGCCAGGCTGGTCAGGAACCCGAAGGACCAGCTCTGGGGGGACAGGTCCGTCCGCACCTCGAACAGGTCGCTCCGGGCTGCTTCCAGGAGCGCCCACAACTGCTCCGGCCGCTCGGCGCTCAGCTCGGCGAGGAGCCTCGGCTCCCGGTCGGCGCGGGGGTGGCCGCCCGGCGCAGTCCGAGGTCCTCGGCGTGTCCCAGCAGGGCTCGGACGAGCGCCGGTTCGCCCGTGAGGCGGACGGTCACCCCGCGCGTGCCCGCGATGACCCGGATGTCCAGCAGGCGCCCGCAGCCGACGACCGCCCGGTCGGGATCCCGTCCGGTGCCGGAGGCGTTCTCAAGGAGGAAGACGTCGTCGACCGGGTGGGTGCGGCGCAGCTCTTCGTAGAGGTCGAGCGGGTCGTGCGCCGGCAGCCCGGACGCCGTGACGCGTACGTGGATCGGTGCGCTGCGCGCCATCGTGTGATTCCCCTCGGTTCTCGCACGGTTCACAATTCCTCGCCGGCTCCGCCGAATTGGGTTCGGCGGCCGTGCCGGGGAGGTACCGATGGACAGCGAATCAGAGGCGACACGAGAGCGGCCAGACCAATTCGGGTGCGCGGAGCCGGCCCAATTCCGTAAGAGCTTGACGGCAAAAGGGCTGAGGAATTGGAGTGAGATGCCATGGCTGAGGGAGGGCGATGTGGAACGCTCCGGAATTGACCGAAGCGCCGTCGGAGGAGCCGGAATGACGTCGGAAAGCGCACCCCGTTCGCACGAGGCCCAGGGGGGCGGCCCGGCGCCGGCCGACCAGCAGCCGGACTGGCCCGACCCGGTCCGGCTGCGCGACGTCACCGACCAACTGGCGCAGGCGGCACCCCTGGTGTTCGCCGCGGAGTGCGACGCGCTGCGCTCCCGGCTCGCCGCGGTGGCGAAGGGGGAGGCGCTGCTGCTGCAGGGCGGCGACTGCGCGGAGACGTTCGCCGGTGCCACGCAGGAGTCCGTCGACGGCAAGCTGCGCACGCTGTTGCAGATGGCGGTCGTTCTGACACACGGGGCGTCGATGCCGGTCGTCAAGGTGGGCCGGATGGCGGGCCAGTTCGCCAAGCCACGCTCCCAGCCGTTCGAGCGGCGGGGCGACACGACACTGCCGGTGTACCGGGGGGGGGACGCGGTGAACGGCCCGGGATTCACGGTGCGGGAGCGCACCCCCGATCCGGACCGGCTGCTGCGCATGTACGAGGCGTCGGCGACGACGCTGAACCTGGTGCGGGCGCTGACCGCCGGGGGCTTCGCCGACCTGGCCCGGGTGCACGAGTGGAACCGGGCCTTCGTCGCCGCCTCGCCCAGCGGCCGGCGCTACGAGCGGCTGGCCGACGAGATCGAGCGGGCGCCGGCCTTTCTGCGCGCGTGCGGGGGCCGGACCGGCGCGCTGACCACCGCCGAGTTCTTCGTGAGCCACGAGGGCCTGTTGCTCGACTACGAGCGGGCATTGACGCGCACCGATGCGGCGACCGGGAGGACGTACGCCACCAGCGGCCATCTGCTGTGGATCGGCGAGCGGACCCGTCGGCCGGACGGGCCGCACGTCGAGTACTTCGCCAAGATCAGCAACCCCCTCGCCGTCAAGCTGGGGCCCGGTGCGACCGCGGACACCGTACTGCGGTACGTGGACCTCCTCGACCCCGACCGCGAGCCCGGGCGGCTCACGTTCGTCGTGCGGATGGGGGCGGAGCGGGTCCGCGACCTGCTGCCCCTGCTGGTGGAGAAGGTCGCTTCGGAGGAGGCACCCGTCTGCTGGGTCAGCGACCCGATGCACGGGAACACCTTCGTCACCGAGAGCGGCCACAAGACCCGGCACTTCGACGCCGTCGCCGAAGAACTGCGGGGCTTCGTGGAGGTGCACCGCGCCCTGGGCACGCACCCCGGGGGCGTCCACCTGGAGCTCACCGGCGACGACGTCACGGAGTGCCTGGGCGGGAGCAGTGCCGTGGCCAGGGAAACGCTGCCGCAACGCTACGAAACGGCGTGCGACCCGCGCCTGAACCACTCCCAGGCCCTTGACCTGGCGTTCCTGCTCGCCGAGTGGTACCGGAACCACTAGGGCCTGTGTCGAAAGTGGCGCCTGCCGGGCGGCGCCCGGCACGAACTCTCGCCGCACCGGGCGAAAGCCCAAGTAGATCCAGTACGAGGGCTTCCGCCCGGCCCGCCCTTCGGGCGGACGACGCCACTTTCGACGCAGGCCCTAGATGTTCTGTCCACGGAGGTTGGTGACAGCGATCACTGACGTGTGGTCTTGAAATGGGTGAGGGCCTTCTGGCTCGGTGTGGATTGCGACATCTACGCCGGACGACAGAAAGGCCCTCGTGCCCCACCGTAATGCACCCCTGACCGAGACCGGACGCCTGCGCCTGGCCCGCTGCGTGGTCGAGGACGGCTGGACCCTGCGCCGGGCCGCTGAGCGATTCCAAGTCTCGCCAACCACCGCACAGCGATGGGCCGACCGCTACCGCCGGCTCGGCGAGCCTGGCATGGCCGACCACTCCAGCCGCCCCCGCACCAGCCCGCGACGGACCCCGACCCGTACCGAGCGCAGGATCATCAAAGTCCGCGTACTGCGCAGGTGGGGGCCAGCACGGATCGCAGGCCTGCTCCGCCTGGTGCCGTCCACCGTGCACCGGGTGCTGACCCGCTACGGCCTGGCCCGCCTGACCCACCTCGACCGGGCCACTGGGCGCGTCATCCGTCGCTACGAACGTGCCAAGCCCGGCGAACTGGTCCACGTCGACATCAAGAAGCTCGGCAACATCCCCGACGGCGGCGGCCACAAGACCCTCGGACGCCAGGCGGGCCGCAAGACCCGGTCCGGCGCCGGCTACAGCTACCTCCACAACGCCGTCGACGACCACTCCCGCCTGGCCTACAGCGAGATCCACGCAGACGAGAAGAAGGAGACCGCTGTCGGCTTCTGGAGTCGCGCCCAGGCGTACTTCGCCACCTGCGGGATCACCGTCGAACGCGTCCTGACCGACAACGGCTCCTGCTACAAATCCCACCTGTGGCGAGACGCCCTGGCAGCAGCCGGGATCACGCACAAGCGAACCCGCGCCTACCGGCCGCAGACGAACGGCAAGGTCGAACGCTTCAACCGCACCCTGCTCGACGAATGGGCCTACGCCCGCCCCTACCGATCAGAGCAGGAACGACGCGACGCCTTCCCCAGCTGGCTGCACACCTACAATCACCACCGCGGACACACCGCGCTCAAGGGCCAACCACCCGCCAGCCGCGTCCCTAACCTCTCAGGGCAATACACCTAGACGTAGCTGCGAACCGGCGCCGGCCCCACCGCGGAGGCGATCGCGTCCGCCAGCGGGCCCGTCTCCTGCGCCGTCAGCGTCGAGACCGTGATCCGGATCCCGGGCGGTGCGCTCATCCGGAAGCGGGCGCCGGGGGCGACGGCCCAGCCGGCGTGCAGGAGCCGGGCGACGGCTCCGGTCTCGTCGGGTACCGGGATCCACACGTTCAGGCCCGAGCGCCCGTGGGCCTCGATGTCCCGTTCCGCGAGCGCGTCGATGAGCAGGTCCCGGCGCTCGCGGTACGCGGCGGCCACCGCCGGCGAGTCCAGCGCGCCGTCGGCCCACAGTCGTAGCACGGCCCGCTGGGTGATCCGGCTGACCCAGCCGGGCCCGAGCCGCTGCCGCCCACGTACCCGGTCGACGGTGACGGCGTCCCCGGTGAGCACGCCCAGCCGCAGGTCGGGCCCGTAGCCCTTGGCGACCGAACGCACGAAGGCCCAGGTACGGGTCTCGCCGGCCAGGGGGCGCAGGGGCAGGTCGACGATCGCGTGGCCGTGGTCGTCCTCGATCAGCAGGGTCTGCGGATGTTCTCGCAGCACGGACCGCAGGGCACGCGCGCGCGTGGCGCTCACCACGGCGCCGGTCGGGTTCTGCGCCCGGTCGGTGACGATCAGGGCGCGGGCCCCGGCCGCCAGGGCCCGCCGTACGTCGTCGGGGAGCGGCCCCTCGTCGTCGACGCGTACGGAAGCCGTGCGCAGCCCGAGCGCCGGGACGAGATCGAGGAGGCTGCCCCAGCCGGGGTCCTCCAGGGCGACCGTGTCCCCCGGTTTGAGGTGGGCCGTGAGGACCCGCTCGATCGCGTCGAGCGACCCGGAGACGACGGCGAGGGGCCCGTCCGGCACCCCGTCGGCACGCAGCTCCGCCCGGGCGATCCGCGCCAACTCCGGTTCCACGGGCGCGTCTCCGTACAGGACCGGCTCCCGGTCGCTCTGCTCGGCCGCCGCGGCGAACGCCTTCGCCAGGGGCGGCAGCAGCGCCGGATCCGGATTGCCGTTGGACACGTCCCGCACCCCCTCGGGCACGTCCACCCGGATGTGCTCGCGCCCGGTGGTGGCCGGCTTGGGCCGCACCCGGCTGCCCCGGCGTCCGGCGGTCTCGATGACCCCGCGCTCGCGCAGCGTGCGATAGGCGGCCGCGACGGTATTGGGATTCACGCCCAACTCGGCGGCCAACTCCCGCATGGGCGGCAGCAGTTGACCGGGCAGCAGCTCCCCCGCCCCCACCGCCTGTTCGATGCTCGCCGAAATCTCCGCTGCGCGTCGGCCGACGATTCGATACTCTCCTAGCACAAACCCAATTATGCACTAGTGCAATGGAGAACGCCAATGCAGGGGCCCCAGCAGACGACGACGCCCGCCGCCTACACCCCCACCGACCGCACCGTGCCCACACGCTCCCCGAACCGTGCCTCGTACGACAAGGAACTGGTGCACGCGATACTCGACGAGGGCTACGTCTGCCACCTCGGCTTCGTCCGCGACGGCGCGCCGATCGTGCTGCCCACGCTCTACGGCCGGGTCGGCGAGCGGCTCTACGTGCACGGCTCGACGGGTTCGCGCCCGCTGCGGATGACGGGTCAGGCCGACCCGGGGCTCCCGGTCTGCCTGACGGTCACCCATGTCGACGCGCTGATCCTGGCCCGCTCGGCCTTCCACCACTCGATCAACTACCGGTCCGTGGTGGTGCACGGCGTCGCCCACGACGTGACGGACCCCGAGGAGAAGCTGGCCGCTCTGGACGCGCTGGTCGACCACGTCGTACCGGGCCGCGCCCGCGACTCCCGGCCGGCCGACAAGAAGGAGCTGGCTGCCACCGCCGTGATCCGCCTCGATCTCGACGAGGTCTCCGCCAAGGCCCGCACCGGCGGCGTCAACGACGAGCCCGAGGACCTCGCCCTCCCGCACTGGGCCGGCGTCGTCCCGCTGCGCAAGGGCTACGAGACCCCCGTCGCGGACGCCGGCTTGGCCCCCGGCACGGAGGTCCCCGACTACCTCGCGGTTCTGTGATGCTGATCCATCCCTGGGACGCGCCGCACGACGACGCCGAGTGGCAAAGCTGGCTGGCCGCCCACGACTTCGGACAGCTCGCCGTCAACGGCCGGCCGGGCGAGCCGCCGTACGTCCAGCCCCTGCATTTCACCTATGACGCCGAGCACGGCGAGGTCGTCACACATCTGGCCCGACCGAACCCTCTGTGGCACGCACTGGAGGCGAATCCGGACGTCCTGCTGAGTGTGGTCGACGACTACGTGTACGTCCCCGGCCCCTGGCAGGCCTCGCCCGACGGCCCGTCCGAACACGGCACGCCCACGAGCCTCTACGCGGCCGTCCAACTCCGCTGCCGGGCCCGCCTCGTGGACGACCCGGCCGGGAAAGCCTCGCTTCTCAACCGACAAGTGGGCCATTTCCAGCCGGAGGGCGGCTCCGCGCGGGTGGCGGTGGGCGCGGAGCCGTACGGGCGGATGCTGTCCGGAATCCGCGGGCTACGGCTCGAAGTGGTCACGGTCCGGGCGAAGTTCAAGTACGCCAGTCACCGTCCCGAGGAGGTCCAGGACCGGATCGCGGCCGGGCTGGCGGACCGGAGCGGTCCGCGCGACGCGGCGGCACGCGAGCACCTGCTGCGCCGGCGCGGAACGTGAGGTAGGGCCTGTTGCGAAAGTGGCGTCGTCGCCCGAAGGGCGGCCGCGCGGCGTCCGGTGCGGGCTCTCGGCGTGCCGCCCGGAAGCCCTCGTACTGGGCGTACTCGGGCTTTCGGGTGGTGCGGCGAGAGCCCGTGCCGGGCGTCGCGCGGCAGGCGCCACTTTCGCAACAGGCCCTAGGGGCCCGTCGCTCGCAGAAGGGCCCTTCTCCGTCACACGAGCACCGGTTCCCCCTCCGGCTCCGCCGCGCCCCGCGCTTCCGCCACCGCGAGCCCCGCGACCGAGCCGAGCAGGAGCAAGGTGCCGACCACCGTGGCCGGGGTGAGCCGCTCACCGAGCACGGCGACGGCCAGCACCGCCGCGCTCACCGGTTCCAGCAGCATGATGACGGACACCGTGGCCGACCGGACGACGGCCGCGCCCGCGAAGTAGAGGCCGTAGGCGAGGGCCGTGGGGACGGCCGCGATGTAGGCCAGCAGCCACAGGAGGCGGGCCGGTTCGGCGGTGTGCGGCACCAGCCCCTCGGCCAGGGCGAGCGGCAGCAGGCACAGGCTGGTGACCGCGAACGCCCCCACGGACGTACTGGCGGTGTCCACCCCGCCATCGCGGCCCCACCGGCGGGTGAGCAGGGTCATCACGCTGTACCCGGCCGCCGACAGCAGCGCGAGCAGGACGCCCCACGGGCGTACGGCCGCGTCCTCGCCGCCGAGCGTCAGCACCCCCAGTCCGGCGAGCGCCCCGACGACGGCGACGATCCCGCCGTTCCCGAGCCGCTCCCCCAGGGTCAGCCGCGCGCCGAGCGTGATGAGGACGGGCCCGGCGCCGAGCGTGACGACGGTGGCCACGGCGAGTCCGGTGGACCGCACGGCCGCGAAGTAGGCCGTCTGGAACACGGCCAGTCCGACACCTGTGACACCGACCCGCAGCGCCTTGCGACGCAGCGGTTCCCGTACGGCGGTCCGGGCGCCGCCCGGACGCAGGAGACGGGCGGCGAGCAGCAGCACGAGCCCGGCCGCGCAGCGCCAGAAGGACAGGGCGACGGGCCCGATGTCACTGGCCCGGTAGGCCAGGGAGGCGGCCGCGCCCGCGGTGCCCCAGGCGACACCGGCGACGATCAGATAGAGGAGGCCTCGCCCGATGGGCAGGCCGGAAGCAGTATGCGACACGTGTTCTCTCCGCAGATGCGCACGATGCGCCGAAGTTCAGGGAGGACGCCCGCTCGGCGGGGTCCACGGACTTCTTCTGCGGGCAGCACCGTCCGCCCGGCGGCATGCCGGGCTCAGCCCAGGGGGTCTCAGGACCGCCCCTGGTGTCCGGAGGCCCGCCTCAGGCGGCCGGAGGCGGAAGAACGAGTGCGTTCGTATGCATGATCCGGCAGCCTATGGGGCGGTCCCGCGCGCCGACAACTCCCTTTCGGTGCCGCCCCTGGCGACCGGCTCCGGGGAGCTCTTGGCGGGCGCCGACGACTGCGCGATGAACGCGCCGGCCAGGACGACGGCTCCGCCGATGATCTGCGGTGCCGAGAGGTGCTCGCCGAGCAGGAACCAGGCGAGGACGGTCGCGATGACCGCTTCGAGGCACGCCACGACACCGGCCACCTGCGGGGAGAGCCGGCGCACCGAGAGCACGCCGGTGGCATAGGCGACAACCGTGGTGACTAGCACGATCCAGGTCAGCAGCAGACCGGCCGCGACCGGGCTGCCGTCCATGTCCACGGTGCGGGCGAGCACGGACCATTCCATGGTCCAGGGGCGGGCGACGGCGGTCAGGACGGCCGTGCCGACGAGGAGGCCGTACGCGATGACCCCGAGCGGGTCGGGTGCCTGGTCGCCCGAGGCGCTGCCGTGGTCGGCGAGGACGAAGTAGCCGGCCTGGCAGCAGGCGGCGCCGAGGGCCAGGAGCAGACCGAGGGCGTCGAAGCTCAGGCCCGACCAGACCTCCACGACGCAGGCGAGCCCGCCGACCGCGAGGACCACGCCGAGTGCGGCGGCCCGCGTCACCGGCCGCCGCTGCACGAACCGCACCCAGCCGAGCACGAAGGCGGGGCCGAGGTACTCGACGAGCAGGGCGACTCCGACGGGGATCCGGGAGATCGCGGCGAAGTAGCAGGCCTGGACGCCGGCCACGGCGAGCAGACCGAACCCGGCGAGCAGGGCGGGGCGGCGGCGCGGCAGCGCGCGGTGGCGCCAGGCGACCGGCAGCATCACCAGGGCCGCGGCCACGACGCGCAGCCACACCACGTGGAGCGGGTCGAGCCCCGCCTCGATCAGTGGTTTGGCCGCGACCCCGGATCCGCCGAAGGCGAGCGCGGACGCCAGTGCGAGACCGAGCCCGACGCTCTTTCCCCGGCTGCCGTGACTGCTCTCAGACATATGCACCGGCACATGATGACAGGCGATGACATGAGCGTCATCCCTGTTGACACCTGTCTCAACGGCTGGACGGCACTACCCCGAGGGCGCTCATCAGGCGCGATCCGTCTCCAGGCGGCTGTCGACCCGTGCGAACACCTCACGCGCGTCGATCCCCGCACGGTCCAGCACCTCGACGGCCCGCGCCTGCGGGTCCACGACGATCGCCGCGAGCAGGTCGACGCCGTGGGCCGGCCCACCGCCGCGCCGTTCGGCCCGCGCGCGGGCGTACTCCATCGCGCCCGCGGCCAGCGGCGAGTAACCCTCGGCCTGCGTCACCACGGGTACGGCGCCGGAGTCCTCGACGCTGCCCTGCCAGCGCAGGCCGTAGCCGATGCTGCGCTGGACGAGGTAGCCGAGCAGGCGGGCGAACTGCGGTTCCCCGTCGAAGACGGCCCGCACCTCGGGGTCGGACTCCAGCAGTGAATGCAGCAGATGGGCCGTGTCGACCTGCCGGTCCCCGTCCCTGAGCGCCCGTCGCCGGGCACCGGAGACCACCGCTGCCAGTTCGGCACTGAGCCTGGCATCGTCGTCCGTGTGGGCCGGGCGCCGACCGGCGGGCTCGTGGGCCGCCTGCCGGGGGATACGGGGTTGCACACCCCCTACCCCATCAGTCCCGCCGGCCTTGCGTCATCCACGGGAGGAAGCATTTTGACGTCCCACGGGAAGGGGACACGGCGCGACGTATCTCCTCCTTGCGGATGAGATCACGCTGTTTTCCCCGAAGGGCGCGCGCCGCCTTGCGCCACGCCCTCTCGCCCACGTTTCGCACGGACGCATACGTCTCGCCCGGATGCATACGTCTCGCCCGGATGCATACGTCTCGCACAGACGAAGAGATCTGACGGTTCATCAGTATTGAATGTTCCGGGCTGCGCGGCTACGTTCCGCGACACCGTAGCCCGACACGAAGAGGTGGTCGCATGGCCGAAGTCAGCGCGGAGGCACGGATCGGGGCACCCGCGGAGAAGGTCTGGGACCGGCTGACCGACTGGTCCTCGTACGGCGAGTGGAACGCGACCCACACCAGCTTCCCCAAGGGCGGCCCCGAGTCCCTCGCCGTGGGCGGGACGTTCCAGGAGAACATGAAGCTCATGGGGTTCCCGGCCGAGGTCGAGTGGACCATCGAGGAGCTGGAGCCGGCCCGGGTGTTCGCGATCCGCGGCAAGGGCCCGATGGCCGTGACCGTCGCCACGCGCTACACCCTCACGCCCGACGGCGACGCCACGTCGGTCCGCATCGACGGCGAGTTCACCGGCGCGGCCGTCTCGCTGATGGCGGGCAAGCTCAAGGACTCGGCGACGGCCGCCCTGAACGAGTCGCTGCGCAAGCTGGCCGGACTGGTGAGCTGACGGCCGCACGCAGCAAGGCGCCCCGCGGATCGCTCCACGGGGCGCCTGCCGCACTACGGACGGTCCGGCCGTACGACCGGCTGTCCGGCCGCCGGGCCATCAGTCCTCGTCGGCGAGGATCAGGTACAGCTTCTTGCGGGTGTCGTTGATGACAGCGAGCGCCTTCTCGCGCTGCTCCTTGCTGCCGGTCTTCCAGACCTGCCCGAAGGCCTCCATCAGACCGAAGCCGGCCTGCCGGATCTCGCCAAGGGCCTCCCAGTCGACACCGCGCGAGGCTTCCTCCCACGGCGCGTCGGGCCCCTCGTCGGCCGCGGTACGGCCGGCGTCGGTGAGCGAGAACAGATTCTTGCCGCCCTCACTCTCGCTGGTGATCAGCCCCTCGTCCTCCAGCAGCTGGAGGGTGGGGTACACCGAACCAGGGCTGGGCTTCCACGCCCCGCCGCTGCGCTCGGCGATCTCCTGGATCATCTCGTAACCGTGCATGGGCCGGTCCTTCAGCAGGGCCAGGATCGACGCGCGCACATCACCGCGCCGCGCCCTGCCCCGCGGTCCGCCACGACCCCTGTGACCCCAGGGCCCCGGACCGAAGCCCGGTCCTCCGAAGCCGGGACCGCCCGGCCCGAAGGGGCCGAAGGCACCACGTCGACCGTCGAAACCGCCTTGGTCCTGACGACCGCCACCACCGTGTCCACGCTCGAATCCATGGGAACGCATCGCAATCACTCCATTCCATCGTTGATCTGTCGCGATGTCTCAACGATATATCGGAACTGTTCGCATGGCAAGGCCCGGATGCGACGGCCGTTCGACGGCGCCCCCAGAAACCGGTCCAGCGTTCCGGAATTGGCCTTGGCCCGCCCCTCCACGCCCCCCCTAGCGTCAGGGCATGCACATCCGAATCGTCGACGCCTTCACCGACCGTCCCTTCGCCGGCAACCCGGCCGGAGTGCTCCTCCTCGACGCCTTCCCGGACGACGGCCGGCTCCAGCGGGTGGCCATGGAGGTCAACCACGCCGAGACCGCGTTCGCCCACCGCCTGCCCGAGGGCGGCGAGGCGGACTGGGCGCTGCGCTGGTTCACACCCACCAACGAGGTCGCTATGTGCGGCCACGCGACGCTGGCCACGGCCCACGTCCTGCACCGCACCGGCGTCCACGAGGGCCCGGTGCGGTTCGCCACCCGGAGCGGTGTCCTCCTCGCCACGCCGGGCGAGGACGGCTCGATCACCCTGGACTTCCCGACGGCGCCGCTCACCGCGGTCGAGGTCCCGGAGGGAGTCGCCGAGGCACTGGGAGCCGAGCCGCACGCCGTCCGCGACACCGGTCCGAACGTCGGCGACCTGCTGCTCGAACTCGCCGACGAGAAGACGGTCCGCTCCCTGACCCCGGACCTCAAGGCCCTGGGCCGCCACTCCGAGCGCGGCATCATCGCCACCGCCCGCGCCGAGGACCCCTCACGCGGCTACGACTTCGTCTCCCGCTGCTTCTTCCCGAACGTCGGCGTCGACGAGGACCCGGTCACCGGCAGCGCGCACACCGCCCTCGCCCCCTATTGGTCGGAGCGCCTGGGCCGCCCCGTCCTCACCGGGCTGCAGGCCTCGCCGCGTTCCGGCCGTGTCCGCACCGAGCTGCGCGGCGACCGGACGTTGCTGAGCGGTCGCGCGGTCACCGTGATCGAGGGCGACCTGCTCGTCTGAGCAGCGCAGGAGGGCGTACGAACGCGAGAGGGGCGTACATGATCGTCGTACACCCCTCAAGGAAGTCCTCGAACGTCCTCACGCCGTCGGCAGCCAGCCCACCTTCCCGGCCAGCAGCGCGTATCCCACGAACGCCCCGATGTCGAGCAGTGAGTGCGCCACCACCAGCGGCCCCACCCGGCCCCAGCGGCGGTAGAGGTAGACGAACACCACGCCCATCACCATGTTCCCGATGAAGCCGCCGATGCCCTGGTAGAGGTGGTACGAGCCGCGCAGTACGGAACTTGCCACCAGCGCGGTGCCCGGCGTCCAGCCCAACTGGCCCAGCCGGCGCAGCAGATAGCCGACGACGATGACCTCTTCGAGGACGGCGTTCTGCACGGCCGAGAGAATCAGCACCGGATACTTCCACCACACGTCGGGCAGCGCCTCCGGCACGACCGTGAGGTTGAAGCCGAGGCCGCGTGCGGCCAGGTAGAAGGCGATACCGGTGCTGCCGATCACCGCCGCGATCGCGGCCCCGCGGCCGAGGTCCGGCCAGGGCCGGGTGCGGTCGAAGCCGAGGGTGCGCAGGCCCTGCCCCTCACGCAGCAGGAAGTGCGCGACGAGGGCGACGGGCACGAGCGCGGAGGCGATCCCGAACAGCTGCCAGGCGAGATCGAGCCAGGGTCGGCCCGGCGCGGCCGAGGCGTTGAGGGTGGCCGCCTGGTCCTTGAGGCCGCCGGGTTTGGTGACCGATCCGACAAAGCTGATCAGGGCGGACACACCACTCGCGCCGAGCGAAACGCCCAGGACGAGCAGCGTCTCGTCCCGGAGGATCCGCCTCAAGGGCCGCTCATGGGGAAAAGACTCAGCCACCGGGCCCGCCTCCGACTGCACACCTGCCTCCAGCATCACCGTCCTGGGACGTCACAGCTTGCCCGATCAATCTGGGGCGGGCGACAGCGACCCCCGCACACACACCGCCGTACGGTGTCCAGGACCTCGGCTCTCGGGCGGCCGACGCGGCCCTCACCCCAGTGGCACCGGCTCCGGCAGGCCCACCGGCCACGTGTGCACCGGTTCCCCCTTGTGCATCAGCTCGCGGTACCTCCGCGTCGTGGCGGCCAGCGCCGCCTCCCGCGAGAGCCCCGTCTCCAGCGCCCGGTGGAAGGTCGCCGCCTGCCAGGACGCGCCGTTGACCCGGCGCCGGCACCGCTCCTCGATCACGCCGAGGTACAGGTCCCGGTCGGCGGGCTCCACTCCCCACGCGTCGAGGCCGGCCTCGGCGAGCGGCAGCAGTTCGTCGCGGACGAGGCTGACGGCGTCGACCTCGGCCGTGCCGCCGTATCGTCCGCGCCGGGGCCAGGTGAGGCGGGCGTCGATGCCGTGCCGGCACGCGGCGTCGAAGTTGGCGGCGGCCGCCTCGAACGGCAGCCTGCTCCACACCGGCCGCGACTCCTCGGCGAGGGCCCGGACGACGCCGTAGTAGAAGGCCGCGTTGGCGATGACGTCCGTGATGGTGGGGCCCGCGGGCAGCACGCGGTTCTCCACGCGCAGATGCGGGACCCCGTCGGCGATGCCGTAGACCGGGCGGTTCCAGCGGTAGACGGTGCCGTTGTGCAGGACGAGCTCGGCGAGCTTGGGGACGCCGCCCGCGTCGAGGACCTCCAGCGGCTCCTCGTCGTCGCAGATGGGCAGCAGGGCCGGGTAGTAGCGCAGGTTCTCCTCGAACAGGTCGTACGCCGAGGAGATCCACCGCTCCCCGAACCAGGTGCGCGGCCGTACCCCCTGGGCCTGGAGTTCGGGCGGGCGGGTGTCGGTGGACTGCTGGAACAGCGGCGGGCGGGACTCCCGCCACAGCTCGCGGCCGAACAGGAACGGTGAGTTGGCGCCGACGGCGACCTGGGCGGCGGCGACGGCCTGCGCCGCGTTCCACACGTCGGCGAAGCGGCCCGGGGTGACCTGGAGGTGCAGTTGCACCGACGTGCAGGCGGCTTCGGGCGCGATCGACTTCGAGGTGCAGCTGAGGCGCTCCACCCCGTCGATCTCCAGGGCGAAGTCCTCGCCTCGGGCGGCCACGATCTGTTCGTTGAGCAACGCGTAACGGTCGACGTCGGAGAGGTTGGAGGAGACCAGGTCGTCGCGGTCGAGCGTCGGCAGAATGCCGATCATCACGATTCCCGCGTCGAGCTCTCCCGCTTTCCGGTCGGCATATGCCAGCGACGTACGGAGTTCCTCGGCAAGCCGATCGAATACCCGGCCGCCCAACCGGTGTGGAGCTATGTTGACTTCCAGGTTGAACATGGCGAGTTCTGTTTGGAAATCGCGGCTCGCGATCCGCTCCAGCACTTGCGCATTCAGCATTCTCGGCATGCCGTCGGCACCGGTGAGATTCAGTTCGATCTCCAGCCCCATGAGGTTCTTCGGGCGATCGAACCGCTTCTCCGCCAGGAGTCGCTCCAGGCCCGTCAGGCACCGCCGCAGCTTGTCGCGGTAGTGCTGGCGATCGGACAGGGCGAACGGCGCCGCCACGACCTTCTCCCCCATCGAAGCGTCCTTCCTCGCGATGGGCAGGCCGATGCGCCGGCCGCCAATGTCCGGGTCAGGTGGGATGATGCCCAGCCGGGACGATCGATAACGTCCCGCCTCGACCCGGGGCCCGCTACGCTGTCGACATGACCGGCGGCACATTCACCGGGCATGGTGCACTGTGCGGATTCGAGTGCCCCGAAGGGCTCGTGAAAAACGCCGACGAGAATAGGCCGACCGCTCGCCGGGCATTTTCCGAGGTCATCGCCACGCGGTCGGCCCGGAATCGGGATGATTCCCGCGAAACGCCGACCGAATGAACCCTTGCTCTACTCGTCGGAAACGACTAGACGAAACACCGTGTGAACATATGTCGTATAAACTTCGCGAACAAGGCAGAAGGCTGGCGCCCGCGGCCCTCGGTACTGCCGTCAGGTGACCTACGGCAGGCGTCTTCCGCATCCCTCGCCATCGGACCACGGCCCCCGCCTCTCTGACCCCGTGAGCTGACAGCGTCGTCCGCCCCCAGCCCCGCCCTCGCGCCACCGTGCCTGTCGAACGAGAGAGGCGACCCACCATGCCCCTGCACGTCCCCCCGGCTCCCGCGCCCGCACTTCGCTCCGTCCTCACCGCCCTCGGTTCCCCCACCGCGGTCCGCGAGGCCCGAACTCCCTCCCTGCTGCACGCCCAGGGACCCGCCACACCCGAGCTGCCGCTGCCGGTGCACGTCCTGGACGGCGTGGACAGCGCGGGCGTCCCCGCCACCCGGCTGGCCGGCTGGCGCTTTCTGATCCGCTGCGGCGACCGCGCGGTGGCCGCGGCGGAGACCATGCTGACCCCCGACGGCTGGGCGTTCTCGCGGTTCTTCGAGGGTCCGTACGTCGCCGCCACCGAGCGCGCGCTGCGCCAGGCCGAGACCGTCGCGCAGCCCTACCAGCCGCGTCTGCTGTCGATCCCCGGCCTCTACATGCTCGCGCTCTGGCTGCACGGCGACTGCACCGCCGACGGCGCCACCGGCCACCCCGCCGCCACGGACCTGCTCGTCCCGCTGGCGCCCGCGCCGCCCGGCATCGCCGCCCACCGTCCGCATCAGGTCGCCGAGTTGCTGCCGGTGCTGACTCATCGGGTGACTCCGGCGCCGCTGCTGGGTTCGCCCGCCTGAGAATCCCCCTCACACCGACGCGCGTACCCCGTTCCCGAATTCCGGGGAGCGGGGTACGCCGCTGTTTCGAGTGCCCTTAGGCTCTTGGGGAGTTTCGGCGGTGGCCAACGGTGGCCAATTCGCTCTTACGAGCGCTTTATGGCTCGTAAGAGCCGGGCCGGCCTCCGGCCCGTCCGGACTAGCTCCATTCGGTCACCGCCAACCACCCAAAGTGACAGTGCAGTTGGAGTGAACCGTCCGAGCGGGTGGTGCGTCATCAACCTGTGAAGAAGCGGTGCTGCTAAATCCCTGCGGATTGACGCCCGTGGGGCAACACTGGGTTCCGACCGACACATCACAACGGGGGGCGGCCATGAACGACGCTTCAAGCCGCGCAACAGACACAACAGCCATCTCATCCGTCACGACAGAGCGAAAGATCCCACCAATGTGCCAGCACCAGCCACCGTGTCCGACAGCCGACTCCGCCGACCGGGAATCCGCCCGTCTCGTGGCGCACCACCCGGAGCAGGGATGGAGCCTGCTGTGCAACGGCGTTCTGCTCTTCGAGGACACCGGTGAGCTCCTGCCGGACGGCCGGGTCATCGCCCCGCGCCGCCCGCTGGGCACCGGCAAGGTGATGACGGCCGCCTAGACCAGGGCGGCAGCGGGCGGTCCGCCGGATCATCGGATCGCCCGGAGAACATGAGGGGCCGGCTCGCAGCCAGCGACTGCGCACCGGCCCCGACGCATGTCCGGGGTCGGTCACTCCCCGTAGTCCGCCGTGTGTGATGCCGTTCGTGGCACGGCCCCTTCCCATGGTCACCCTCTTTCCGGAAGACTCCTGGAAGTTTCGAGAGCGCGTCGACGGAGGTGGGGAAGTGGCAGCACACGAGGCCGACGCCGAGACCGGGCCGCAGGCCCGGGGCAAGGTCACGATCACGGAGATCGCCCGGCGGGCCGGGGTCTCGGTGCCGACCGTGTCCCGGGTCGTCAACGGCCGGTCCGACGTCTCGCCGCAGACCCGCGCCCGGGTCGAGGACCTGCTGCAACGACACGGCTACCGCAAGCGCCCGGTCGCCCCCGGCACCCGCGCCGCCCTGCTCGACCTCGTCTTCAACAACCTCGACAGCCCTTGGGCGGTGGAGATCATCCGGGGAGTCGAGGAGGTCGCCCACGCGGCCGGGGTCGGCACCGTGGTGTCGGCGATCCACGGGCGCGCCGGCGACGCCCGCGAATGGCTGCGCAATCTGCGGGCCCGCGCCTCCGACGGCGTCATTCTCGTCACCTCGGCGCTGGAGCCCGTACTGCACGAGGAGTTGCGCATCCTCGGCGTCCCGCTGGTGGTCGTCGACCCGGCCGGCTCTCCCGCCCTCGACGTGCCCACCATCGGCGCCGCCAACTGGTCGGGCGGCATGGCGGCCACCGAGCACCTGCTGTCGCTGGGCCATCGCAGGATCGGCCTGATCGCCGGTCCGCGCCGGCTGCTGTGCTCCCGGGCCCGCTTCGACGGCTACCGCGCGGCCCTGGAGGGCGCCGGCCTCGCGGTCGACGACTCCCTCGTCGTGCCCGGCGACTTCCACCCCGAGTCCGGATTCACCGGCTGCACCGCTCTGCTGGACCTGCCCGAGCCGCCGACCGCGGTGTTCGCGGCCAGCGACCAGATGGCGCTCGGCGCGATCGAGGCGCTGCGGCGGCGCGGGCTGAGGGTTCCGGAGGACATGAGCCTGGTCGGTTTCGACGACCTTCCGGAAGTCCGCTGGTCGGCTCCGCCTCTCACCACGGTCCGCCAGCCACTCGCCGACATGGGCAAGCTCGCCGTCCGCACGGTGCTCCGGCTGGCCCGCGACGAACAGCCGGACTCGCCGCGGGTGGAACTGGGCACGGAACTGGTGGTGCGAGCGAGCACGGCACCGCTCCTCCCAGCGTGACAACAGGCGTTGCCGGGCGCCCCACTCTCCGGCGCCCGGCAACGGGTCCCTGCCCTGCGGCGCCCTACTTCTTCAGCGCCTCCCTGATCGCGAAGTAGGCCGGCTTCGGCGCCAGCTGCTCGTCCCACGGCAGCGCCGCGCCCTCGCCCTCGAAGAACGCCGGGATCCACGAGTACTTGTCCGTGTAGTCCCACAGCGTGATGCCGACGCAGCGGCGCACCGCGAGACAGGCCTCGGTCAGGTCGCGGTACCACTCCGCCTGCGTGGCCAGCTTCGCCTCGTCCGCGGGCACGTACATACGGATGTCGACCTCGGTGAGCGCGGTGTCCAGCCCGAGCCGCGAGAAGCGTCGGAGGTTGTCCTCCAGCGTGGTCGGATAGCCGTACTGGAGCGCCAGGTGCGCCTGGAGGCCGATGCCGTGCAGCGGGACGCCCTGTGTCTTGAGTTCCTTGGCCAGCTTGTAGTAGGCGTCGCTCTTCGGGCCGATGGACTCGATGTTGTAGTCGTTGAGGTACAGCTTGACGCGCGGGTCGGCCTGGTGGGCCCAGCGCAGCGCGTCGGCGATGTAACCGGGGCCGAGCGTCTTGTAGAAGATCGTCTCCCGGTAAGTACCGTCCTCGTTGAAGGCCTCGTTGACGACGTCCCAGGCGAAGACCTTGCCGCGGTAGTGCCGTACCTCCGCCTGGATGTGCTTCTTCAGTACGGCCCTCAGCTCGGGGGCCGTCCACTCGCGGCTCGTGAGCCAGCCGGGCAGCTGGCTGTGCCAGACCAGGGTGTGGCCGCGCACCTTCTGGTGGTTGGCCCGGGCGAGGTTCACGATCTCGTCGCCCTTGGTCCAGTCGAAGACGCCCTGCTGGGGTTCGGTGGCGTACCACTTCATGCCGTTGCCGGGGGTGATCTGGTCGAACTCGCTGCCGAGGAGGGCCTTGTACGGCTCGTCGACGAGCTCGGGGTTGTCGGTGGCGCTGCCGAAGTAGCGGCCGTGGCGCTGGGCGAGGTCGGCGAGGGTGGGCTGCTTGCCGTGCTCCTCGCCCGCCTGGGCCGCCGGGCCGGTGGCGACCCCGGCGGCGACCAGGACGGCGGCGAGGGCGCCGGCGAGTCTGAGCCGGGTGCGGGAGCGGAGCGTCGTACGGATGGTGCGCATGGTGCGACTCCTCACGGTCGGATGTGGGTGTGAGCCGTACGTCCGCGGGCGCGCGTCATCCCTTCGTGGCGCCGGCGGTGAGGCCGCCGACGAGCTGACGCTCGGCGACCGAGTAGAAGGCGAGGGCGGGGACCATGGCCAGCACGAGGTAGGCGAAGACGCGGGCGGTGTCGGCGGAGTACTGGCCCTGGAACTGCTGGACGCCGATGGGGATGGTCCACCACGTGGAGTCGGTGAACACCAGCAGCGGCAGGAAGAAGTTGTTCCAGCTGGTGACGACGGCGAGGACCGAGACGGTGCCGAGGGCGGGCCGCGCCATGGGCAGCAGCACCCGCCAGAAGAAGCCGAACGGACTGCAGCCGTCGAGCGTGGCCGCCTCCTCCAGCTCGCCGGGGATCTGCCGGAAGAAGCCGCGCAGGATGATGATCGTCATCGGCAGTCCGAAGGCGGCCTGCGGGAGGATCACGCCGAGGGGGTTGTCCAGCAGGCCCATCGAGCGCAGCAGCAGGAACAACGGCAGGGCCGCCACCGCGAACGGGAACATCAGCCCCATCGTGAACAGCGTGAACAGCAACTCCCGCCCGCGGAAGGCGAACCGCGCGAAGGAGAACGCGGCGAGCGCGGAGACCGCGACGACGATGACGGTCGTCGCCACCGCGATCAGCGTGCTGCTGCCGAGCAACTGCCAGAAGGAGCCGGAACCGAGGATGCCGGTGTAGTTGGAGGTCACCCACGGGTCGGGCAGGCCGATCGGGTTGCCGGAGAGCTGGTCGGTGGACTTGAAGCCGGAGAAGACCGCGTAGAGCAGCGGTACGGCCATCACTGCGCCGACAGCGACGAGGACGACGTGGACCGGGAAGGTCTTCCCGCGCTTTCTGCTGGGGGACCTGGTCGTCACTTCCCGCCTCCTCGCATGGTCGTGGTGGCCCCTTCGAGGTCGCGGCGGAGCACGAACCGCTGGTAGGCGAGGGCGAAGACGAGGCTGATGCCGAACATGACCACGCTGATCGCGCTGGCGTAGCCGACCTGGTAGCGCTTGAAGCCGTACTGGAACATGGTCACGGCCATGGTCTCGGAGTGGTGGTCGGGGCCGCCCGCGGTGGTCACCCACACCAGGTCGAAGAGCTGGATGGAACCGATGACGGACAGGAAGACGCTGATCCGCAGGGTGGGCGCGAGCAGCGGCAGGGTGACGTTCCGGAACCGCTGCCAGGCGTTCGCGCCGTCGATCAGCGCCGCCTCGGTCAACTCGGCCGGGATGGACTGGAGTCCGGCCAGGTAGAGCATCATGTGGAAGCCGAAGTACTTCCAGGTCATGACGAGGAAGAGGGTCGCCATGACGGTGGAGGGATCGGCGAACCACTCCCCGCCCAGCCCGTCCAGGCCGATGCCGCCCAGGATCCGGTCGGCGAGGCCGTCGTCCGGGGCGAAGATCATGCTGAACAGCACGCCGGTGATGGCCTCGGACAGGACGTACGGCGCGAAGAACAGCATGCGGTAGACGGCCCGGCCGCGCACCTTCTGGTTGAGCAGGACGGCCATGGCGAGCGCGAACGGCAGCTGGAGGGCGAGCGACAGCAGCACCAGGACCAGGCAGCGCCACAGGTCGCCCAGGAAGACCTCGTCCTGGAAGAGCCGGGTGAAGTTGTCGCCGCCGATGTAGTCGGAGGGCATGCCGAAGCCGCTCCAGCGGAAGAAGGCGGCGTACAGGGCGAACAGGATCGGCAGCAGCACCAGGACGCCGAACAGCACCAGGGCGGGGAGCTGGAAGCCGACCGCGGTGAGCCAGTTCAGTGCGCGGCGCCGGGCCCGCCCCCGGGCCGCGCCTGCGGCCGGGGGCGGGGGATCGACGTCGGGGCCGGTCCGTTTGTCCGGCAGGAAGGTGGGGGTCGTGGAGGACACGTCGGCTACTGCTCTTCCTTCGCGGTCTTCGTGATCGACTCGGTGACCTGCTCGGGGGACTTGGAGCCGGCGATGAGCGCGGCCACGCTGTCGTTGACCTCCTGGCCGAGGGCGGGCGCGTAGGCCTGGTCGAGGTAGAGCTGGAAGCCGGTGGCACCCTTCAACTGCTTCTGTACGGCAAGGATGTTGGGGTCGGTGAGCGCGCTCTCGGCGGCCGGGACGACCGGGAGGACGCCGGTCTTCTTGACCAGTTCCACGTCGGTGGCCTCGGAGGCGAAGAACTTCAGGAAGTCGACGGCCGCCTGCGGAGCGCCCTGGCGCAGGGCGTGGCCGCCGCCCCCGCCGAACACCTCGGTGATGGCGCCCTTGCCGCCCTCGACCGCGGGGAACGGGAAGAAGCCGAGGTCGTCGCCGAGGCCCTTGCCTTGGTCCGCCTGGACGACCGGTGCCCACTGGCCCATGAGCTCCATCGCCGCCTTGCCGTTGCCGACGGTGGCGGCCTGGCCGTTGGGCGTGGAGTAGGCGGCGCCGAGGAAGCCCTTCTGGAACGGCTGGAGGTCGACGAGTTCCTGCAGGTGCTGTCCGGCCTGGACGAAGTCGTCGCCGGTGAAGTCCTTGTCGTCGTTGGCCTTCTGCAGCGCCTCGGCGCCCGCCGTGCGCATCGCGAGGTAGGCCCAGTAGTACATGCCGGGCCACTTCTCCTTGCCCGCGAGGGCGAGGGGGGTGATGCTCTTGGCCTTCAGCTTGTTCACCGCGTCGAGGAAGCCGCTCCAGGTGGTGGGGGGCGTGCTGACGCCCGCCTGCTTGAAGAGCGCCTTGTTGTACCAGAAGCCGATCATGCCGATGTCGAACGGGATGCCGTACACCTTCTCGTCGAGCAGGTACGGCTCCCTGGCGACCGGCAGCAGAGCGTCGGCCCAGTCCTTCGTCCGGTCCGTGAGGTCCTCGACGAGCCCCGCGTCGACCTGCTGCTTCAGTACGCCGCCGCCCCAGGTGTGGAAGATGTCGGGGAGCTTCCCCGAGGCGGTCAGCGCCGTCATCTTCGACTTGTAGGCGTCGTTCTCCAACTGGACGATCTTTATCTTCACCTTGGGGTTCTGGGCCTCGAACTTCTTGGCCAGTGCGGCCCAGACGCCCTTCGTGGGCTCAGTGGTGGAGATGTTCCACCACTCGACGGTGGTCGTCCCCGACGACCCTCCGTCCGAGTCGCCGCCGCAGCCGCTCAGTGCCGTCATGCTCAGCCCGGCCGCGGCGGACGCCGCCAGGAAGCCGCGGCGGGACAGTGCCGGGTCGCCCATTTTGCGCTCCTTGGGTACGGGACGGCGCGTCCACGCCTGTCCGCTGGACCGAAAGTTTCGGAGTAGATCCTGAAAGGTTCGTTGTTGCCGCACCCTAGAGACAGCTGCCAAACGGTGGCAACCCCTTGTACGCGGGCAATGTTGGGGGAGTCCGTCGCCGACTTGTTCCGGAAAGCGCCCGCTTCACGAGCCCGACGGGGTGTACGCGAACCAGTCGAAGGAAGCGCTGCCTTCGGTGACGTACATGCCGATCACCCGGCCGGTGAAGCCCCCGGCGACCTGCGTGGACAGATAGCGGCCGTCGAGTTCGGCCAGCGGCTCGCCGTCCGCGACCCGGAAGGCGATGGTGTCGGGGCCGCCGGGCCTGATTCCGGGGGCCTCCTCGCCGGGGACCGTGGCGGTGGGCGGCACGGGAGATGACGTACGGACCTCGACGACCAGCGTGACCGGCCCCGGCGCGAGCGACTGACGTGCCAGGCGCTGTCGCAGCGGAGCGATCCGGGCGATCACGCTCACCTCTCCCCCGGCGACCTCGAGGTCGTAGTGGTGGGCCTCGTCGAGGCGAACGGACAGGCCGGCGCGGCCCGTTCCGGGTTCCAGACAGGCCTCGATCCGGCAGTCGGAATGCTGCTGCCGACGCCCGACGAAGGTGTGGCCCGGCCGGTCGAGACTGTCCCCCGTGGCATGCAGGGTCAGCTGTCCCGGCCGTTCGCTCAGCGACCAGGAACCCTCCGGCCTGCTGCGCGGCGAGAGCCAGTACGGCGCCAGGTGCTCGGCGTCGAAGTCGTCCAGTTCCGGCGGGAGTTCGACGGGATGCCAGGCGGCCGGCGCCGGATGCCGCTCGCGCACCGGGCCGACCCGCGGCCATCCGTCCGCCCATTCCACCGGCGCCAGGAACGTCTCGCGGCCCAGCACGTGGAAGGACGGGAAGAAGCCGCGGGGGCGGGTGCCCAGGAGCAGCATCCACCACGTGCCGTCAGGTGCCTGAACCAGGTCGGCGTGGCCGGTGCACTGGATCGGCAGGTCGGTGCCGCGGTGGGACAGGATCGGGTTGGCCGGCGCCGGCTCGTAGGGGCCGCGCGGGGAGCGGGCGCGGGCGATGGAGACGCCGTGGCCGTGCGCGGTGCCGCCCTCGGCGAGCATGAGGTACCACCAGTCGCCGACGCGGTACAGGTGCGGCGCCTCGGGATGCTGGAGCCCCGTCCCGGACCACACCGGGAGGGGCCCTTCCAGCACCTTTCCCGTCGCGGGATCGATGCGCGCGAGTCGGACGCCGGAGACGGCACACCAGCAGGAGCCGTCCTCGTCCCACGCGAGGTCGGGATCGACTCCCGGCAGGTCGATCCGCACCGGGTCGGACCACGGCCCCTCGGGACGGTCGCTGGTGACAAGGAAGTTGCCCTGGCCGGAGACGTTGGTCGTGATCATGTAAAAGCGGCCGTCGTGGTACCGGATCGTCGGGGCGTAGATACCTCCGGAGGCCACGGCGTCGTCCGGCAGCTCCAACTGCCCCGGCCGGTCCAGCACGTTGCCGATCTGCCGCCAGTGCACGAGGTCACGGCTGCGGAAGAGGGGGACGCCGGGGACGTACTCGAAGCTGGAACACACGAGGTAGTAGTCCTCGCCCACCCGGCACACGCTGGGGTCCGGATGGAAGCCGGCGATCACTGGATTGTCGTACGTCCGCATGCGCGTCAGTCCCTTCGAGCGTCGCGAAAGGTGCGAAACATTCGGTTGATCTGGCGAACGTTACGGAGCTGCACTGTAGGTGGCCCTGGGAGCAGGAACAAGACGCCGAGCGGTCGCCGAGAACAGCGGGGACCGCAGCCGGTGGAGCACGCCCGGCCGGTCTTAACGCAAGCTTGACGCGCTCAGCCTCCTCATCCGCGGGCCCGAGCGTCACTCTCCGCTTACGCTGGTCGCGCCGTACGCGTGAGGGCCTCAGCCACACGCTGAGCCGCACCCCAGGAGCACGCCCGATGGCCACCACCGAACACCCCCCGACCAGTCGCCTGCGCTCATGGATGCTGGAGGGCCTGTCCGACATGGGGAAAGGCGGCGGCCACCAGGGACCACACGCCGCACCGGAACCCGCGCACAAGGGCCAGCGGTGGTGGCGGGTCATGTGCCTGACCGGTGTCGACTACTTCTCCACCCTCGGCTACCAGCCGGGCATCGCGGCCCTCGCAGCCGGCCTGCTGTCACCCATAGCGACCATCGTGCTGGTGATCGTCACCCTGGCGGGCGCCCTGCCCGTGTACCGGCGCGTGGCCGAGGAGAGCCCTCACGGCGAGGGTTCGATCGCGATGCTGGAGCGGCTGCTGTCCTTCTGGAAGGGCAAGCTGTTCGTCCTCACCCTGCTCGGCTTCGCCGCCACCGACTTCCTGATCACCATCACGCTGTCGGCGGCGGACGCCTCCACCCACCTCGTGGAGAATCCTCACCTCACCAGCACCCTCCACGACCAGCGGTTGCTGATCACCCTCGTCCTCGTGGCGCTGCTCGGCGCGGTCTTCCTCAAGGGCTTCCTGGAGGCGATCGGCGTCGCCGTCGCGCTCGTGGGCCTCTACCTCGCGCTCAACGTCGCCGTGGTGATCGTCGGCCTGTGGCACGTCGTCACCGCGGGCCACGTGATCACCGACTGGTCCAGCGCCCTGACCGCCGAGCACGGCAACGTCTTCGTCATGATCGGCGTGGCCCTGATCGTCTTCCCCAAGCTCGCGCTCGGCCTCTCCGGCTTCGAGACCGGCGTCGCCGTGATGCCGCACGTCAAGGGCGACCCGGGCGACACCGAGGAGAAGCCCGTCGGCCGGATCCGGGACACGAAGAAGCTGCTGACCGCGGCCGCCCTGATCATGAGCGTGTTCCTGATCGCCACCAGCTTCATCACCACCCTCCTGATACCGGAGAAGGAATTCGAACCGGGCGGCAACGCCAACGGCCGCGCGCTGGCCTACCTGGCGCACAACTATCTCGGCAACGCGTTCGGCACGGTCTACGACGTCTCGACGATCGCCATCCTGTGGTTCGCCGGCGCCTCGGCGATGGCCGGGCTGCTCAACCTGATGCCCCGCTACCTGCCCCGCTACGGCATGGCCCCGCACTGGGCCCGCGCCGTGCGCCCCATGGTCATCGTCTTCACCCTCGTCGCCTTCCTGGTCACCTGGATCTTCGACGCGGACGTCGACGCCCAGGGCGGTGCCTACGCGACCGGCGTCCTGGTGCTGATCAGTTCCGCCGCGATCGCGGTGACCATCGCCGCCCGCAAGGCCGGTCAGCGGACCTGGACCGTCGCGTTCGCCGTGATCTCCGCGGTGTTCCTCTACACGACGGTGGTGAACGTCATCGAGCGCCCCGACGGCGTGAAGATCGGCGCCTGCTTCATCGCCGGCATCATCCTGCTCTCCCTGCTGTCCCGGCTGGCCCGCGCCTTCGAGCTGCGCGTGACCAGCGTGACGCTGGACGACATGGCGGAACGTTTCATCAGGGACATGGCCAGCCGCAAGATTCGGTTCATCGCCAACGAGCCCGACCAGCGGGACCAGGCCGAGTACCGCGACAAGATCGAGCAGATCCAGCAGGACAACGACATCCCCGGGGAGGACTTCGTCTTCGTCGAGGTCACCGTCCTCGACCCCTCCGAGTTCGAGGCGGGCCTGACCGTGCGCGGTGAGGTCCTGCACCACCGCTACCGCGTCCTGACCCTGGAGTCCTCCTCCATCCCGAACGCCCTGGCGGCCCTGCTCCTGCACGTCCGCGACACCACCGGCCGCACCCCGCACATCTACTTCGAGTGGACCGAGGGCAACCCCTTCGCCAACTTCCTGCGCTTCTTCCTCTTCGGCCAGGGCGAGGTCGCCCCGGTCACCCGAGAGGTCCTGCGCGAGGCGGAACCGGACCGGGTCCGCCGCCCGCGCGTCCACACGGGCTGAGCAACGCACCCCGGCCGAGCCCGCGAGCCCCGGGCCCGCCTCTCAGTCGCGCATCGCCTTCCGGCCGAACCCGCGTCGCGGCGGACGCACCTCGACCTGCCCAAAACTCAGCTCTCCGGTGACCTCGACGCGCAACACCACGGGGGCACCGGACACGGCGGCCCGACGCGTCTTGATCTTGGCGTAGTTCGTCACCAGCGCGTCGGTGTCCACCACGACGCCCGGCCGGGTCACCAGCCTCAGGGCGCCGCCGCGCATGTCGAGGTCGATGCGCAGGGTGTCGTACGTGATCACGGCCTCGGTGAAGTCGAGCGTGACCTCGCCCCAGTCGGAGCGGATCTCCATCCGCCGCGGCACCACCCAGCCCTCGCCGCGCCGTGCCGAAGCGCCCTTCTGTTCGATCCGGACGACGCCCTTGGCCTCGACCGCACCCCCGTCCGCCACCGACGGCAGGTCCGCCGTCAGAGCGGCCAGTTCACCTATCGTGCGCGCGGACAGAGCGGCTTCCAGGCGCTCGTCGAGCTCCTCGGCGGTCAGCCGGCCGTCTCCCGCGGCGATGCGCAGCACGTCCACGACGCGGTCCCGGTCCGCATGCGAGGCCCGTAGCTCCGATTCCGGCGACACACCGGTGCGCAACAGTTCTCCGGCCATGGCTCCACCCCGATCTCCCGGGCGCCCGCTCGGACACCCCATCGCTCGACAAACTAACGCTATATCGCGTTACACTCAACGGCCAACCCCACCTCGCCGTTCCCCTTCGCCGCCTATCGTGACCGGCATGCAGTCCTACACAATCGGCCAGGCGGCGCGGCTGCTCGGCGTGAGCCCCGACACCGCCCGCCGCTGGGCGGACGCGGGCCGGGTGGCGACCCACCGCGACGACAGCGGGCGGCGGCTCATCGACGGGCGGGACCTGGCCGCGTTCTCGGTGGAGCTCGCCAAGGCCCAGAGCTCCGACGAGGACACGCCGTACACCTCGGCCCGCAACGCCTTCCCCGGCATCGTCACGGCGATCAAGCTGGGCGACGTGGCCGCCCAGGTCGAGATCCAGGCCGGACCCCACCGCCTGGTCTCCCTCCTGACCCGGGAAGCCGTCGAGGAACTCGGCCTGGAGGTCGGCATGGAGGCCACCGCCCGCGTGAAGTCGACGAACGTCCACATCGACCGCGCATGAACAGCCACCGCAGGCGCCTCCCGTGAAAACGCACATGCCCACCCCCATCCGTATCGAACCCTGCTCATGCGATGCCACAGGGGACTAACACCTCGCATATGCGGAAGTATGATCGGTGCATCGGAGGGGCCGACGGACTCCTCCCCCAGCAGACCGAGGGAGCAGCCCGTGACGACCCGTACCGCGCACCGGACCCGCCGGATCCTGCAGGCGGCCGGCGCGGGAGCCGCGGCGCTGCTGGCCCTGAGCGCCTGCTCCTCCTCGACCGGCTCTTCCAGCACGGGGTCCGACACCGCCGTCTCCGGCTCCTCGGCGAAACTCTCCGGCACAGTGACCGTCTTCGCGGCCGCCTCGCTCCAGGAGAGCTTCACGACCCTGGGCAAGGAGTTCGAGAAGGAGCACCCGGGCACCAAGGTGGTCTTCAACTTCGGCGGCAGCGACACGCTCGCCGCGAGCATCACCGGCGGCGCCCCGGCCGACGTCTTCGCCGCGGCCAGCACCAAGACGATGGCGATCGTGACGGACAAGAAGGACGCGGCCGGCACACCGGCCACCTTCGTCCGCAACCAGCTGGAGATCGCCACCCTGCCCGGCAACCCCGACAAGGTCGCCTCCCTGAAGGACCTCACCAAATCGGGCCTGAAGGTCGTGCTGTGCGACAAGACGGTGCCGTGCGGCTCCGCCGCCCAGACCGCCCTGGAAGCCAGTGGCCTCGAACTCACGCCGGTCTCGTACGAGCAGGACGTCAAAAGCGCCCTGACGAAGGTCGAGCTGAAGGAGGCCGACGCCGCCGTCGTCTACAAGACGGACGTGAAGGCGGCGGGCGACAAGGTGCAGGGCGTGGACTTCCCCGAATCGGCCGAGGCCGTCAACGACTACCCGATCGCCCTCCTCAAGAACGCCCCCAACCCCACCACGGCGAAGGCCTTCATCGAGCTGGTGAAGTCCGCCGGGGGCCAGAAAGTCCTGACCGAGGCGGGGTTCCTCAAGCCGTGACCGGGCCCGACAAGACCGACACCGTCGCCCTGCCGGGTGGACCGCGGCGTCGGCGTGTCCGGACGGGCGGTGGCCGAGGCGTGCCGCTGCCCCTCCTGGTCCCCGCCCTCGTGGGCCTGGCGTTCCTCCTCCTGCCGCTGATCGCCTTGCTCGTACGGGCCCCCTGGCGCAACCTGCCCGAGCAGCTGACCAGCGCCGAGGTCTGGGAGGCGCTGCGCCTGTCCCTGGTGTGCGCCACGGCGGCGACCACCCTCAGCCTGGTCATCGGCGTCCCACTGGCCTGGCTCCTGGCGCGCACCGACTTCCCCGGCCGCGGTCTGGTCCGCGCCCTGGTGACCCTGCCCCTCGTCCTGCCCCCCGTGGTCGGCGGCGTGGCCCTGCTGCTCGCGCTCGGCCGCAACGGCGTCGTCGGACAGTGGCTGGACTCCTGGTTCGGGATCACCCTTCCCTTCACCACGACGGGCGTCGTCCTGGCGGAGACCTTCGTGGCGATGCCGTTCCTCGTCATCAGCGTGGAGGGCACCCTGCGCGCCGCCGACCCGCGCTACGAGGAGGCGGCCACCACGCTGGGCGCCTCCCGCTTCACCGCGTTCCGCCGCGTCACGCTGCCGCTGATCGCGCCGGGGATCGCGGCGGGCTCGGTGCTGGCCTGGGCGCGGGCGCTGGGCGAGTTCGGGGCGACGATCACCTTCGCGGGCAACTTCCCCGGCCGCACGCAGACCATGCCCCTCGCGGTCTACCTGGCCCTGCAGAACGACCCCGCGGCCGCGATCGCCCTCAGCCTGGTACTCCTGGCGGTCTCGATCGCGGTGCTGGCGGGACTGCGGGACCGCTGGATGACAGCGCCATGAGCCCCAGCCGCACAACCTCACAGGCAACCGACGCATCGAGCCGACGGCAGCCGCACGCCTGGCCACCCCGCCAAACCACGGACAGCCGCGCCCAACCACTCCGTCAGACTGCGGACAGCCGCGCCCAACCACCCCGCCAGACCGCGGACAGCCCCGCCCAACCACCCCGTCAGGCTGCGGGCATTCGTGCCGCCTGGGGCGGCACGGGTGGGCGCAGCCGGCACCCCGCCAGCGCCGGGCCGCGCGACCCACCCCCGGCCGGCACCCACCCCGCTGCACGCATGAACACGGTCCACAGAAATCCCCGGCGCCAACCCCGCCCACGCAACGAACGTACGAAGCACCTCCCAACCCCCAACCCCCAACCCCCGCTCCCCACACCACACGCCGCCACAACCAACCCCGCTCCAGGACCCCCACCTCATGACCGACCTCGACGACACCACAGCCGACGCCCCCTCCGACCGCACCAGCGACGGCCTCGACGCCCGGCTAGTCGTAGACCACGGCACCTTCCGCCTCGACATCACCCTGACCGCCGCCCCCGGCGACGTCGTAGCCCTCCTCGGCCCGAACGGCGCGGGCAAGACCACCGCCCTGCGCGCACTCGCCGGTCTCGTCCCGCTCACCGGCGGCCATCTGCGTCTTGACGGCACCGCATTGGACCGTAAACCCCCCGAGTCCCGCCCCGTCGGCGTCGTCTTCCAGGACTACCTGCTCTTCCCCCACCTCACCGCCCTCGACAACGTGGCCTTCGGCCCGCGCTGCCAGGGCGCCACCAAGGCCGAGGCCCGCGCCCAGGCCGCCGAGTGGCTGGACCGCATGGGCCTGGCCGAACACGCCGGCGCCAAGCCCCGCAGGCTCTCCGGCGGCCAAGCCCAGCGCGTGGCCCTCGCCCGCGCCCTGGCCACCCGCCCCCGCCTGCTCCTCCTCGACGAACCGCTCGCCGCCCTGGACGCCCGCACCCGCCTGGAGGTACGGGCCCGACTCCGCCGCCACCTGGCCGAGTTCGAGGCCGTCGCCGTCCTGGTCACGCACGACCCGCTGGACGCCATGGTGCTGGCCGACCGGCTGGTGGTCGTCGAACACGGCAGGATCGTCCAGGAGGGCACGCCCGCCGACATCGCCCGCCACCCGCGCACCGACTACATCGCGCAGCTGGTCGGCCTCAACCTCTACAAGGGGCAGGCCGACGGCCACACCGTCCGACTCGACGCCGGCCCCGCCATCACCACCACGGAAGACCTCGCAGGCCCGGTCTTCGTCGCGTTCCCTCCGGGAGCCGTGACCCTCTACCGCGACAGGCCGACCGGCTCCAGCGCCCGCAACCTCTGGCGCTGCGAGGTGGCCGGCCTGGAGACCCACGGCGACCAGATCCGCGCGGACCTCACCGGCGAGCTCGCCCTCGCCGCCGACCTCACCACGGTCGCCGCGGCCGAACTCGACCTGCACCCGGGCGCACCGGTCTGGGCGGCGGTCAAGGCGACGCAGACACACGCATACCCGGCATAAGACCCGGCGGCGGCTACGGTGGAGCCCCGGACCCCAGGACCACCCCCATCCTCAGCGAGGCCCCCATGAGCCTGAGCATCCGCAACCAGCTCCCCGGCACCGTCGCCGCCGTCACCCCGGGCGAGGTCATGGCAACGGTCAAGGTCCGCCTGACCGGCGGCCAGGACCTCACCGCGGCGATCACCCGGGAGGCGGCCGACGACCTCGGCCTCGGCACCGGGTCGGCCGTACGCGCGCTGGTGAAGTCGACGGAGGTCTCCCTCGCCACCGCCCCGGTCGAGGGCCTGTCGATCCGCAACCAACTCCCGGGCACGGTCACCGACATCGCCACCGGCGGCGCCATGGCCACCGTCAGGATCGGCATCGAGGACGGCGAGCTGACCGCCGCGATCACCAACGACGCGGTCACCGACCTCGGCCTCTCGACGGGCGTCCCGGTGGTCGCCCTGATCAAGTCGACCGAGGTCGCCCTGGCGAGTGCCTGAACCCGGCGACTACCTGAACCCGGAACCATCCAAACCCGGCGACCACCCGAACGCCTCTGTCCGCGCCGCGTCTCAGTCCTCGTACGCGTCCAGCGGCGGGCAGGAGCAGACCAGGTTCCGGTCACCGAAGGCCTGGTCGATACGGCGCACCGGCGGCCAGTACTTGTCCGCGGCCGAGACACCGGCCGGGAAGACGGCCTCCTCGCGCGGGTACGCGTGCTCCCACTCCCCGCCCAGCGCGGCGGCGGTGTGCGGGGCACCCCGCAGCGGGTTGTCGTCTGCGGGCCACTCCCCGGAGCCGACCTTCTCGATCTCCGCGCGGATGGCGATCATGGCCTCGCAGAACCGGTCCAGCTCGATCAGGTCCTCGGACTCGGTCGGCTCGATCATCAGCGTGCCGGCCACCGGGAAGGACATCGTCGGCGCGTGGAACCCGTAGTCGATGAGCCTCTTGGCGACGTCGTCGACGCTCACGCCGGTCGCCTTGGTCAGCGGCCGCAGGTCGATGATGCACTCGTGCGCGACCAGCCCGCCCGGACCGGTGTAGAGCACCGGGTAGTGCGGCTCCAGCCGCTTGGCGATGTAGTTCGCGCTGAGCACCGCCACCTGCGTGGCCCGCTTCAGCCCTTCGCCGCCCATGAGCCGCACGTACGCCCACGAGATCGGCAGGATCCCGGCGGAACCCCACGGCGCGGCCGAGATCGGCCCGACCCCCGTCTCAGGACCGGCCGCGGGCTGCAGCGGGTGGTTCGGCAGATACGGCGCCAGGTGCGCGCGCACCCCGACCGGGCCGACGCCCGGACCGCCGCCGCCGTGCGGGATGCAGAAGGTCTTGTGCAGGTTGAGGTGGGAGACGTCACCGCCGAAGTGCCCCGGCTTGGCCAGCCCCACCAGGGCGTTGAGGTTGGCGCCGTCGACGTAGACCTGCCCGCCCGCCTCGTGCACCTGGGCACAGATGTCGGCGACGTGCTCCTCGAACACCCCGTGCGTCGAGGGATACGTGATCATCAGCACCGACAGTTCGTCGCGGTACTGCTCGATCTTCGCCCGCAGATCGTCGACGTCGATCTCGCCGTCTTCGGCGGTCTTCACGACGACGACCTTCATCCCGGCCATCACGGCGCTGGCGGCGTTGGTCCCGTGCGCGGACGACGGAATCAGACACACGGTCCGCTGCTCGTCTCCGTTGGCCCGGTGATATCCGCGTACGGCGAGCAGCCCGGCCAGCTCACCCTGCGACCCGGCGTTGGGCTGCAGGGACACGCTGTCGTAGCCGGTGACCTCGGCGAGACGTTCCTCCAGCTCACGGATGAGCGTGAGGTAGCCCTGCGCCTGCTCGGCGGGCGCGAAGGGGTGCAGCTGCCCGAACTCTGGCCAGGTGACGGGCTCCATCTCGGTGGTCGCGTTGAGCTTCATCGTGCAGGAGCCCAGCGGGATCATGCCGCGGTCGAGCGCGTAGTCACGGTCGGCGAGGCGACGCAGGTAGCGCAGCATCGCGGTCTCGGAGCGGTGCTGGTGGAAAACGGGGTGCGCGAGGTACTCGTCGGCGCGCAGCAGCGCATCCGGAAGCGTCTCCTCCGTCGCCGCGTCGAGCGCCTCGATGTCGCTCTCGACCCCGAACGCGGTCCATACGGCGGCCAGCTGGGCCCGCGTGGTGGTCTCGTCGCAGGCGAGGGACACGTGATCGGCGTCCACGAGCCGCACGTTGACACCGTTCTCGCGAGCGGCGGCGACGACCTGGGCCGCCTTCCCGGGCACGCGGGCGGTCAGCGTGTCGAAGTAGGACCCGTGCACGACGTCGACCCCACCGGCGGTCAGCCCCGCGGCAAGGATCGCGGCATACCGATGCGTCCGCCGCGCGATGGTCCGCAGACCCTCGGGCCCGTGGTAGACGGCGTACATGCCGGCCATCACGGCGAGCAGCACCTGCGCGGTGCAGATGTTGCTGGTCGCCTTCTCCCGGCGGATGTGCTGCTCACGCGTCTGCAGGGCGAGCCGGTACGCCTTGTGCCCGTCGGCGTCCACGGACACTCCCACGAGCCGCCCGGGCAGGCTGCGCGCGAACTTCTCCCGCACGGCCATGTATCCGGCGTGCGGCCCGCCGAATCCCATCGGCACGCCGAACCTCTGGGTCGTTCCGACCGCGATGTCCGCACCGAGTTCCCCCGGGGACTTCAGCAGCGTGAGCGCGAGCAGATCGGCGGCGACGGTGACGAGGGCGCCGAGCTCATGAGCCTGCTCGATCAGCGGCTCGATGTCGCGTACGGCCCCGGAGGCGCCCGGGTACTGGATCAGCACGCCGTTGATCTCCCGCCCGGCGACCTCGGCCGGAATCCCCTCGCTCAGGTCGGCGACGACGACCTCGACCCCGGTCGGCTCGGCACGGGTCTCGATCACGGCGATGGTCTGCGGCAGCGCGTCCGCGTCGACCAGGAACAGGCCCTTCTTGTTCTTGCCCATGCGCCGGGACAGCGCCATGGCCTCGGCGGCGGCCGTGCTCTCGTCGAGCAGCGAGGCACCGGAGGTCGGCAGCCCGGTGAGGTCGGCGACCATGGTCTGGAAGTTCAGCAGGGCTTCGAGCCGCCCCTGTGAAATCTCGGGCTGATACGGCGTGTAAGCCGTGTACCAGGCCGGATTCTCCATCACATTGCGCAGGATGACGGGCGGGGTGAAGGTCCCGTAGTACCCCAGCCCGATCATGGAGTCGAGGACCTGGTTCCGGTCCGCCAGCGAACGCAGCTCGGCCAGCACCTCGGCCTCGGTGCGCGCGCCCGGGAGGTCCAGCGCATCGGCGTTCTTGATCACGTCCGGCACCGCGGCGGCGGTGAGCTCGTCGAGCGAGGCGTAACCGACCTGGGCGAGCATCTTCGCCCGCGCTTCCTGGTCAGGCCCTATGTGGCGCTGTTCGAAGGGGATTCCCTGCTCGAGCTCGGAGAGCGAAATGCGGTGGGCGGTCATTGCGGAGGCCTCCTGGTCTGACGCGACCTGCGAGGGGCACCACGGCGCGGGTACCCGGACGGCCTCCCCCTCTGTCATCTCAACCTGAGAGCTTCACCGGGGCGCCCGAGAGCTCCCGGCTTGCACCGTCGGTGAGAGCGGAAGCCGTCGACACCCGCCCTGCTTTCCAGAGTGACCTCGTCCGTGCGGTACGTGGGCCTGAGAGATTCCGGGGAGGATTTGCTCCTTCGGCGCCTCCGATGATGTCTGGAGGACTCTCCCGCACAGGGTCAGCAGCCGCTTGCCAGCGTACCAGCGAGGTCGACGCACGATCCCTCGAGTGGCCACGCTCACCAATGTGCTCTTTCGTAGTGCTTACGGATGAGTTGCGACCAAGTGGAGGGCCCGTGCAGACCGACATCGATCCGCGCAACCTGATAGGCCGCAAGGTGTTCGACCGCAATGGCACCAAGATCGGCACGATCGACGAGATCTACCTCGACGACGCGACCGGCGTTCCCGAGTGGGCGGCCATACGCACCGGCCTGTTCAGCAGGGACGCCTTCGTCCCCTTGGAGCCCAGCGAGCTGAGAGAGGGCACCCTGCACGTCCCCTTCGACCGCGCCCTGATCAAGGACGCCCCCGACTTCGGCGTGGGCCGCCACCTCTCCCCGGAACAGGAACTCCAGCTCTACCACCACTACGGCCTCGACGTGGCCGCTCCCCGCACGCTCCCGGACCACGACTTCGGCAAAGTGGCAGGCACGGACGAATCCTGACGCCCGACCGCCCGAGAACCGCTCAGCCACATCCACCACAAGCCGCCACAGCGTCCAGGCCACGACCTCCCACCCACATCCGCGTACACGGCTCAGCCACATCCACGCTGCTGGACCAGCCTTTTCCCCTCTCCCAGACCCTGCGCGTCCGACCAGCCCCTCCAACACAGCCACAACCTGCGCCCCCGGCCGGGCGCGGGCGGCGCCGACGCCGGGCTGCGCGCGACGCGCCCCCAGGCCCCCTAACCCGAACGCACCCCACCGCCGTCCACCACAACCCCACCCTCCCCAGATCTCCCCCGCACCAAGGGCAACGGCTCCGCCGGCTCCAGATCAGGGTCGTCAACCCGAAACGTCCGCACCCGCCCCGGCTCCGAATCAGGCGTCTCGAACCGCACGGTCACCCTCCCCAGCCCACTCCCCTGCACCCACCCATGCCCGTACTCCGCATGCCGCACATCGTGCCCCGCAGGCCACCGCCGCTCCACAGGCACCTCGGGCTCCTGGACAGGCGCATCCTCGGCCTCGTCCACGGGCGCATCCGCCCGCTCTCCCGCCGCCTGCGCGAACAGATCCTCCTGCGTGTAGTCGGCAAGCCCGCTGACCCCCACGCCCAGCAGCCGTACGCCACCCGTCGTGTCCACGGAGTCCAGCAGCCGGGCCGCAGCCTCACGCACGACCGCCGGATCGTCCGTGGGCCCACGCAACGTCTCGGACCTGGTCAGCGTCGAGAAGTCGTACCTCCGCACCTTCAGCACGATCGTCCGCCCGGACAGCCCCGCGCCCCGCAGCCGCCGCACGCACCGGTCGGCCAGCCGCTGCACCTCCATCCCCACCCGGACCCGGTCGTGGATGTCGATGTCGTAGGTGTCCTCCACGGACACCGACTTCGTCTCCCGCTCGGCCACCACGGGCCGCTCGTCCCGCGCCAGCGCCATGGTGTAGAGCCCGTGCCCATGGGCCTTCCCCAGCAGCCGTACGAGCTCGTCCTCGCCCGCCTCCACGATCTCCTCGACCGTGGTGATCCCGGCCCGCCGCAGATGGTCCCCCGTCGCCGGCCCCACCCCCGGCAGGGTCCGCACGGTAAGAGGCCCGAGCAGCGCCCGCTCGGTCCCCGGCTCGATCACCACCAGCCCGTCGGGCTTGGCCTGTTCCGAGGCGATCTTGGCGAGCATCTTGGAGGCGGCGAGCCCCACCGAGCCGGTCAGCCCGGTGACGGCCCGTATGTCGGCGCGCAGCTTCACCCCCACCAGCCGCGCAGACTGCTCGTCCCAGGCCGCTTCCCCGGCCTCCAGATCCACGAACGCCTCATCCAGGCTCAGCGGCTCCACGAGCGGGGACAGCGCCCGCAGCAGCCCCATCACCTGGTCGCTGATCGTCCGGTAGAACGCGAAGCGCGGCACGAGATACGCGGCGTTCGGCGCGAGCCGGCGGGCCTGAGCCATCGGCATCGCCGAGTGAACCCCGAAAACCCGTGCCTCGTACGAAGCCGTGGCCACCACCCCACGCGGCCCCAGCCCGCCCACGATGACGGCCTTCCCGCGCAGGCTCGGCTTGGACCCCTGCTCCGCCGAGGCGAAGAAGGCATCCATGTCGAGATGCAGGATCGTGGGCGCGCTTCTCACATCTCCGATGCTGCCCTACGCCACTGACAATGGCCCCGCCCGCGGACCGGGAGGGCTGTCAGACCGCCCGGTTGCGCCGCCGCGCCAACTCGTCCGCGGGGTTGTGCCCGACGAGGGTCTCCCCGGTGTCGACCCGCTCCCCGTGCAGCTGCGAGAGAGCGCTCTCGACGTCCCGCCACACCACACCGACGGCGATTCCGAAGATGCCCTGGCCGCCCTGGAGCAGTGCGTGGACCTCGTCGGGCGAGGTGCATTCGTAGACCGTGGCGCCGTCGCTCATCAGCGTCATGCGTTCCAGGTCACGGAAGCCGCGCTCCCTGAGGTGCTGGACGGCGGTGCGGATGTTCTGCAGCGACACACCGGTGTCGAGGAACCTCTTGACGATCTTGAGGACGACGACGTCCCGGAAGCTGTACAGACGCTGCGTCCCGGACCCGTGGGCGGGCCGTACGCTCGGTTCGACGAGCCCGGTGCGGGCCCAGTAGTCCAGTTGCCGGTAGGTGATCCCGGCGGCCGCACAGGCCGTCGGACCGCGGTAGCCGATCTGCTCGGACGCCATGGACGTCGCCCCTCCGCTGCTCGGCACGGCCGTCGGTCGCTGCGGAGCGTGATCGGCCGCGCTGCCGTGAAGCGGATACGGACCGCTCTCCCCGAGACTGCGTCCGGGGGCACCCCCAGTCGTACCGTCGCCGCTGCTTCTCACGCCGACCTCCGTCCTTGACCTGCCTTCTCGACGGTAGGCAGTCACCAGGGGTGCGTCAACGATCGCCACACTCGGCACGCCGAGTGATAATCACCCTAAGAGTGGTTTCCCGTGCCCCACCGCGGGGAAAGGCTAGCCGAATGCGCTCGGACGGGGCCGCGGACGCTCTCACGCGCCGCTGGCAAATGCCGTCATTTGAGGCGCCACCGGACGAGGAAAGGCCCGGCACTCCGTGTGTCCGCCAGGCCCATGGCTCACTGACTGCTGGAGCCGAAGTCCTCTGGAGAGATCTGGTCGAGGAATTCGCGGAACTTCTCCACCTCGTCCTCCTGCTCGTCCGGAATCGCGATGCCCGCGTCGTCGAGCACACCGTCACTGCCGTAGATCGGCGTCCCGGTGCGCAGGGCCAGCGCTATGGCGTCGGACGGCCGTGCGCTCACCTCGACCCCACTGGCGAACACCAGCTCCGCGTAGAAGACGCCCTCACGCAGGTCCGTGATGCGCACTTCGGTGAGCTCCTGGCCGACGGCCTCCAGCACGTCCTTGAACAGGTCGTGGGTCAGCGGTCGGGCGGGAGCCATGCCCTGCTGGGCGAAGGCGATCGCCGTGGCCTCCCCGGGCCCGATCCAGATGGGGAGGTAACGGTCGCCTCCCACTTCACGCAGGAGCACGATCGGTTGGTTGGAGGGCATTTCGACCCGGACACCTACGACATCGAGCTCGTTCACACAGCAACCCTAGGCCGTGCCCGGGACGTTTGGGTAGTCGAGCAGGAAACGGGTGGCCGATCCGGCCGTCGTACGCCCGCTCAGGGCAGCCGCACTCCGAGGGCGGTCTGTACCAGTGCGGCGTGCAGTTTCACCGTGAGCCCGGCCAGTTCCTTCGTACGCGCCTCGGCATGCGCCCTGGTCTGGGGGTTGCGGTGGCGCTTGAGCGGGGCGACCACTTGGTCCACGAGCCCCGCCTCGCGGTCGGCCGCGGCCTTCATCACGCGCAGATGCCGCGGCTCGATCCCGAATCGCCCCAGCTCGGCGACGAGCGAGGCGACGGTGGCCGCCTCCGCGTCGTACGCTCCGTCCGGCAGCGGGCTGATGAGCCCGTACGACTCCCACTCCTGAAGCTCCTGCTCACCGATCTCGGCGGCGGCCATCAGCTCGTCCCGCCCGATCCGGACCGCCGTCGGCCCTTCGACAGCCTCCGGAACGGCCTCGCCGTCGCGCTGGCGGCCCAGCGCCGGCAGCTGTACGGCTTCGCCGCGCTCCATGGCGTCGAGGTACTCACGGATCACCTTGAGCGGCAGATAGTGGTCCCGCTGCATCCTCAGGACGTGACCGAGGCGCTCGACGTCCTCGGCGCTGAACTTGCGATACCCCGAGGGGGTCCGCTGCGGCTCGATGAGCCCCTCCGACTCCAGGAAACGGATCTTGGAGATGGTGACTTCGGGGAACTCCTCACGCAGCACGTTCAGCACCGTGCCGATGCTCATCAGCCCACTGTCCGCGGCGGCGATGCCGTGCCCGGCACCGCCGCTCGGTGTTTGAACCATGGACCTTCCCTGGGGGTCCCCCCGGACGGCGTCCGGGAGAGGGTCAGTAGCCCCGCTGGCTCGCGTAGAAGACCAGCCGGTACTTGCCGATCTGCACCTCGTCACCGTTGTTCAGGGCGACCTGGTCGATGCGCTCACGGTTGACGTACGTACCGTTCAGGCTGCCCACGTCGGCCACCGTGAACGAGCCGTCCGGACCACGGCGGAACTCCACATGCCGGCGGGAAACCGTCACGTCGTCCAGGAAGATGTCGCTCTGCGGATGACGTCCGGCCGTGGTCAGGTCGCCGTCCAGCAGGAAGCGGCTGCCCGAGTTCGGCCCGCGGCGCACCACCAGCAGCGCCGAGCCGAGCGGCAGGGCGTCGACGGCCGCCTGCGCCTCCGGGGAGAGCATGGGAATCGGCGTCTGGCCCGTGGCCTCGGCGTCGTAGGCCTCGAGTCCGGAGATGGAGATCGTGGAGGTCGTCTCGGACGGACGCTCGGCCGCGGCTCCGGCCCGCAGCGGCGCGCCGCAGTTGGAGCAGAAGCGGCTGTTCTCCGCGTTGCGGTTACCGCACCTCGTACACACCAGGGCCGACATGGACGGATCCTCCTGCCGCGGCTGCCCCCCGGGGGCATGGGACGCGTACGGGTCTGCGGAAAACCCTCCACCCGTACTTGAGGTTGACGGTTGCCCGAAACCTATGCCTCCGGACTGGGCAGGGTCAACAGACGGCGCGCCCTGACCTCCGGGAATGTCACCGCCCGGACCACCGACCTGATCCCGGAACAGCGGGCGCTGGCCCTCTGCGTCAGGCTGTGCGCGATGACGAGCGGTCGCGTTGTCGCTGCCCTCTCGCGCGCTCTTGCCGAACAACTTCGCAAACAACTTCACGGGCGATTCCCCTTGACCGAAACAGACCCGCCCGTGGGGCAGGACGAACCCTGATTGAACACACCGGTCGACCCGGACATCCTCACAACGTCCGTATCCACCAGACAGTTTCCACCACGCACCACCCATTCGGTGCGCCGACCCCCCGCAACCTCATGCCCTGGCCGGACGCCCCCCATGCACCCCCGGTTCACTGGGAGGACGACCGAGCGTAGTCAGGCCGCTTCGCTGCTCGCAAGGCGTCCACGACGATCTTGTCCGACCGCTCGACGGTCACGGTGGCCTGCTCCTTCTCAAGAGTCTGCACCACGCCTCCAGGGATGTTGAGCGCCGGTTCGAGATCCTGCGGCTTGCCGATGACCTTGAAACGATAGGGGGCGTTGATCTTGTTCCCGTCGACACTCACGCTCTTGCCCGAGTCGGTCAGGTACGTGCCCGCGACGACTCGTACGCCGTTCACCTGGATCGCCTCCGCCCCGGCCGCGCGAAGTTCCTGGACCGCGTCGAGCAGCATGTTCGCCTCGACCGTCCCCTTCGTGTCATCGATGGTCATGGTGATGCCGGGCCCCTGCGCGGCCACCGTTCCCGCGAGGATGCCGAGCTGCCTCTCCTTCTCGACCGTCTGCTTGCGGGCCTCTTCGGCCTGGTCCGAACTGTTCTCCAGCTCGTCCCGCTGCTTCTCGAGACCCTGCTTCTCGTCTTCAAGACGCTGAGTACGGTCGTCCAGTTCGTCGAGGATGCGAACAAGATCTTCCTGACGCGCACCCCGTAGAGCACTGTCGCTGTCACTGTTCGACGCCACCTGGACGGCCAGACCGAACCCCAGGCCGAACAACAGCACGGCGACGATGAGTTGGGCACGCGTGACACGCGGCGGCCACAACCCCTTCACCAGACGTTGCCGGCCGGTCAGCTGCGGCTCCGCATCGGAGGCGTTCCCGGCCGGAGGAGAAGCCGCCGCCGGCACCTCTTCGGGCAGTTCCCTGCGCAGCCTGTTGCCAGGATTCTCGTCCCGCTTGCTCATCGGCCTCACGCCCGGAACACGTGCCGGCGGATCGCTGCGGCGTTCGAGAAGATACGGATCCCGAGGACGACGACGACACCGGTGGACAGCTGGGCTCCCACGCCCAGCTTGTCGCCCAGGAACACGATCAGCGCGGCCACGACCACGTTCGACAAGAACGACACGACGAAGACCTTGTCGTCGAAGATGCCGTCGAGCATGGCCCGCAGACCTCCGAAGACGGCGTCGAGTGCCGCCACGACGGCGATCGGCAGATAAGGCTCGACGACCGCCGGAACCTCAGGCCGGACCAAAAGGCCGGCCACGACTCCGACGACGAGGCCCAGTACGGCGATCACGATGTGCCCTTCTCGGTTTTCTGCTGTGCTGTACGTACGGTCACACTCGGTGCGGCGGGCAGCCGGAGGTCGTCCTCCACGGAGATGGCGGTCCGGATGCCGAAGTTCTCCTGCAGCGCGTGCAGATACAGCCCGTCGGCGCTGTTCTGGAATCTGCCGCTCATCCCCTTGCCGTCCCCCACGGCAAGCACCGTATACGGCGGAACCAGCGGCTTGTTGTCGACCAGTATCGCCTCACCCGCGGCCCTGATCGCCGACAGCGTCGTCAACCGCTGCCCGTTGATGGAGACGGCCTCCGCGCCCGACTCCCACAGGCCGTTGACCACGCGCTGCATGTCACGGTCGCGCACCCGCCCGGTGTCGGAGAACCCCGAGGTCTCCCGCGGGTCGCCGTCACCTTCCGTGGTGGCTTCCTTGGCGTCGTCCACGACCAGTTTCACGCCGGGGCCGCGCACCTCGGTCGAACCCGCCAGAAGCCCCAAGAGCTCCGTCTGGTCACTGTCGCCGGTCTTCTTGAGGGCCTCGCGCTGCCGCGCGCTCACGTTGTCCCGCAGCTTGTCGACGGAGTCCTCGAGTTTGTCCGCCGCCTCGGTCTCCCGGTCGATGCGGTCGATCAGTTCCTCGCGCTCCTTGGCCACGGCGGGCGCCGCGACCCTCGCCTGTGCCGCGCCGACGGTCACCACCAGAGCCGCGAGCACCAGGCCGGCGGCCAGACCGAGCTTCGCCCTGAGAGTCTTCGGCATGCCGCCGTCGCCACTGGCCCTCTTCCGGGCGGCCGCTTCGGCGTAGCCGTCGTCGAGGCTGTGGTCCATGACGTTGGTGAGCAGCGACATGGACGCGTCCGGACGCGACGCGCGCGTGGGGGTGCTCCGAACGGGGGGCTGCTGCGGCATGCCGCACATCGTCGCACGTCGCGCCCGCTACCTCCGAATGGCCCCAGCGCACGTACCGGACAGGCTCCCTTGGGGACACCTGTCCGGCACGCGCGCGTGCTGTGATTCAGCGCCCGGCGCTGTCCACGACCGCCGACCACTCGTCGAGCAGAGCCTGCGCCGAGGCGTCGTCCGGCCCCTCCGCCCACAGGTGGGTGACCGCCTCGGCCGGGTCGGGCAGCACCATCACCCAGCGCCCGTCGGTCTCGACGACCCTCACACCGTCGGTGGTGTCCACGAAGCGATCTCCGGCCGCCTCCACGACCCGCCGCATCACAAGCCCCTTCACGGCCCAGGGAGTCGCCAGATCACGCTTGAGCACGTGCGCTCGCGGTATCCGCGCATCGATCTGGCTGAGCGTCAACTGCGTCCGTGCCACCAGCCCGATCAGCCGTACGAAGGCCGCCGCGCCGTCGAAGACACTGCTGAACTCGGGGACGATGAAGCCACCCTTGCCGTCACCGCCGAAGATGGTCGTGTCGTCGCGCCCGACCCGGGTCAGATCGTCGGGAGACGTCGTCGTCCACTCCACCTGCGTGCCGTGATACGCCGCCACCTGCTCGGCGATCCTCGTAGTGGTCACCGGCAGAGCCACCCGGCCGCTGCGCCGCTCCGCGGCGACCAGATCGAGCATCACGAGCAGCGCCCGGTCGTCCTCGATGATGCGGCCCTTCTCGTCCACCAGCGACAGCCGCTCACCGACGGGGTCGAAGCGCACTCCGAAGGCGGCGCCCGAGGACGCCGCGATCTCACCGAGCCGCACCAGCCCCGACCGACGCATGTCGGCCGTCTCCGTCGGCCGCGATTCGTTCAGACCGGGATTGATGGTGAGCGAGTCCACACCGAGCTTGCCGAGCAGGCTGGGCAGCACGAGCCCTGCGCTGCCGTTCGAGGCGTCGACGACGACCTTGAGCCCCGACTCGGCGATTCCCGTCGTATCGACGTTCCGCAACAACGAGCCGGTGTACGAATCGAAGACGCTGGCCGGGAAGTGCAGATCCCCGATCTCGCCTGGGAACGCCCGCCGGTACTCCTGCCGCGCGAACACCCGGTCCAGCTTGCGCTGACTCGCCTGGGAGAGGTCGGCCCCCCTGCCGTCGAAGAACATGATGTCCACGGAGTCCGGCACGCCCGGCGTGGTCCGGATCATGATCCCGCCGGCACTGCCCCGACCGGTCTGCTGCCGGGCCACGGGCAGCGGTACGTTCTCCAGGTCGCGTACGTCGATGGCGCTGGCCTGCAAGGCGGAGATGACCGCCCGCTTCAGCGCACGGGCACCACGGGAGTGGTCGCGGGCCGTCGTGACGGTCGAGCCCTTCTTGAGGGTCGTCGCGTAGGCGCCGGCCAGACGGACGGCGAGTTCGGGCGTGATCTCCACGTTCAAGATCCCGGAGACTCCGCGGGCGCCGAAGAGATGCGCCTGCCCCCTGGACTCCCAGATGACCGACGTGTTGACGAACGCGCCGGCCTCGATCGTCTTGAACGGGTAGACCCGCACGTTGCCCTGAACGATCGATTCCTCACCGATCAAGCACTCGTCCCCGATGACGGCGCCGTCCTCGATCCGGGCCGCGCGCATGATGTCGGTGTTCTTTCCGACGACACAGCCGCGGAGATTGCTGTGCTGGCCGACGTACACGTTGTCATGCACAACGGCCTTGTGCAGAAACGCCCCGGTTTTCACGACGACGTTCGAGCCGACGACCGAGTGCTCCCGGATTTCGGCGCCGGCTTCGACCTTGGCGTAGTCCCCGATGTAGAGAGGACCACGCAGAACCGCGTCCGGATGCACCTCGGCGCCCTCGGCCACCCACACACCCGGCGAGATCTCGAAACCGTCGATCTCGACGTCGACCTTGCCCTCCAGGACGTCGGCCTGCGCCTTCACGTAGCTCTCGTGGGTACCGACGTCCTCCCAGTAGCCCTCGGCCACATAGCCGTAAACCGGCTTGCCCTCCTTCATCAACTGAGGAAAGACGTCGCCGGACCAGTCCACGGGCACATCGGGTTCGACATAGTCGAAGACCTCGGGCTCCATCACGTAGATACCCGTGTTCACGGTGTCCGAGAAAACCTGGCCCCAGGTCGGCTTCTCCAGGAAGCGCTCGACCTTGCCCTCCTCGTCGACGATCGTGATGCCGAATTCCAATGGATTGGGCACACGCGTCAGACAGACGGTGACCAGGGCACCTTTTTCCTTGTGGAAATTGATGAGCTCGGTGAGATCGAAGTCGGTCAGGGCATCACCGGAGATGACAAGGAAGGCATCGTCCTTCAACGCCTCCTCGGCGTTCTTGACGCTTCCGGCGGTACCGAGTGGCTTCTCCTCATTGGCATAGCTGAGCTCCATTCCGAGCTCTTCACCGTCACCGAAGTAGTTCTTTACCAGTGACGCCAGGAACTGGACGGTAACGACGGTCTCGTTGAGCCCATGCCTTTTGAGCAGCCGCAGAACGTGCTCCATGATCGGCCGGTTGGCCACCGGCAGGAGCGGCTTGGGCATGCTTGAGGTCATTGGACGAAGGCGCGTGCCTTCGCCTCCGGCCATCACGACGGCCTTCATGTCGGAAGCGTCCTCCTCTAAGAGACGACGGTCTAGCCGACTTCACCCGTCCAGATTGTCCCGCACTTTTCCGCCGCGGGCCATCGCGCCGCTACAGCTGCTTCAACCGGCGGGGGTCAGTCGGTCATGGCGTCCGCACGAACCAGGCGGCGGACTTGTACGACGTAGAGAACTCCTGCCCACCAGTACAGCGTTGTACCCCATCCGGCGAACGCCCATCCGAAAATAGCAGCGAGTGACGAGATCCATCCACTTCCGTCACTGAGCAACAGCAACGGGAAGGCATACATCAGGTTGAACGTCGCTGCCTTGCCCAGGAAGTTCACCTGCGGCGGCGGATAGCCATGACGTCTGAGGATGCCCACCATCACCAGCAGAACCAGCTCTCGCGCCAAAAGTACAGCAGTCAACCAGATTGGCAGAATCTCGCGCCAGGTGAGGCCGATCAAAGTCGAGAGAATGTAGAGGCGGTCGGCCGCGGGGTCCAGAAGCCGGCCAAGGCTGCTGATCTGGTTCCAACGCCGAGCGAGCTTGCCGTCCAGGTAGTCACTGATCCCGCTCAGAGCCAGGACCAGCAGCGCCCAGCCATCACTCTTGGGGCCGCCGAACTCGGGCCGGAGGATGAGCCACAGGAAGACCGGCACGCCGACGAGCCGCGCCATGCTGAGGATGTTGGGGATGGTGAGGACCCGGTCCGTCTGTACGCGGGTCTCCTGGACCTCCACCCGGGAGCCTCCTGTGGGAAACGTGCCAACGATGCTCCCTGACCTTACCGCAACGCAAAAAAGCTCTGGCTCTCGGGCTGTGCGCCCAAGAGCCAGAGCTCTAAAAGGAGTTCGGCGGCGTCCTACTCTCCCACAGGGTCCCCCCTGCAGTACCATCGGCGCTGTAAGGCTTAGCTTCCGGGTTCGGAATGTAACCGGGCGTTTCCCTCACGCTATAACCACCGAAACACTATGAAACTGTGAACGCCACACCATCGCCGTGTGGCCCGGCAACGGGGCTGTTCGTGGTTTCAGAACCAACACAGTGGACGCGAGCAACTGAGGACAAGCCCTCGGCCTATTAGTACCGGTCAACTCCACACCTTACGGTGCTTCCATATCCGGCCTATCAACCCAGTCGTCTACTGGGAGCCTTAACCCCTCAAAGGGGGTGGGAGTCCTCATCTCGAAGCAGGCTTCCCGCTTAGATGCTTTCAGCGGTTATCCCTCCCGAACGTAGCCAACCAGCCATGCCCTTGGCAGAACAACTGGCACACCAGAGGTTCGTCCGTCCCGGTCCTCTCGTACTAGGGACAGCCCTTCTCAAGACTCCTACGCGCACAGCGGATAGGGACCGAACTGTCTCACGACGTTCTAAACCCAGCTCGCGTACCGCTTTAATGGGCGAACAGCCCAACCCTTGGGACCGACTCCAGCCCCAGGATGCGACGAGCCGACATCGAGGTGCCAAACCATCCCGTCGATATGGACTCTTGGGGAAGATCAGCCTGTTATCCCCGGGGTACCTTTTATCCGTTGAGCGACGGCGCTTCCACAAGCCACCGCCGGATCACTAGTCCCGACTTTCGTCCCTGCTCGACCCGTCGGTCTCACAGTCAAGCTCCCTTGTGCACTTACACTCAACACCTGATTACCAACCAGGCTGAGGGAACCTTTGGGCGCCTCCGTTACTCTTTAGGAGGCAACCGCCCCAGTTAAACTACCCATCAGACACTGTCCCTGATCCGGATCACGGACCCAGGTTAGACATCCAGCACGACCAGACTGGTATTTCAACGACGACTCCACCACCACTGGCGTGACAGCTTCAAAGTCTCCCAGCTATCCTACACAAGCCGAACCGAACACCAATATCAAACTGTAGTAAAGGTCCCGGGGTCTTTCCGTCCTGCTGCGCGAAACGAGCATCTTTACTCGTAGTGCAATTTCACCGGGCCTATGGTTGAGACAGTCGAGAAGTCGTTACGCCATTCGTGCAGGTCGGAACTTACCCGACAAGGAATTTCGCTACCTTAGGATGGTTATAGTTACCACCGCCGTTTACTGGCGCTTAAGTTCTCAGCTTCGCCCGACCGAAATCGGACTAACCGGTCCCCTTAACGTTCCAGCACCGGGCAGGCGTCAGTCCGTATACATCGCCTTACGGCTTCGCACGGACCTGTGTTTTTAGTAAACAGTCGCTTCTCGCTGGTCTCTGCGGCCACCCCCAGCTCCAGGCGCAAAGCCCTTCACCGGACATGGCCCCCCTTCTCCCGAAGTTACGGGGGCATTTTGCCGAGTTCCTTAACCATAGTTCACCCGAACGCCTCGGTATTCTCTACCTGACCACCTGAGTCGGTTTAGGGTACGGGCCGCCATGAAACTCGCTAGAGGCTTTTCTCGACAGCATAGGATCATCCACTTCACCACAATCGGCTCGGCATCAGGTCTCAGCCTTAACGGTGTACGGATTTACCTGCACACCGGCCTACACCCTTACCCCGGGACAACCACCGCCCGGGATGGACTACCTTCCTGCGTCACCCCATCACTCACCTACTACCAGCTCGGGCCACCGGCTCCACCACTTTCCATTCCCCGAAGGGTCCGGAACGGCTTCACGGGCTTAGCATCACTGGATTCAATGTTTGACGCTTCACAGCGGGTACCGGAATATCAACCGGTTATCCATCGACTACGCCTGTCGGCCTCGCCTTAGGTCCCGACTTACCCTGGGCAGATCAGCTTGACCCAGGAACCCTTAGTCAATCGGCGCACACGTTTCCCACGTGTGTATCGCTACTCATGCCTGCATTCTCACTCGTCAACCGTCCACAACTCGCTTCCGCGGCTGCTTCACCCGGCAGACGACGCTCCCCTACCCATCACAGCGCCCGTTGGGGCTCATGCTGCAATGACACGACTTCGGCGGTACGCTTGAGCCCCGCTACATTGTCGGCGCGGAATCACTTGACCAGTGAGCTATTACGCACTCTTTCAAGGGTGGCTGCTTCTAAGCCAACCTCCTGGTTGTCTGTGCGACTCCACATCCTTTCCCACTTAGCGTACGCTTAGGGGCCTTAGTCGATGCTCTGGGCTGTTTCCCTCTCGACCATGGA